>NZ_VFVV01000004.1:0-376864 GCF_006442695.1 Mesorhizobium sp. B2-3-7 | reverse complement strand
GATCTCGCCCTTGAAATCCATGACGCCGATCATCTCGCGGCCGGTCGATTTGTTGAATTCCTCGACCTCCGGCATGGGCTCGGTCAAGAGATACATGTGCTCCATGGCGAGCACCGGCAGTTCGAGGCCTACCATGCGGCCGATCTCGCGCGCCCACAGGCCGCCGCAGTTGACGACATGCTCGGCGTGAACCGTGCCTTGTTCGGTGATGACGTTCCAGGTGCCGTCGACCTGCTGCGTCAGTTCGACGACGCGGTTGCGCAGCACGATCTCGGCGCCGAGTTTCTTCGCCGCTTTCGAGTACGCAATCGTCGTGCCGGACGGATCCAGATGGCCTTCGACCGGATCCCACATGGCGCCGACGAAATTCGTCTCGTCCATCAGCGGGAACATCGCCTTGGCCTCGGATGGCGTGATCAGCTCGGTATCCATGCCGAGATAGCGGCCCTTGGCATGGGCAAGCCGCAGGAAGTCCATGCGCTCGGGCGAGTCGGCCATCATCACGCCGCCGGTCAGGTGCAGCGAACAGGATTGGCCGGAAAGCTCCTCGATCTCCTTGTAGAGCTGCACGGTATAGGCCTGCAGCTTGGCGACGTTGGGGTCGCCGTTGAGCGTATGGAAGCCGCCCGCCGCGTGCCAGGACGAGCCGGAAGTGAGCTCCGAACGCTCGATCAGCATGATGTCGGTCCAGCCGGCCTTGGCCAGGTGATAGAGCACCGAGCAGCCGACGACGCCGCCGCCGATGACAACCGCTTTTACATGGGATTTCATGAAGATAGGTCCGTTTTTGAAGAGATTGAATCGGGTGAGTGCGGTGTGAAAACAAGGCGGAGGTCGGATGCAGCGATGTTTTCGGTCAGCCTGCCGTCGAGCGCAGCAAGGACGGTTTCACAGACGGGAGTACGATGTTTCGAGAGGCGCAGGATCGAGTAGCCTTGGGCGCGCATGAAATCGTCGCGGCGGCGGTCGTAGGAACTGTCGGCGTGCTGTGAGCCGTCGAGCTCGACGACCAACCATTTTTCGCGGCAACAGAAATCGGCGTAGTATGGTCCGATAGAGAACTGGCGTGTGAACTTGTAGCGACCAAGTCTGCGGGCTTTTAGTTCGAGCCAAAGCAGTGCTTCGGCCTGATTGTTGCCTTGCCTGAGTTTCCTGGCTCTCTGGGTTGTAACTGACTTTCGGCGACTGCGGGTTTTACGAGCGGCTTCCCCCACTCCGTCGCTGCTTCGCAGCGCCACCTCTCCCCCCTCCGGAGGGAGAGGAAGGGAGCCAGCCCGGCCAAGCTCACGCCCTTCCTCTCCCCCGTCGATCGGGGGAGAGGTGTCGAGCGCAGCTCGACGGAGTGGGGGTCGACTGCTCATGAAGCCAATACAGATCAAAAATCGGTCGGGGCGCCGCCTTCGGCGCGGCGTTTCTGGACGAAGGCGTTGAGCTCTTCGCGGATCGCCGGGTCCATGTAAGGCTCCTCATAGGAGGCCAGCCGCTCCTTCCACACCTTGTTGGCCTTTTCGAGCGCCGTCGGCGAGCCGGCTTCCGCCCAGGTCTCGAAATTGCGCCAGTCGGACAGGATCGGCGAGTAGAAGGCGGTCTTGTAGCGGTCCTGCGTGTGCTGTGTGCCGAAGAAGTGGCCGCCGGGGCCGACCGACTGGATGGCGTCGAAGCCAAGCGCCTGTTCGGACAGGTCGAGCGGGGTCAAGAATTCCGCCACCATCTGCAACAGGTCGATGTCGAGGATGGTCTTCTCGTAGGAGCAGCGCAGGCCGCCTTCGAGCCAGCCGGCGGCGTGCATCATCAAATTGCCGCCGCCCTGGATGGCGCCCCACAGCGAGAACACGCTTTCATAGGCGGCCTGTGCGTCGACCGTGTTGGCGGCGCAAGTGTTGGAGGTGCGGTAGGGGATGTTATAGCGGCGGGCGAGCTGGCCGCCGACGAGCTGCGCCTTCATGTATTCGGGCGTGCCGAAGGCGGGCGCACCGGACTTCATGTCGACGTTGGAGGTGAAGCCGCCATAACCGACCGGCGCGCCCTTCCTGACCATCTGGGCAAACGCGATGCCGGACAACGCCTCGGCGTTCTGCTGCACCAGCGCGCCGGCAATGGTCACCGGCGCCATGGCGCCCGACAGGGTGAACGGCGTGACGATGACGACCTGGCCCTTGCTCGACATCTGGATGATGCCTTCCATCATCGGCACGTCGAGTTTCAGCGGCGAATTGGTGTTGATGATGGTGAAGACGGACGGTTCTTCGACCAACTGCTCGTGGCTGATGCCGCGCGCGATACGGGTGATCTCGATGCCGTCGACATTTCGTTCCTTGCCGAGCGAATAGATGTGGAACACCTTGTCGGTCAGCGTGGCGAGGTCGCGGATGCATTCGAGGTGCCGGACGGAGGGGTGGATGTCGATCGGCTCGACCGGATAGCCGCCCGTGCAGTTCAGTATGTTGTGCATCTGCGCCAGGCGCAGGAAATTGCGATAGTCCTGCTGGTTGCCGGGCCGGCGGCCACGATCGATGTCCGAGCAATTGGGCGCCGAGGCCATCATCGAGATGATCAGGTTGTCGCCGCCGAAGCGCACATTGTGCGCGGGGTTGCGGGCATGGATAGTGAATTCAGGTGGGCAGTGCGACACCAGATCGAGGATCATGTCGCTGTCGAAGCGCACGCGCTCGCTGCCTTCGCGCACGTCGGCGCCGTGTTCCTTCATGATGCGGCGGGCTTCGTCATGCAGGACGTCGACACCGATCTCCTTCAGCACCCGCAGCGAGGCCAGGTGGATCGATTCCAGCTCGTCGTCGGAAACCAGCTTGGTCGGCTGGAGCGGGATTTTCAGCTGGCGGAACGGCGGCTGCTCGAACGCGGCCGAGCCGCCTGCGCGTTTTCCGGCGCGGCCGCCGCGGCGGGCACGATCGGTTGCCAATGCCGGTTCGGCGGGTTGAAGGGCGGCGGTCATGAGGGGCCTCGTACGATGCGAAAGTGGGCGGCATAATGGACCGGCGGCTGTCCGGCCATTGCGGAGGCGGCGACCACTAGAGCGAGGGAAGCGACATGCCGGAACGGCAGCTGCGTGGTCCCGAGGCGGGCCCGCGGATAAGGGGGCGCCATTCGTTGCAGTATCGTCTTTTGCTTCTGATAAACTTGTGCGTCGAATATCTCCGGAGGGAGAGCCATGCCTGACGTCGTCAAAGTGCGTGCCGCCACCAACAACGAAGTCGCGTTCCTCTCCTGGGACCTCGACGGGATGATCCCGGGCTGCCTGGGCTTCGAGATCGTCCGCCTCTATCCCGACACCGGCGAGGAGCGTTGCCTGGCGTCCTGGGTGCCCTTCAAGGGACAGCGCAACAAGGATTGGATCCCCCAGGATACCGGCGTCTGGCCGGTGCAGAAGACATTCTGGCGCGATCTCACTGTCCGGCGGCGCCGCGACAGCCTCGATGTCAGGCCAGATGGCGAAATGATCGCCTACCGGGTGCGTCCAGTCGGCGACATGAAGGCGGGGCTCGATCCCGTGCCGGTGCGCCCCGAAAAGGCCTATACCGGCCCAGCGCGGCCGCTGGGCTATCTCGGCCGGGGCGCGGTCAGTCCGCCGATCTTCCTCGGCCAGATGTTCGGCAAGGCGCGCGTCGCCTTCACCAATGGCGTGCTGTCGACGCAATGGATGTCGCGCGCGCTGGCCGAGGCCGGCATCAAGGTCGGGCAGCGCGACAAGATCAGGGCTGTGCTGCAGGACCCGACCAGCAAGATACGCGCCTACCTGCATGGCGACGTGCCTGATGTGCTGACCAGCCTGCTGAAGCGGGCCAAGGCCGAGGGCGGCACGGTCAGGCTTGCGCTCTACGAGCTTGGCGACGACGAACTGTGCGACGCAATCATTGCCGCCAAGGATGTCGTGGAGGTCATTCTTTCCAACTCGGGCAGGGATGACCAGACGAAGGCCTGGGACGCTGGCAACGCGCCTTACAGGAAGCGGCTGCACGACGCAGGCGTCGCGGTGACGGATCGCCTGTTCAACAACAACCATATCGGCCACAACAAGTTCGCCGTCTATCGCGATGCCCAGGGCAAGCCGCAATCGGTGATGACGGGCAGCACCAACTGGACCTCGACGGGCATTTGCGGGCAATCCAACAACGCCTTCATCCGCGACGACCCGGCGATGGCCGAGATATTCGACGCCTACTGGCAGCGCATGAAGGCCGACCTGTTCCCGCCGCCGGCCACGGAAAGCGCCGCCGGCCATGTCGCGCAGACGCAAGGCGTGCCGTTTCGCAGGGAGAACCACAGGCCAAACCCGCTCAGCGGCGCCACGGCGGCGCTGGACGGCATGACGGTGTGGTTCTCGCCCAATGATCCCGAGCGCAACAAGAAGGACATCTCGGTGCGGCCGGTCGATCTCGAGGACCTCTTCGCCCGCATCAAGGCAGCCAAGCGCGCCGTGCTGTTCCTGGTGTTCAATCCTTCGCGGCTCGGCGACAATTCGATCGTCGACCAGGCGGTGGCGGCGGCAAGGGCCGATCCGAAGCTGATCGTGCAAGGGGCAATCAGCGATGAGACCGCCATGCCCAATTATGTCGCGCCGACCAAGGATCCGGTCACCCATAAATCAAACAGGGACGGCAAGTCGCCCTTCGTCTATCCGGAGAAGGTCTGGGAGGCGCCGAACGTTTCCATCGTGCGGGCGGCGAACCTGACCGGCGCCACGATCGCCCGCGATTTCCAGGCGGAGGTGCTGACCGTCGGCCATGCCATCGTGCACGACAAGATCGTCATCATCGATCCGATGGAGGACAACGCAACGGTCGTCACCGGCAGCCACAATCTCGGTTATAAGGCTTCCTACGAGAATGACGAGAACATGGTGATCGTCGAAGGCGACAAGACCTTCGCCGCGGCCTATGTCGTGCATATGCTGGACGTGTTCGACCACTACAAGTTCCGCGCCTGGCGCAGGACCATCGGCAAAGGCCCTTCGGATGACGATGGGCTCTCCATCGACGACAAGTGGCTGAAGCCTTACGCGCAAGGCAGGAAAGGCGCGATCGCACGGTATTTTCCATAGTGCTGCCGGCAGGTGCTGACGGCTTTTGACGCGAGCCTTCCGGTGCACGGCGCCGGCCGTTGGCGCAGGCGGATTTCGCTGTCCGGCCCTTCCTTTCCCGGGATCGAACCGGTAGCTGATGGCTTGCCGATCCGCAGGTCGGCGATTCACTCAGGGAACGGCAGCATGGTCGCGACCGGCTCGAGCCAAGGCGAAGCGGCAACGCAGTGGGCAGCGCTCGCCGGCGTCACCGCAGCGCTGGCGATGTTCGGCGCCGCGCAAGGGCTGAGCTCGCCGCTGTTCACGCTGCTGATGCAGAAGCAAGGCATGTCGCCGGGCCTGATCGGCCTGTCGGCGGCGATGATGCCGGTTGGCTTGATCCTGTCTGCCTCGTTCGTGCCCGCCGCCGTGCGGCTGGTCGGCGCCCGCACGCTCGCCGTCGGCTGCTCGCTGATCGGTGCGCTGTGCTTCCTGGGCATCGGCTATCTGCAGGACTGGGTGGCGTGGTTCCTCCTCCGTTTCCTCATCGGCGTGGTCATCAACCCGCTCTATATCCTCGGCGAGGTGTGGGCGCTGTCGCTGGCGCCGCCGGCGCGGCGCGGCCGGGTGATGGGCGTGTTCAACACGCTGATGGGGGCCGGCTACGCGGCCGGGCCTTTCACCTTGACCCTGGTCGGCACGTCGGGCTGGGCTCCCTTCAGCGTCGGCATTGGCGGTTTCGTGCTCTGCGCCGTTATTCTGCGCCTTGTCTCCTCAAAGCTCACCGGTTTCGAGGATGACGGCCAGCCAGCCGGCAGCTTTATCGGTTTTGCCCGGCTGGCGCCGGCGCTGCTGCTGGCGGTGCTGGTCTCGGCAGCGGTCCAGCAAAGCACCTATGCGCTGGTTCCGGTCTTCGGCGCCGGCTATGGCTTGCCGGAAGCCGTGCTCGCCGCTCTGGTGATGGCGTTATCCTTGGGCAATATCCTGCTGCAGATCCCGCTCGGCCTGCTCGCCGAACGCTTCGGCGGCCGCCCCATGATCCTGGCCTGTGCGGTGGCGACCACCGTTTGCGCGCTTCTGCTGCCGCTGCTGATCACGACGCCGCTGAT
Organism: Mesorhizobium sp. B2-3-7; assembly: GCF_006442695.1. Taxonomy (NCBI): domain Bacteria; kingdom Pseudomonadati; phylum Pseudomonadota; class Alphaproteobacteria; order Hyphomicrobiales; family Phyllobacteriaceae; genus Mesorhizobium; species Mesorhizobium sp. B2-3-7. The sequence goes on along the minus strand of NZ_VFVV01000004.1, from coordinate 370,738 downwards.
CTGGGCGGTGCTGCTGGTGATGGGAGCGGTCGGCTATGGCGTCTACACGATGGCGTTGGTGGAACTCGGCAGCCGCTTCAAGGGCTCGCTGCTGGTCACCGGCAACGCCGCTTTCGCCTTGTTGTGGGGCGTTGGCGGCATTGTCGGTCCGCCCAGCGCCGGTCTGCTGATGCAGGCGATCGGGCCTTTGGGATTGCCGGCGGTGATCGTCGGCCTGGACGCGCTGCTGGTCGCCTTCGTGCTCTACAGATCGGCCAGCCGCAGAGGCTCCTGACAGGGTTTGGCCGGAACAAGCGTGGGTTCGGGCTTTGGGGCTTACGGCTGTCGGGTCGAAACGCTAAGCCTGCAGCCGAGAGGCGATGTGGATCATGGACCGGGTGGAACCGAAGCGCGACGATACGATGCAGTGGGCAGCGATCACCGGTGTGATCGCAACCGTGTCGGTGTTCGCCATCGCGCAGGGACTGTCCTATCCGCTCTTGAGCTTCATCCTGCAGCGGCAGGGCGTTTCGCCTGTCATGATCGGCCTGTCGGCGGCGATGACGCCGATTGGCTTCATCGTCTCGTCGCCGCTCATCCCGTCACTGGCGCGGCGGTTCGGGGCAGGGCGCACGGCGCTGACCTGCGCGGCGCTTTCGGCGGTCGTGCTGGCGCTGATCGGCTGGACACAGAACGTCTATCTCTGGTTTCCGCTGCGGTTCCTGATCGGCGCGGTGACCAATCCGCTCTATGTCTTAAGCGAAATCTGGGTGATCGCGCTGGCGCCGCCGGCCCGGCGCGGCCGCATCATGGGCGTCTATTCCACGATCATCTCGGCCGGCTTCGCCGCCGGGCCGCTTTGCCTGCTGGCCGTCGGTACGGAGGGCTGGCCGCCATTCCTGGTCGGCATTTCCGCTTTCATCTTCTGCGGCGGGTGCCTCGCCCTGGTGGTCGGGCGCCTGCCTAAGGTCGACGAAGCCGGGCATCGGCTTTCGGTGATGGGCTTCATGCCGCTCGCCTGGCTGCTTTTGTCGGCAGTAATCGTGGCTGCCGGCTTCGAGCAGGCGGTGCTGGCGCTGCTGCCCGTCTACGGCACGCATTATGGCATCGCCGAGAACCGCATGTCGGCGCTGTTGTCGACGATGATCGCCGGCAACATCGCCATGCAGGTGCCGCTCGGCCTGCTGGCCGAGCGGCTGACGGCGCGCCTGGTGCGGTTCATCTGCCTGGTGCTGACGCTGCTCGGCTGTCTGCTGCTGCCGCTGTTGATCGAAACGCCGCTGGTTTGGCCGATGATCTTCGTCTGGGGCGCGGTGTCCTACGGCATTTATACGATGGCGATCATCGAACTCGGCGAGCGTTTCAGCGGCTCGGCGCTAATTGCCGGCAATGCCGCTTTCTCCCTGATGTGGGGCGTCGGCGGCATCCTCGTCCCGCCGCTTGCGGGCGGCGTGATGGACGGGATCGGCGCGAGCGGCCTGCCGGTGACGCTCGGCGCGATCTGCCTGGCGCTGGCGGCTGCGACCGTCATCCGGCGGCGGATCGTGTGACGGCCTGAAGCGATCTGCCGCGATGACGCGGCTTCAACACCTTGAATCCGGCGCCCTTTGACGCGATGTAGGCAGGGCCGCCCCCCGATTTCCCGGAGACCCCCATGACCATTTCGACGACAAAGCCTGGCTTGGCGACCGATGATCCCTTTCTTTGGCTGGAGGAAAGGACGAGCAAGGAGGCGCTCGACTGGGTACATCGCCAGAACGAAGTCACGGTGGGGCAATTGCAGGGCGATCCGTCCTACCAGGCGTCGTTCGAAACCGCGCTCGATCTGATGACCGCCGAGGACAACATCGCCGTCGGCTCCGCGCTCAACGGCTATGTGTATAATTTCTGGCAGGACAAGACCAATGTGTTGGGCCTGTGGCGCCGCACGACGGTGGCTTCCTACAAGACCGACAGACCGGACTGGGAAACCATCATCGACTTCGACCAGCTCGCGGCGAAGGAGGGAGTGAAGTGGGTGTTCGGCGGCGCCAACCGGCTCTACCCCGATTTCAACCGCTGCCTGGTTTCGATGTCGCCTGATGGCGGCGACGCCAGCGAGATGCGCGAATTCGACATCGCCGCCAAATCGTTCGTCGAGGACGGTTTTCGCGCGCCCGCTTCCAAGTCCGGCTTCGGCTGGCTCGACAAGGATACGGTGATCGTCTCGGCAGCCTTCGAAGAGGCCGACAAGACCGAATCCGGCTACCCGCGCGTCGTCAAATTGTGGACGCGCGGCACGGACCTTGAAGACGCGACGCCGATCTTCGAAGCGCAGAAGGAAGACCTCGCCGTCGGCGCCGGCCTGGAGTTCGATGGCGAGAAGCGGCATTTGTTTCTAACGCGGACGCTCAACTTCTTTGCATCGCACAGTTTCCTGCGTCTCCCGTCAGGTGAAAACAGACGCATTCCGTTGCCTGACGACGTTACCGACACGGCGCTCTTCAAGGACCAGATGGTGTTTGGCGTGCGTACGCCTTGGACGGCGCCGGATGGAACGGCCTGCCGGCCGGACGGGCTCTATTCGTTCGATTTCGCTCATTGGATCGAGACCGGCAGTTTCGGCGCCATCGAGACCTTGCTCGCGCCGGCGCATCGCGTGTCCATCGCCGCTCTCGCCAGGACGCAGGACCACCTGTTCATCAGTCTGATGGACAATGTGCGCGGCAAGGTTGTGGCCTGCGAACGCAGGGAAGGCGCCTGGTCGCTGAAACCGGTCGCATTGCCGGAAAACGGCACGGTAGGCATCAGCCATGCCGAACATTTCGGCGCCAGCGTCTCCTTCTCTTTCACCGATTTCCTGACGCCGAGCTCGATCATCTGGTCCGACGACAATGGCGAGACGCTCGCCACAGTGAAGTCGCAGCCGTCGCGATTCGATGCTTCGCAGCTCGTCTCGGAACAGTTCGAGGCGCGCTCGAAGGACGGCACGATGATTCCCTATTTCGTCGTCAGGCGGCGTGACCAGAAGGGCCCGGTGCCGACGCTGCTCTACGGCTATGGCGGCTTCGAAGTGCCTTTGCTGCCTGGCTATGCCGGCGTGCGCGGCAGGCTGTGGCTGGAGAAGGGCAATGCCTATGTGCAGGCCTGCATCCGCGGCGGGGGCGAGTTCGGCCCGGCCTGGCACCAGGCAGCGCTCAAGGGCAACCGGCAGAACGCTTTCGACGATTTCGCGGCGGTCGCGCAGGATGTCGTCAGGCGCGGCATTGCGACAGCCGCCTCGCTCGGCATCCAGCGCGGCTCGAATGGCGGCCTGCTGACGGGCGTCTCGTTGACGCAGCATCCGGAGCTGTTCGGCGCCGTGATCATCGAGGTGCCGCTGCTCGACATGCTGCGCTACACCGAATTGCCGCCCGGCGCGTCGTGGATGGCCGAATATGGCGATCCGTCGAAGCCGGAAGATGCGACCTGGCTGGCCGCCTACTCGCCTTACCAGCATGTCGAGGCCGGTGCCTATCCGCCGGTGCTGCTCACCACCTCGACCGCCGACGACCGGGTGCATCCCGGCCATGCGCGCAAGATGGCCGCCCGCCTGCAGGAGGCCGGCCACGCCGGGACGCTCTTCTTCGAAGAGACCGAGGGCGGCCATGGCGGCCGCGGCGACCACCGGCCGCAGGCGGCACAGGCCGCGATGAAGTACGTTTTCCTGCAGAGGACGCTGGGCGGGAAGGGCTGAACCGGAAGCCTTCGGACCGGAGCGAAGGGTGGTTCACCTCGAACCTTCTTTGCTCTAAGGTGCCTTCATGGCTCCCGTGGTGACATTGGCCGGCCTTTTCGGGGTTCGGGCATTTGGGGGCGCGGTGACGCCGTCGCTGCGCACGTTGCGCGCCGAGCTTTTGCGGCTTTGCGCCCGCATAGGCTATTCGCCACCCGCTATCCTCTGAAGAATCCGCCCCGGCGCAGCCGGATTGGTTCCAGAGGAAGATCAGATCCATGACCTATCAAAATTATTCGCTGAAGCAGCTTCAGCAGATCGACGCCGCGCATCATCTGCATCCGTTCACCGACCATAGGGAATTGCGCGAGGCCGGATCGCGCATCATCACCCACGCCAACGGTCCCTTCATCTACGATTCCGAAGGGACGGAACTGCTCGACGGCATGGCGGGGCTGTGGTGCGTCAATATCGGCTATGGCCGCGACGAGCTCGCCGAGGCTGCCTATGCGCAGATGAAGGAGCTGCCTTACTACAATTCCTTCTTCAAATGCTCGACGCCGACGCCTGTGCTTCTGTCGAAGAAGCTGGCGGAGATCGCGCCGAAGAATGTCAACCAGGTGTTCTATGGCTCGTCCGGCTCGGAAGCCAACGACACTGCGCTCAGGCTCGTGCGCCACTATTGGGTGCTCGAAGGCAAGCCGCAGAAGAACCGCGTCATCTCGCGCAAGATGGCCTATCACGGCTCGACCATCGCCGGCACGTCGCTCGGCGGCATGGACGCCATGCACAAGCAGCTCAACGGAGAGGTGCCCAACATCGTCCATGTGATGACGCCGTACGCCTATGAGCTGTCGCTGCCGGGCGAGAGCGATCATGATTTCGGACTGCGCGCGGCAAAGGCGGTCGAGGACGCCATCCTCGAAGCCGGCGCCGACAAGGTCGCCGCCTTCATTGGCGAGCCGGTGATGGGAGCTGGCGGCGTGAAGATACCGCCGGCAAGCTATTGGCCCGAGGTACAGCGCATCTGCCGCAAATACGATGTGCTGCTGATGCTGGACGAGGTCATCACCGGCTATGGCCGCACGGGCGAATGGTTTGCCGCGCAGACGCTTGGCATCCAGGCCGACACCATCACCACCGCCAAGGCGCTGACGTCGGGCTACCAGCCGCTGTCGGCGCTGCTGGTCGGCGATCGCATTGCCTCGACGCTGATCGAGAAGGGCGGCGAGTTCAATCACGGTTATACCTATTCCGGCCACCCCGTGGCTTGCGCCGTGGCGCTGAAGAACCTGGAGATCATGGAGCGGGAGGGTCTGGTCGACCGCGTCAGGAGCGACACCGGGCCCTATTTCGCCAAGGCGCTGCAAGAGCGCATCGCCGGGCACGAGCTGGTCGGCGAGGTGCGTTCGATCGGGCTGATGGGTGCGATCGAGATCGTCAAGGACAAGGCGACCAAGGAGCGGTTCCTGCCGGCTGGAAGTGCCGCGGTGACCGTGCGCGACCATGCGATCGCCAACGGCATGATGCTGCGCGCCACCGGCGACACAATGATCCTGTCACCGCCGCTGATCTGGACCCGCGACACGATCGATATGGCCTGCGAGCGTATCGGCAAGGCGCTCGACCTGGCGCAAGCGGATCTGCGCAAACGGTAAAAGAAATGGCCGGGCGTTCGTGATCGAGACGCCCGGCCGTCGGTGACCCAATGCCGGTCCCAGACGACCGAGGGTTCCGGTCGCCGGCGCTATCGGTTACAACCCGCCAAGGCAGTTTTGCCGACGGGGAACGCGATGGCCGGACAACCGCTCAACCAGCCCGCCGAAATCCCGGCTGAGCTCGATCGCTGGAATTGGGGCGCCTTCTTCCTCAACTGGATCTGGGGCATCGGCAACTCCACCTTCATCGCCCTGCTGGCGCTGATCCCGATCGTCAACATCGTCATGATCTTCGTGCTCGGCGCGCGCGGCAGCCGCTGGGCATGGCGGAACCGGGCGTGGCGCGATGCCGAGCAGTTCCGCAGAACGCAGCGCAACTGGGCGATCGCCGGTCTTGCCGTCTGGGTGCTCAGTATCGGGGGCTGCGCGACGATGGTCGGCGGCATCCCTTTCATGATCAAAGGCAGTGACGCCTATCACATGACCATGGAGGTCGTTCGCGCCGATACCCGGGTGAAAGCCGCCATCGGCGACGACGTGACCGCCAATTTCTGGGTCGGCGGCCATCTCAACGTCAACGCAGATGGGACGGGTGACGCGCAGTTCAGCATTCCCATCCACGGCGCCAAGGGAAAGGGCACGGTGTTTTCGCATCTTGTTCGCAATGCAGGCACGTGGAGCACGCGCCTGCTCGTGGTCCGGGTCGATGGCGCCGATGCGCCGATCGTGCTGACCAATGAAGATCACGTGCCGATCCCGAACGCGGCAATCGGAATATGAGGGATGTCGGATCCTGGAACGCAAAAACCGCGCCCCACCGGGAACGCGGCTTTGCCAGATACGCTTGGCGTTTCGCTACGCAAACACTTGGCGAAACTTACGGGCTCCGGTACGCGAGACCTGATCCGGAGCGCCGGGCGGACGCGATATCCGCCTCGCAGTCCGTTTTATAGGGACATCGTTACCGCGGAGTTATCGAGAGCTTAAGCAAACCTAAATTTTGCGGTTCTCCGGCGAGGCGTACGAAAGAAAACGAGCTTTATCAATTGCTTATTGATTGGCGCCGCGCAGAAAATTTATGATCCCGGAAAAATCGGCGCCGGCATTCCCTTGCGCGTTGAACAGGCCGTAGAGCTGTGTCGCTTCGGCGCCAAGCGGTGTCACCGCGCCCGCGGCTTGTGCGGCTTCCTGCGACAGCTTCAAATCCTTCAGCATGAGTGCGGCGGCGAAGCCGGGCTTGTAGTCGCGGTTAGCGGGCGAGGTCGGCACCGGGCCGGGCACCGGGCAATAGGTGGTCAGCGACCAGCACTGGCCTGAAGAGGTTGAGGCAACGTCGAACAGGGCCTGGTGCGCCAGGCCGAGCTTTTCGGCCAGCACGAAGGCCTCGGCGACGCCGATCATCGAAATGCCGAGAATCATGTTGTTGCAGATCTTGGCCGCCTGGCCGGCGCCGTCGCCGCCGCAATGGACGATGCGCCCGGCCATGGGCTTCAGGATCGGCTCGGCGGCGGCGAAGGCGTCGTCCGAGCCGCCGGCCATGAAAGTCAGCGTGCCGGCGGCGGCACCGCCGGTGCCGCCCGAGACCGGCGCATCAACCGACAGCAGGCCGTGCTTTGCGGCGATGGCATGCGCCTTGCGCGCCGATTCGACGTCGATGGTCGAGGAATCGATGAAAAGCGCGCCCTTCTTTGCCTTGGACGCGATGTCTTCGTAGACCGACAGGACATGCTTGCCGGCGGGCAGCATGGTAATGACAACATCCGCATCTTTCACTGCGGTCAAGGCATTGGCCATGATCGTAACGCCATGTTCTTTGGCGACGGTGAGGTTTTCGGACATTAGGTCGTAGCCGTGCACGGCATACCCCGCTTTGACCAGGTTCGCCGCCATTGGATTGCCCATATTCCCAAGGCCGATGAAGGCGATTGTGGTCATTGTGTCTCTCCCGGAGTTTGCACGCTTCAGCGACCGATCAACGCGCGGGCGATGATGACGCGCATGATCTCGTTGGTGCCTTCGAGGATCTGATGCACACGCAGGTCGCGCACCAGTTTCTCGATGCCGTAATCGTGCAGGTAACCATAGCCGCCGAGCAGCTGCAGCGCATCGTTGGCGACGTTGAAACCGGTGTCGGTGACGAAGCGCTTGGCCATTGCCGACCATTTCGAGGCATCCGGTGCCTTGCGGTCGAGCTTGGAAGCGGCGGCATAAAGAAAGATGCGCGCCGCCTGCAACTCGGTTTCCATATCGGCCAGCCGGAACTGCAGCGCCTGGAACTGGTTGATCCTGGAGCCGAATGCCTTGCGCTCGGCGGTGTATGACAGCGCCTTGTCGAGCGCCGACTGGGCCCCACCAAGCGAACAGGCGGCGATGTTCAGCCGGCCGCCGTCGAGGCCGGCCATGGCGATGCCGAAACCGGCGCCTTCACCTGACAAAAGGTTCTCGGCCGGCACCTTGCAATCCTCGAAGATGACCTGGCGGGTCGACTGCATGTGCCAGCCCATCTTGTGCTCATTGGCGCCGAAGGAGAGGCCGGGAGCGTCTTTCGGCACGACGATGGTGGAAATGCCTTTCGGTCCCTCGGCGCCGGTGCGCACCATGACGGCATAGACATCGCTGTCGCCGGCGCCGGAGATGAACTGCTTGGCGCCGTTCAGCACGTAGTCGCCGCCGCTCTTCACCGCCCGCGTCTTCAATGCGGCAGCGTCGGAGCCGGAACCCGGCTCGGTCAGGCAATAGCTCGCCAGCCATTCCATGGAGGTGAGCTTCGGCAGGAAGCGCTGGCGCTGGCCGTCGTCGCCGAAACGGTCGATCATCGAGGCCACCATATTGTGGATCGAGATGAAGGAAGAAAAGGCCGGGTCGGCGTGGGACAGCGCTTCGAAGATCAGCACGGCGTCGAGCCGGCCGAGCGCGGAGCCGCCGACATCGTCCCTGACATAGATGCCGCCGAGGCCCAGCGGGCCAGTCTCGCGGATCACGTCGGCGGGGAAATGCTTATTGCGGTCCCAGTCTAGCGCATTCGGCGCGACGCGATCGGCGGCGAAGGCCTGAGCCATCTCCTGGATGGCGCGCTGGTCCTCGTTGAGTTCGAACTGACTGGTGCTCGCATCGACCGCGGCGTCCATGGCGTGCTCCCTATATGCTGGCCAGCTGGCTCGCTGGCCTGTCGTTTTTGGCTTTGCGCGCGCACCAATCTAGACCAATGATGCCGCCGCGCAACCCGAGCCGCCGCGGAGCGGCTGTGCGTCAATGCATGCCCGGAGCAAGATGTGACGACAAAATTCGATGAGCTGCTAGAGCGGTTCCACGCCTATCTCGCTTCCGTGGATGACTTCCTGGTGCAGGATGCGGTGGCGCGCATAGGGTGGGATATGCCCGCCCGCGAGCTTGAACCGCACCCACTCGGCTGCCTGCGCCATCTCGATCGCGCCGCCGAATTGACGCCGGCGCGGACCAAGCAGCTGGTGCAATTTCTGGCGCAGGAGCGCGGCGAATTGCGCTGGGGCCAGACCTACGGCGAGTCGGATTTCGGCAAGGCGTTCATCGACAATTATGGCTGGCTCGAAGTATTCGGCACCCGCGGCCACTTCGCCAACGACGAGGTCGCCGCCGGCGTGCTAATCCTTGGGCCTGATATCGTCTATCCCGACCACCATCATGTCGCCGAGGAGATCTATATCCCGCTGACCGGCGGCACCGAGTGGCGCATGGGCGAGGACAGCTTTCACAAGCGAGAGGCCGGCGAGGTCATCCACCACGCTTCTAAGGTCAATCACGCCATGCGCACCGGCAAGGAGCCGTTGCTGGCGCTCTATATCTGGCGCGGCGGGCCGCTGGCGCAGAAATCCACGATCACCGGGACCGCGACGCAGGGCAGGGGCTGAGCCATGGCTAAAGCCATTATGCTGCAAGGCACGGGTTCGGATGTCGGCAAGACCGTGCTGGTCGCAGGGCTGTGCCGCGCCGCAAAAAAGCGTGGGCTGAAGGTGCGTCCGTTCAAGCCGCAGAACATGTCGAACAATGCCGCTGTCGCCGATATTCCCGGCGACAACAGGGCTGGCGGCGGCGAGATCGGCCGCGCGCAATGGCTGCAGGCGATCGCCTGCGGCGTGCCGCCATCGGTTCACATGAACCCCGTGCTGCTCAAGCCGCAGACCGATGTCGGTGCGCAGGTCATCGTGCAAGGCAAGGTGTTCGGCGAGGCGCGGGCGCGCGACTACCAGGCGCTGAAGGGCCGGCTGATGGACGCGGTGCTGGACTCCTGGGGCAAGGTCGGCGAGGGCGCCGATCTCGTCATCGTCGAGGGCGCGGGTTCGCCGGCCGAGATCAACCTCAGAAGCCGCGACATCGCCAATATGGGTTTTGCGACGCGTGCCGATGTGCCTGTCGTGCTGGTCGGCGACATCGATCGCGGCGGCGTCATCGCCTCGGTCGCGGGCACGCATCTGATCCTGCCGGAGGAAGACCGGCGCATGATCGTCGGCTATCTCATCAACAAGTTCCGTGGCGACGTGTCGCTGTTCGACGACGGCATCAAGGCGATCGAAGCGTTCACCGGCTGGCGCTGCTTCGGCGTCGTGCCGTGGCTGAAGGCGGCGGCGCGGCTGCCCTCGGAGGATTCAGTGGTGCTGGAACGGCTTGCCTCCGGGGAGTCGCGTGCGCTGAAGGTGGCGGTGCCGATGCTCGGCCGCATCGCCAATTTCGACGATCTTGACCCGCTCAAGGCCGAGCCGCAGGTGGAAGTGGTGTTCGTGCCGCCTGGAAAGCCGTTGCCGCAGGATGCGGGACTGGTGGTCATTCCCGGCTCGAAGTCGACGATCGGGGATCTGCTGAAATTCCGCGAAAATGGCTGGGACCGTGATCTTCTCGCCCATCGCAGGCGCGGCGGCCATGTCGTCGGCATTTGCGGCGGCTTCCAGATGCTTGGCCGCATCGTGCGCGATCCCGACGGCATCGAGGGCAGCGTCACCGAAGCGGAAGGGCTTGGCCTGCTCGACATCGAAACAGTGATGGAACCGGAAAAGACGGTGCGCAACGTCAGTGCCCGCTCGGTGCCGTTCGATCTGCCGCTCGAAGGCTACGAGATCCATCTCGGCCGCACCACCGGCCCGGACATGCTGCGGCCGTCGGCGATCATCAATGGCGCCGAGGACGGTGCGGTCTCGGCGGATGGCAAGGTGGTCGGAACCTATATGCACGGGCTGTTTGGCGCCGACGCCTTTCGAGGGAGGTTCCTCGAAAGCCTCGGCGTCAAGGGCGGCGGCATCGACTATCGCGCCGAGGTCGAGAGGGCTCTCGACGAGGTCGCGGCCCAGTTGGAGAGCCATCTCGACTGCGACGCGATCTTTTCGCTGGCGCGGTAGCTAGTTGGCCATTTCGCCTGCCTTCGGCCAGTAGGTGCCAAAGGACCAGACATTGTCCTCCGGGTCGCGGCAGATGAATTCGCGGCTGCCATAGTCGCGGTCGGTCAATTCCTGGAGGATCGTGGCGCCTGCCTTCTTCGCTTTGGCGTAGGCGGCGTCTGCGTCGTTGACGGCGATGTAGATCGACTTGCCGCCGCCTGTGCCGGGTTCGCCGACCATCTTGCCGTAGTCATCGTCGCGCGCGCTGCCGAGCATGATCATCGAGGAGCCGAAGACCAGTTCGGCGTGATGCACGACATCGCCTTCGCCGTAGCGGGCACGGATGCTGAAGCCGAAGGCTTCGCAGAGCCAGTCAATCATTTTTGCCGCGTTCCTGTAACGCAAGGCGGGGTAGAGGCGGGGGGCTTCAGGTGATGCGGGCATGGCAACCTCCTTCATTCAGGCTGGTCGATGAACCCAGTCTGAGCGACAGCCGTTCCGGCGTCTTGAAGAAATGTTACCCGGGACTTCAGGCCTGTGCCGAACCCTCGATCGCGGTCGGTGTCTCGCCGGCAAGGACGCGGAACTCACGCACCAGATGCGCCTGGTCGGCATAGCCGCAATCGGCCGCGATGTCGGCCCAATCGCCAGCTTGCTGCCTCGACAGGCCAAGCGCGCGGTTGAAGCGGACGATGCGCGACAGCGTTTTCGGGCCGATGCCGGTCGCGTCCGCGAATTTCCCCGCCAGATGCTTGCGGCTCCAGCCCAGCCTGTCGGCCAGCGAGGAGACGCGCACGCGGCCGCCGGAGGCGAGGATCCTGTCATAGGCCCAGGCAACCCCGGCCTGCGTTTCCGGCGCATCGGCCAGCCGGGCGGCGACGAACATCTCGACAAGGGCAAAACGTTTGCTCCAGTCCGCCGCGTTGCCAAGCCGCTCGCGCAAGGCGACGCCTTCGATGCCGAGCACATCGTCCAGGCTGACCATGCGGTCGGTCAACCCGCTCATCGGCTGGCCAAAGAATCGGCGTGCGCCAAGCGGGGTGAAATTGACCTGGACGCAGCAGGCGCCGCCGAAGGATTCGATCATCACGGGTCCGGCATAGAGGCCGGCGGCGAAACTGGCGAAGCGATCATTGTCGCCGGGCGGCTTGCCAAGGCCGATGGCGAAAGGTTCGGCGAAGCTGATGACCAGAGGCACGGTAAGGGAGGCATATTCGACATTGCGGTAATGGCCGGGCGCCGTTTCGCGATAACCGCAAATGTCTGACACAATGCCCGCGAGGGCAGGGCTGGGAAGGCGCCGCCGCATCTCGAACCGCCCGGGGACTGACCGGTCCTGTTCCTCCTGACATGGCATCTCGATTGGCATCGACAGGACTCTAGCAGAGCCCGGACCCGAATCAAAAGCGCCCGGCTCGGCCGGGCGCTCCGAATTGCCTGAGATTTGAATGTCAGGCGCCGCGCATCAGGCAGCCGCCGGCAAGCACGAGGTAAGCAATGAGCACGATCCACACCGATGCGAGTGGGATGAACGAAAGAAGGCCGAGGGCGGCGAGAATGCCGATGAGGGCGATGACAAGGGAGATGATGAAAACAATCTCGGTAGGTGCGCTGAGATTCATGTGCGGGTCCTCTCCTCGACATGATTCGAACAGCAGCATTCCATCAGGCGCGCGGGTCACACACCAATCAGGACGCGCAGCGGGTTCGCCGGGTCGGCCAGGAGCTTCGCCGCCAGAGCGACGCAGACGATGACAAGCAGCGGCTTGATCAGCCTGGCGCCGATGCGCATGGCCAGGCTGGCGCCGAGGCGGGCGCCGAGGAACTGGGCGACGCCCATCATCAGGCCGATCTTCCAGGAGATGACACCGACCGCGGCGAAGACGACGAAGCCGCCGATGTTGGAGGCGAAGTTGAGCAGCTTGGTGTGGGCCGTCGCCTTGAGTACGCCGTAGCCGGCAAGCGCGACGAAGGCCAGCATGTAGAAGGACCCGGCACCCGGCCCGAACAGGCCGTCGTAAAAGCCGATGGCCGGCACCAGCGTTATCCCGAACAGGAAGGGCGTCATACGTTCGGCGCGGTCAACGTCGGTCATGTTGGGCTTCAGGGCGAAATAGAGCGCGATGGCGATCAGCACCAGCGGCAGAAGCGCCCGCAGCAGATCGCCGGGCACGACCGTTGCCAGCAAGGCGCCGACGGCACCGCCGGCAAGCGCCAGCAGCGCAGAAGGCAGTTGCCGGCGAAGGTCGACATGGCCTTTCGCGGCATAGTGGATGGTCGCAGATCCCGAGCCGAACATGCCCTGCAGCTTGTTGGTTCCCAGCGCCTCGACCGGCGAGAAGCCGGCCAGCAGCAGTGCGGGAATAGTGATCAGCCCACCGCCGCCGGCAATCGAGTCGACAAAGCCCGCGGCAAAACCGGCGAAGGCGAGCATGGCGACGGATTCTAAGGTGAGGTCGATCATCAGGGAGAAATCAAGCCAGAGATGCTCCGGCTTCGATCACGAACACCCCGTTTGCGCAAGACCGATTTCACGCTACTTCTATCCAAGCGCGTCGCGCCTGGATTTCGCGTTGTGCTGTCATTATCCCAAAACCGCTCCGCTTTTTTGGGCTACATGGATTAGAGGAATCGGCAAAGGGGCTCCCGATGGCATTCGAACTGCTCGACCAGATACGCTCGATCTTCGATGGCGACCCCGGGGTGCGCAAGGTGGCGGACGACCCCGTGTTGTCGGCGGAACTTCTGATGCTGTTCCGCATGATCCTGGCTGACGGAACGGTCAGCGAGAGCGAGATGGTTGCCTTCCGGCGCATCTGCAAGGATGCCTTCGGCATTCCGGAAACCAGCATCGACGCCGTCATCGAATATCTCAACGAATTCGGCTACGAAACCAATGGCTCACAGGCCATCGCGCTGTTCCGCGACCTCGATGTCGAGCGGCGCAAGCAACTGGCGCAGCATATGGCCGAGATCGCCAAGGCGGACGCGCAATTGGCCGAGACCGAGGTGCGCCTGCTGCGCCGCACGCTCGACCTGCTCGACATCAGCCCGGTCGACGTGGTGAAATCTGAGCAGTAGGTTGATGGGATCCCAGCCGGGCCGGCTGTCTACGGCAGCCTCCGGCATTTGCGGCCTTTCACTCACACGGCGGATTCGCTTCGCGAACCGATCGCTCACCCCTGCTCCTGCATACGGCGTGCAATTGCCCTGTGCAGGTCCGGCGCTGCGGCGACAAGCGTCTTGGCCGCCTCGGATTGCGGGTGATCCAGCACCTCGCTCGTCCGGCCACGCTCGACGATCTGGCCGTCATGCATGACCAGCACTTCGTCCGTTATGGCGCGGGCGACGGTGAGGTCGTGGGTGATGAAGAGATAGGCGATGCCGAGTTTCTGGTTGAGCTCGGCGAACAGGTCGAGGATCTGAGCGCGGATCGAAACATCGAGCGCCGAAACCGGCTCGTCGGCGACGACCAGTTTTGGGCGGGTGATGATGGCGCGGGCGATCGACAGGCGCTGGCGCTGGCCGCCGGAAAATTCGTGCGGATACTTTTTCATGTCGTGCTGGTCGAGGCCGACCTCGTGCAGCGCCTGCGCCACCATCTCGCGGCGCTCGGCGCGCCCCGGTTTCCTGTCCAGCACGTGCAGCGGCTCGGCGACCAGTTTCTCGACCTTCTGGCGCGGATCGAACGAGCCATAGGGGTCCTGGAACACCACCTGCATGTCGCGCCGCGCCGGCTTCAGGTCCGCCTCGCTCTTGCCGGTGAGGGGCTCGCCGCGAAAGCGGATGATTCCCGAACTCGGCCGGTCCAGCGCCAGGATCATGCGCGCCAAGGTGGACTTGCCGCAGCCGGAGCGGCCGACCAGCGCCACCGATTGGCCCGGCGCCATCGACAGCGACACGCCGTCGACGGCGCGGATATCAGGCGCGCGCCGGAACAGCGAGGTGCGCCGGCCTGGATAGTCGCGCGTCACGCCCTCCACCTCGAGCAAGGGCCGGGCTGCCGAGGCGCCATGCGGCCGGGCGCGGGCCGGCACGTGCATCGAGGCCAGCGCCAACTGGCGGGTATAGGGGTGGAGCTGTTCAGAGAGCGTGCGGGCCGTATCGCCGGCTTCCATGACTTCGCCCCGACGAAGAATGGTGATGCGATCCGCCATCTCGGTGACCACGGCGAGGTCATGCGAGATCAGGAGCAGGCCCATGCCGCTCTCCGCGACAAGGTCGCGCAAGAGGGTGAGGATTTGCGCCTGCAGCACCACGTCGAGCGCCGTGGTCGGCTCGTCGGCGATCAGCAGCTTCGGCTTCAGCGCGCAGGCCATGGCAATGACGACGCGCTGGCGCTGGCCGCCGGACAGTTCGTGCGGATAGCGCGACAGCGGGAATTTTGCCGACGGCAAGCCAACCCGGTCGAGCGTTTTTCGCGCCCGCTCTTCCGCCTCGGCGCGGCTCGCCTTGGCATGCCAGCGTATACCTTCGGCGACCTGCTCGCCGATGGTCTTGAGCGGGTTCAGCGCGGTCATCGGCTCCTGGAACACCATGCCGATATCGTCGCCGCGCAGGGCGCACATCTGATCCTCGCTTGCCGCGAGGATGTCGATGCCGTCGAAGGTGATGCGCCCGCTGGCACGCGCGGCATATGGCAAGAGCCGCATGACGCTCAGAGCCGTCATCGATTTGCCGGAGCCGGATTCGCCGACCAGCCCCATTACCTCGCCGGGCGCGATGGAGAACTCGATGCTCCGGAGGATCGGCGTGTCGCCGATCGCCAGCGACAGATTGTCGATTTCCAGCAGGCTCATCGTTGCCGCCGCGATTTCGGATCGAGGATGTCGGCGATGCCGTCGCCCAAAAGGTTCAGCCCAAGCACGGTGATCACGATCGCCATGCCGGGAAAGATCGCCATCCAGGGCGCCACCACCATGCGGGTCTGGGCGTCGAACAGCATGCGGCCCCAGCTCGGCATTGGCGGTTGGGCGCCAAGGCCCAGATAGGAAAGCCCGGCCTCGGCCAATATGCCGAGCGCGAACTGGATAGTGCCTTGCACCAGGAGCAAGGTGGCGATGTTGGGCAGCACATGTTCGATGGTGATCAGCGCCTTGCCCTTGCCCGCGGCGCGGGCGGCGAGGATGAATTCGCGCGGCCAGATCGCCAAGGCGCCGGCTCGGGCGACGCGGGCAAAAACCGGGATGTTGAAGATGCCGATGGCGATAATGGCATTGATGGCGCCGGGGCCGAAGATGGCGGTGATCATGATGGCCGACAAAAGCGCAGGGAAGGCGAAGACGAGATCGTTGATGCGCATCAAGGCCTCGTCGACGAGGCCGCCGCGCGCCGCGGCGAAAGCACCGAGCGGCACGCCGACGCCCATGCCGATGCCGACCGCGACCAGCGCCACCGCGATCGAATTGCGGGCGCCGACCATGATCATCGACAGGATGTCGCGGCCGAAATGGTCGGTGCCGAACCAGTGCGCCCAGGACGGCGCCAGCGTCTTGTCGGATATGACCAGCCGGGTCACGTCATAGGGCGTCCAGAGATAGGAGAGGATCGCCACCGCCGCCACGAACAACGTGACAGCGAAGCCGGCAAGAAACGAGCGGTTGCCGAACGCCTTGACGAGGATGCCGCCCAGCGTCTCTTCGGGGATGTCCGGATGCAACATCATTGCCGGCTTCGGAGGCGCGGATCGACGACGGCATAAGAGAGGTCGACGACGAGGTTGACGGCGATGACCGCGGCGACCAGCAGCATGACGACGCTTTCCACGACGATCAGGTCGCGCTGGGTGATCGCCTGGAACACCAGCCGGCCGAGGCCGGGCAGGTAGAAGACGTTCTCGATGATGATGGTGCCGGCGAGCAGGAAGGCGAATTGCAGGCCCAGAATGGTCAGCACCGGGATCATGGCGTTGCGCAGTGCGTGCCGCCACAGGACCGCGCGATAGGGCAGGCCCTTGGCGCGGGCGGTGCGGATATAGTCCTCGTTCAGCACCTCGATCAGTGCCGAACGGGTGACGCGTGCCAGGATCGCGGCCTGCGGCAATGCGAGCGCCACAGCCGGCAGCAGCAGTGATTTCAGCGCCGGCCAGGCACCGGCCCCCCAACCGGGAAAGCCGCCGGCCGGAACCAGCCGCAGCCAGACCGCGAAGAGATAGATCAGCATCAGCGCGAACCAGAAATTGGGAATGGCGACGCCGAGCTGCGCGGCGCCCATCGCCGCTGTGTCACCCATCCGCCCGCGATGGTTCGCTGAAAACAGGCCGACCGGGATGGCGATGAGGGTGGATAGGGCGAGCGCAATCAGCGCCAGCGGCAATGAGACGACGAGACGCTCGCGCACGAGGTCGATGATCGGCACCGAATAGGTGTAGGAGCGGCCGAAATCCAGGCAGAGCAGGCCGCCGGCCCAGTGCAGGTAGCGCCAGGGCAGGGGCGCGTCGAGGCCCATCTGGTTGCGCAGCAGCTCAACCTGGTCGGCGCTGGCATTCATGCCCAGCATCAGCCGCGCCGGGTCGCCGGGCAGGATCTCCAGCACCGCGAAGACGACCATGGAGGCCAGCGCCAACGTGGCGGCGGCGATCGCGAGACGCCTGAGGAGGTAGGCGGTCATGGGCGGTAGACGGGCGGGCGAAAGTCGAGTTCCCGCGCACCCCCCTCTGTCCTGCCGGACATCTCCCCCGCAAGGGGGGAGATCGGCAGTTTCCATGTCGTCGACCAGCATTCAACGTCGGCGATTGGCGAAAGCATAAAGGAGGGTGCAATCTCCCCCCTTGCGGGGGAGATGCCCGGCAGGGCAGAGGGGGGTGCGGAGCGCAAGCGTCGCCTCTTGGCCAACGGCTTCACTCGTTCCACTTCACCTTGGTGAGATCATTGGCCTGGATCGGCGCGTTTTCCCACAGGCCCTGCAGCTTGGCGTCCCAGACGCCGACCTTGGGCAGTTCGTAGAGGAAGCCGACCACGGCGTCGTCGGCCAAGATCTTCTGTGCCTGCCCCAGCAATTCCTTGCGCTTGGCTTCATCGGAGGTGACGTCCAGATCGGCGATCACCTTGTCGAAGGCCGGATTGTCGTAGTTGAAGTAATAATCCTTACGCGCATAGATACCGATGTCGTTGGGCTCGGTATGGGAGACGATGGTTAGGTCGTAGTCCTTCTTGGTGAACACCTGGTCCAGCCACTGCGCCCATTCGACCGGGATGATCTCGAGGTTGATGCCGACGTCACGGAGCTGCGAGGCGATGATCTCGCCGCCGAGCCTGGCATAGGTGGGCGGCGGAAGCTTCAGCGTCGCCTTGAAGCCATTCTCCAGGCCTGCTTCCTTCAAGAGTTCCTTGGCCTTGGTGACATCGTGCGGATAGCGGCCGGTGAGGTCGACGTAGTCCTTGTTGGCCGGCGACATATGCGAGCCGATCGGCAGGCCGAGGCCGGCCGAGGCACCGTCGATGATCGCCTTGCGATCGAGCGCGTAGGAGATCGCCTGCCTGACCAGCAATTTGTCGAAGGGCGGCTTCTTGTTGTTGATCGACAGGATGGTTTCGCCTTCGGTCGAACCGATCACCACCTTGAAACGCGGATCGTCCTTGACCTGCGCGAGACTGTCGGGATCGAAGAATGGGAACGCCTGGATATCGCCGGAAAGCAATGCCGGTACGCTAGCAGCGGCATCGGGCACGATGCGGAACTCGACTTTGTCGAGGTAAGCCGGCGTGCCCCAATAGCTGTCGGATTTCACCAGCGTGATCGAGGATCCCTTGGCCCAGCTCTGGAATTTGAACGGGCCGGTCCCGACCGGCTTTTCCTTGTTGGCGTCAGCGGATTTCGGCGAGACGATGACAGCATCGCCCCAGCCCATATTGTAGAGGAAGGATCCCTGCGGGTTCTTCAACGTCACCTTGACCGTTGCCGGGTCGACCACGTCGACCATATCGATGGCTGCGAACAGGGCTTTTTGCGCATTGACCGAATTGTCGGCGCGGGCGCGGTCGAGCGAGAATTTCACGTCGTCGGCGCTGAAGCCGGCGCCATCGTGGAATTTCACGCCGGTGTGCAGCTTGAAGGTGTAGGTCTTGCCGTCGTCGGAGATGGTCCAGCTTTCAGCCAAATCCGGCAGGACCTCGCCATTTGGCCCGATGCGGGTCAATCCTTCGAACACGTTGGCGTAGAGAACCTCGTCGATTGCCGCGGCCGCGCCGGCGGTCGGATCGAGATGTGGCGGTTCGAGCGGGATGCCGATGACCAGATCGGTTCGCGCCGCCAGCGCGGGAGTGCCGACGGCCAGCGCCAGGACGGCCGCGGCCAGGATGGTTTTCCACAATTTCATCGTGCTACTCCCCGTGTGGTCAAACATGCGCTCAAACCGGGCGAATAGAAGCGTGATTTCGCACGGGAGTAAATTGCGTTTCGTGCCGCGCGGCGGCGTAGCCGGGAATGTTTTTCTCCGGACGGCCGCGTCGACCGTTGGCTCTTGCCCGTGCGGCGCTATCGGGCGCCGCGCAGCAGCACGTTGAGCCCGAACGCCATCACCTTGGCCGATTCCACCATATCCGAGATGCCGACCCATTCGTCAGGCCGGTGGGCGAGATCGAGAATGCCCGGGCCATAGGCGATGCAATCATAGACATGGCCGATGCGGGCAATGTGCTTCTGGTCGTAGGTGCCCGGTGAAATGACGTAGTCGGGCTCGCGATCGAAGATCGCGTGGACGCCTTGCGCGATTGCCTTGACGACCGGAGCGTCGCGTTCGGTCATCAGCGGCAGCACCTCCATCAGGTCACGGATCTCGTAGTCGAACTTTTGCCGATCGCGCTTCAGCCGCTCGAGAATGCCGATCACCTCGCCCTTGACCGTGGCGAGATCCTCTTCGAGCAGGAAGCGGCGGTCGATGGTCAGCCGGCAGGAATCGGGCACGTTGGGCGAGGGCAGGCCGGGCCGGAAATCCTCGGTCTGGCCGCCATGGATGGAGTTGATGTTCATGGTCGAACGCTTCGCCCCTTCGGGCACGACCGGCATGCGCGTCATCTTGCGGTCGAGCGCGGGGAACAATTCGTCCTCGAAGGCCTGCAGCACGGCGCCCATATGGCGCACCGCATTGTCGCCGAGGAACGGCATCGAGCCATGCGCGATTTCGCCCTTGGTCTCGATCTCGGCCCACCAGACGCCGCGATGGCCAAGGCAGATGCGGTCCTTGTTCAACGGTTCGGGAATGATGACGTGGTCGACCCTGGGTTTCGAGAAATAGCCGAGCCTCGCCAGATGCGCGACACCGCCGAAGCCGCCAGATTCCTCGTCGACCGTGCCTGATATCTCGATAGCACCGGGAAAATCGGGAAATACCTCCATGAAGGCTTCGGCCGCGATGATCGAGGAAGCCAGGCCGCCCTTCATGTCGCAGGCGCCGCGGCCGTAGACCTTGCCGTCCCTGACGATGCCGGCGAAGGGATCGACGGTCCAGCCGTCGCCGGCCTCGACGACATCGATATGCGAGTTGAAATGGACGCAGGCGCCAGGCGAGCGCCCATCGAAGCGAGCGACGACGTTGACGCGCGGGTAGCGGTCGGTGTCGCCGGGCGTGCCCTCGGCACGGATGAACTCGGTCTGAAAGCCGCTCTTCTTCAGCCGCGCGGCAAGAAATTCGGCGCATGGCCGGTACGCTTCGCCGGGCGGGTTGATGGTGGGAAAGCGGATCAGCTCGGCGGTCAGCGCGACGAGATCGTCACGCCGGTCATCGATCGCTTGGAAGAGTCGCTCGTTCATGGCCCGAGTTGAGCAGCGATCGGCGTCGTTTTGCAAGTCCGCTGGCAATTAGGCCGTTGCGGCGTGTCGTTACGGCAACTCTTGCGGGAATTCGTTCAAATTCGCTGCTTTGGATTGGCGAATTGGTCAAGGGTATATGTTATGCCGTTCACCTGTCATTAAAGAGATGAAAAACGACGTGAAGGCAGGCAAGGGGCAATCAAAGGGGTTTGATCGCATGAAAAAGACAGTTCTCATGGCAGCAGCACTTGTCACGATGCTGTTGGGTGCTTCGGTGCAGAGCTGGGCAGCCAGCCTCATTGCAAATATAGACGTGTCGTCGCAGACGATGACGGTCAGGTACGGCCAGGAGGTCTACCGGTGGAGCGTGTCCACGGCTCGGTCCGGCTACTTCACGCCACGCGGCACCTACCGACCGCAGCGAACGGCCCGGATGTGGTATTCGCGCAAATACGACATGTCGCCGATGCCTTATTCCGTGTTCTTCCACGGCGGCTATGCCATCCACGGAACGGGCGCGGTGAGGCAGCTCGGCCGACCGGCGTCGCATGGCTGCGTGCGGCTGCATACGGCCAATGCGGCGGCTTTCTACTCGATGGTGCGAGAAGTCGGCTTCGGCAACACGCGCATCGTCGTGAGGAACTGACTGCTAAGCCGGCCACTGTGCCGGAGGCGCATCGGACGGATTCAGGCTAGGCGCTTCGGGTCTTTGCCTTGCGTCGCTTGCGGCTGATGTCCCATCTCTTGTGGAACCACATCCACTGGCCGGGATCCTCGCGCACCCAGCGCTCGACCACGTCGTTGAGGAGCTGGGTGGTGGCGCGCACGTCGACACTGCCATCGGCGGTGCGGGGCAATGTCAGCTTCTCTTCTATCTCGAGCCTGAAGCGGTTGCCCGGCAGCCTGACGCAGCGCGCCGGGTAGACGTCGCAATCATAATGACGGGCAAGTGTGCCGAGCACGCGATTGCTCTGGCAGGGGCGGCCGAAGAATGTCGTTTCCAGGCCGCCCGTGAACTTCTGGTCGACGAGGACCCCGATATTGCCGCCGTTTTCCAATACCGAGGCGAGCGCGAACGAAGCGCCCGCCATCGAGGGCAGCAACGATCCCATGGTCGCGCGGCGCGTCGAGAGGATGTAGTCGGCCAGGTACGGATTGTTGGGCGGGCGAAACAGCGCGGTGATATTCATGCCGAAAGTAGCCGCCGCCACCGGCAGCAATTCAAAATTGCCGAGATGTCCGGTGAAGACGATGTGCGGCTTCTTTTCGGCCGCGATCTCGACGAAATGGTCTACTCCCCTGACCTCGACACGGCCGGGACTGGTGGCGGCTGGATCGTAGTCGAACAAGGCGTCGAGAAAGATGTATTCGGCGGCGAGACGCGCCATGTTGCCCCACATGTCGGAGGCGATGGCCTGGATCTCGGCTTCGCTCTTGTGCGGATAGGCCTTGCGCAGATTCTCGACGGCCACATTATGGCGTCCGACCCATGGACCGATGCGGCGGGCGACGCGGTCGGCGAAATTCAGCGCGCTGTCGGGGGGCAGCAGGCGCAGCACCGAGATGATGATCATCGCAATGCGCGCGACCAGCCAGTGCTCGAACCGGCGCAATTGCCGGCCGTAGCGGAACATCAGGTCGCGGCGAAGCTTCTTCAACACAGAAGTCAGGGCCTAGACGACGCGTAGGATGATCTTGCCAAAGACGTCGCGGCCTTCCATGCGCTTCAGCGCGGCGTCGATGTCGTCGAAGCCGACTTCGGTATCGATGACGGGTGCGACCTGTCCCGCCGCCATCTTCTGCATGGCGTCAGCCATGTTCTCCATGCGGCAGCCGAAGGAGCCGAGCAGCTTCAACTGCTGCTGGAAGAGCTGCATCAGATTGACCTGCGCCGACACGCCGGACGTCGAGCCGCAGGTGACGAGCCGGCCACCGCGCTTCAGGCACAGCATCGAGCCGGCAAAGGTGTCGGCGCCGACATGTTCGAAGACGACGTCGACGCCCTTCTTCTTGGTCAGCTTGCGCACGACGCCCTCGAACCGGTCGTCACGGTAGTTGATGACATGATCGGCGCCGAGCGCCTTGGCCTTGTCTATCTTGTCGTTCGAGCCGACCGTGGTGATGACCGTGCAGCCCATCCGCTTCGCCAGTTGGATGGCGGCCGAGCCGATGCCGGATCCGCCGGCGTGGACAAGGATCGTCTCGCCGGGCTCGAGCCTGGCATTGTCGAACAGCATGTGTTCGACGGTGCCGAAAGTGACGGGGGCGACAGCCGCGCCGATCTCGCTCACGCCTGGAGGGACGGGGACCAGCAGGCGCGCCGGCAGGTTGATCTTCTCCTGCGCGAAGCCGTCGAGGTGGAAGCCATGAACGCCCGAGACGTGTTCGCAAAGATTGTCGCGGCCTTCGCGGCAGGCACGGCAAAGGCCGCAGGTGCGCGCGCCGTAGATCGAGACCAACTGTCCCGGCAGCAGGCCGGAAACGCCGGGACCGACGGTCTCGACCTCGCCGGAGGCTTCCGCGCCGACGACCAGCGGCAGCTTGCGCTTGGCGAAAGCCATGCCGCGCCAGCCCCAGACGTCAATGTGGTTCAGCGCCACTGCCTTGATGCGCAGCGTCACCTCGCCGAGCGCGGGCGGCGGCGGGGGCGGCAGGTCCACCGTTTCAAGACGGCGGTCCTCGATAAGTTGCAGTGCGCGCATGGAGCCTGTCGGTTCTGTTCTAGCGGAAGTGGCTCGCTTAGACCGGTTCCCGCGCCATGACAAGGCAAGTGTTCTGGCCGCCAAAGCCGAAGGAGTTCGAAAGCACGGTGCCAACCTGCGCATTGCGCTTCTTGTTGGGCACGACATCGAGCACGATCGCCGGATCGGGATTGTCGTAGTTGATGGTCGGCGGAATGACGCCTTCGCGCATGGTCATCAGGGAAAATGCCGCTTCCACCGCGCCGGCGGCGGACAGCGTATGGCCGATCATCGACTTGTTGGACGAGATCGGCATCGAGCCGATCCGCTCGCCGAACACCGTCGACAGCGACAGGTGCTCCATCTTGTCATTTTCCGGCGTCGAGGTGCCGTGCGCGTTGACATAGTCGATCTCGTCCTCGCCCAGGCCGGCATCGGCGAGGGCGGCGCGCACCGCCGCGATCGCCGGCGAACCATCCGGCTTGGAGCGGGTGCGGTGGAAATCGTCCGCCTTTTCGCCGCAGCCGCGCAGAATGCCCAGAACGCTCGCTCCACGGGCGAGCGCTGCCTCCAGCGATTCCAGCACCAGAGCGCCGGAACCTTCGGCCAGCACGAAGCCGTCGCGGTCCTTGGAGAAGGGCTTGGAAGCCTTTTCCGGGATGTCGTTGTGGGTCGAAAGCGCCGACAGCAGCGAAAAACGGATCAGCGCCTCGGCGGTCGCCGAGCCGTCCGCGCCGATCGACAGCGCCCGGTCGCATTCGCCTCTGCGGATTGCCTCGACCCCAAGCTGGATGGCCGTGGCGCCGGAGGCGCAAGCGGTCGACAGCGTGATCGGCAGGCCGCGCGTGCCGAAACGGTCGGCGAGCCGGTCGGCGATCGACCCGAACTGCGTGGTCTCGAAAGTATCGAGCTCCTTCAGGCCGCGCGCCACCCGAAGCAGCCTTTCGGCACCGGCGTCGTGCTTGTCGGAATTATAGAGCGCGAACCGCTCATGCCAGTCGAGTTCGACCGGCGGCGAGGCCAGAAACAGCGGTCCGCCGAAGTCGCTGGAATTGAGGCCGGCTTCGGTAACAGCTTCCTGCGCGGCGGTCTCCGCCAGTTCGTAGGTGAGGGGACTGGCGCCCTTCGAGCTCGACGCAAGGAAATCGACCATGCCGGAAATGCGGGTGTTGAGGTGGTCGACAGGGAAGCGGGTGATCGGGTGGATGCCCGATCTGCCCGAGGTCAGCGCCGTCCAGTTGTCTGATTTGCCGGCTCCAAGGGAAGTAACCACGCCGATGCCTGTGACGGCAACGATCGGCCTGCCCATGTGATCTCTGAGATTGGCCATCCGGAAGCCCTAACCTTTGTCGTTGTATGTGGCTGGCCGCTCTATGCGGCGTTGACCAGCGCCATGCCCTCGAATTGGTGGTAGCCGATCGCCGTTGCAAGGACGCTTCTTGGAATGCCTTCGAACGGTTTCTCGGCAGCGGCATCGAAAACGGGGTAGGCGGCCTTACGGTCGACGGCGAGCGCCGCCAGCGCCACGGCGAAGGGAAACTGCGCTTCCTTCATGTGGCCGGTCAGCGTCGCGAAGCCGCGCACCGCGATCGCGGGATTGCTGTCGAACGCCGACTTCTCGGCAGCGGTAGCCGCGTGAGCGCCTGAGGCGCCAGACAGGGAAAGCAAGCCGCCATTCGGCACGGCGGTCTTCTTGAGCAGCGCGGCGATCTCGGAATCGAGCTCGCCCTGCCGCCGCCTGGCACGGCCGGAGACGACCGGGCCGAGCTCGGCATAGATCCTGCGCCCCCGGCTTGCCGCGTGTTCGCGCTGCTCCAGCACCAGGAAAGCGCCGCCGGATCCCGATACCACGCCGCCACCTTCGGCGCCTTGCCGCTGCCAGACGGGCTTCCAGGCGCCGCGATGCAGGTAGCCGGCAAGCTCATAGCCGAGCAACATATCGGAATGTTCGGTCTGGAAGGCGCCGCCCACCAGTATATGCGTCGACTGGCCGGAACGAATGCGCGCGGCAGCCGTCTCGACGGCGGCTACGCCGGCGCCTTCCTCGCCCATGAAGGTCCTGGACGATCCCGTCACCTTGTGGACGATGGAGATGTTGCCGGCGAGCAGATTGGAAAGCTGTGCCAGGAACAGGGTGGGGCGCAGTTCGGTGGTGAGCTTCTCGTTGAGCAGCACGTCACGGTCGTTGCGGCTTTCCGAGGCGGCCAGGATGGCGGCATCGACCGCTTCGTCGCGCTCGCCGCCGCCGGCGGCCACGACCATGTCCATGGTCGTGCAGAGCTCGTCATTGCCCTTGATGCCGGCATCGTCCAGCGCAAGACCCGCGGCATAGGTGCCGAGCCTCTGCCAGGTTTCCATCTGGCGCTGGTCGCCGCGCTTGGCGATCTGCAGGTTCCAGTCGATCTCCGGCAGCGGATGGACGGTGTAGGGCGCGAAACGCTCGGCTTCGAGCACCGGCTTCTGATCCGGCTGAGTGAGCTTGCGCCAGTGTTCATCGGGGCCTTCTCCCAACGAGGAGACAAGGCCAATGCCGGTGATGACGACGTCGCGGGGGCTCATGGATGATCGGGTACGGATCAGGCGGTCTTGGCGGCGACCAGTGCGTCGATCTTGGCGCACAGGTTCTTCATGACAAAGTAATCGTCCGTCGAGGCCTTGCCGTCATTGACTTCCTGGGTCCATTTTTCCAGCGGCACCTTGATGCCGAATTCCTTGTCGATGGCGAAGACGATGTCGAGGAAATCGAGGCTGTCGATGCCGAGATCGTCGATCGTGTGGCTCTCGGGCGTGATGGTGTCGATATCGATCTCGCTGGTGTCGGCAATGATCTTGGCGACTTTGTCGAACGTGGTGGACAAGGGCTTTTCCTTCGGTTGCGGGCGGAATCTGTCCGCATCTTGTTTGGGCGCTGTCTAATCGGTTTTTCCCGGCAGGAAAAGGCCTGATACGCCGGGCGCAGATGGGTAGCGTGCCCAAGAAACGCAAGACGGGCCGCCGGTCAACCCGGCGGCCCCTCCATGGCTGGCGACCGCGGATGATGTTGGCCTCATTGTCGCGGCCCTAGCGCGGCATCTTTTTTGGGTGGTATTTTGGCAACATTACCTCTGTCGCAAGTCCTCATCGACGCGCGGCTGCTCGCGGATGCGCCGGTCGGCCCCGATTTAGAACGTAACCCGGCCGAGCACACGCAGACCGTCGCCCTGCGGCTCGACGACAACGGCTTCGCCCTCGCGCGGCGAGACGCCGGTCAACGCAGCGATATTTTCCAGATGAGTGACCATGACCAGGTTGTCAGAGCCGGAATAGGCGCGGATTTCCTTCATGATCGCGGCGATCTGGGCCGCCTTTTGCGCCGCGTCGCCCTTCAGCAGGTCGAGCGGCGCGAAAGGCTCCGGCTCGGTCTCGAAGGCGATGCGCGCGGTGTCGAGGCAGCGGCAATAGCGGCTGGACAGCACGCGCTCGATCGGCGCGGCGCGGGCGGCAAGCAAGGCGCCGATCTTGCTCGACTGCTGCTTGCCGCGTGCGGACAGATTGACCTGGGTGGCGCAGCTGTCGATATCAAAATTGGCGGGATCGGTGGTGCCGGTGACCATGGCATGGCGCAAAAGCACGACATGGCCGCCATCGCGCAGCAGCGCCCAGCCGGCATCCGTCGCATGCGCTGCAGCCGGAACGCCAAACAGGAACAACGCCAAGGCAAATCGGATCATCGTAATCCTTCCAGAAGCCGGGTACCGGCCATCCGCATATAGGGATCGGAAAGCAGGTACAAAGACAAGCGAAAGGCCTGCGGTCTCCGCGGTCTCACTTCTCCTTCGTCATCCGCTGCTTCACCAGATCGGTCTTCCGGTCGTGAGCGGGATGGGAAAAGTCCAGCCGCCTTCGGCGATGCCCCGCTTGGCAGAACAAATTCGGGGTCGAAGAAATTCGGGCGCGATTGCACCGCGACCTTGGCTCGCCTATCCCTGGAAAAATGTCTCCGCTTACCGAAACCGTCCTTTTCGTCTTCAGCCTCGTGGCGCTCGGCTACCTCGCCGGGTTCACCGGTTATATGAAGCCGGCGAGCGGCGAGGGGATATCCGATTTTGCGGTCAGCGTTGCGATGCCGCTGCTGTTGTTCCAGACGATGGTGAATGCCGATTTCCACGGGGTGGCACCGTGGTCGCTATGGGGGGCCTATTTCGCGGCGGTGGCAATCACCTGGGCCGCCGGCCATGTCGTTACCACGCGGATATTCGGACGCGACGCACGCGCGGGTGTCGTCGGCGGGGTGTCGTCGGCCTATTCCAATGTTGTCCTGCTCGGCGCGCCGTTCATTCTCGGCATATTCGGGCGGGATGGATTCGAGGTGCTGTCGCTCCTGGTTTCCGTGCATCTGCCTGTCATGATGATGGCTTCGATCGTGCTGTTCGAGATGTTCGGCCGCGGCGGCGGCGAGCATGTGCACCCCGTGCGCGTCGTCCGCAATTTCCTGAGGCGGCTGTTCATCAATCCGCTAATCATCGGCATTCTTTTGGGTCTCGCATGGCGCTTCAGCGGCATCCCGCTGCCCGAACTGGTCATGCGGCTGGTGGACGCGCTGGCCGGCACCGCCGGGCCGGTGGCGCTGTTCGCCATGGGGCTCAGCCTGCGCCGCTTCGGCATATCAGGCAATGTCCGCCCGGCGCTGGCGCTATCGACGCTGAAGCTGTTCCTGATGCCGGCGCTGGTTCTGATCTTCGTCTGGTTGCTCGGCCTGCCGCCCTTGACCGCCAAGGTAGCGGTCGTGGTGGCGGCGCTGCCATCCGGCATCAATTCCTATCTCATTGCCGTGCAGTTCAACACCGGCCAGGCGCTGGCTTCGAACCAGATGACCATCGCGACCGCGAGCGCGGTCGTCACCACGGCTTGCTGGCTCGCGGTGAGCGTGCACGTCTTCGGCTGACATGAATAAAACCGGGGTCTGAGCCGCTCGCGTGAATCCGGTTTGACGCGATGTCTCAGCGGTGAAATCAAACCTCGGCTCTCGCCTTGCACTGGCATAACCCCTATATGCCATCTTGCGATTGCTTGCGGGGCTTTCCCTAGGATAAGAGCAATGGCCCCAGCGCCGATGCGCTAATCGAAGACATCCAGATAGCGGCCCGTCAGTGCGCCGAACGGAGGCTAGACCATGCTTCAGAAAACCAGCCATTTCATGCGCCAGGCCAATCTCATCAACGGCGAATGGGTGCAGGCCGACAGCGGCCAGACGGTCGACGTCACCAATCCGGCAACCGGCCTCAAGATCGGCACCGTGCCCAAGGCAGGCAAGATCGAGACCCGCCGCGCCATCGAAGCCGCCGACGAAGCTTTCAAGACCTGGCGCAAGACCACCGCGCTCGAGCGCTCGAAGCTGCTGCGCAAGCTGCACGATGCCATGATGGACAATCAGGACGTTCTGGCGGAGCTCCTGACCATTGAACAGGGCAAGTCGCTGTTCGAATCGAAGGGCGAGATCGGCTCGGCCGCCTCCTACATCCTGTGGTTCGCCGAGGAGGGCCGCCGCACCTATGGTGATGTCGTGCCGTCGCCGTGGGCGGACCGCCGCATCCTGGTGACCAAGGAACCGGTCGGCGTCATCGCCGCCATCACGCCGTGGAATTTCCCGTCCTCGATGCTGGCCCGCAAGCTCGGCCCGGCACTCGCCGCGGGTTGCACCGCCGTGGTCAAGCCCGCCTCGCAGACGCCTTACTCCGGTCTCGCCTGGGGCGCGCTGGCCGAGGAAGTCGGCTTCCCCAAGGGCGTAATCAACATCCTGACCGGTGCGGCCGGCGAAATCGGCGATGAGATCTGCGCCAATCCGCTGGTCAAGAAGATCACTTTTACCGGCTCGACCGAGGTCGGCAAGATCCTGATCCAGAAGTCGTCCGTCACCGTGAAGAAGGTGTCGATGGAGCTCGGCGGCAATGCGCCGTTCATCGTCTTCGACGACGCCGACATCGACCGCGCCGTCGCCGGTGCGATCACGGCCAAGTACCGCAATTCGGGCCAGACCTGCGTCTGTACGAACCGCTTCCTTGTCCAGGCCGGCGTCTATGACCGGTTCGTCGAGAAGCTGGCTGCCGCCAGCGACAAGCTGAAGGTCGGCTCCGGCCTGGAGGAGGGCGTGCAGCAGGGGCCGCTGATCGACGAGAAGGCGGTCGAGAAGGTCGAGGAACTGATCGCCGATGCGACTTCGAAGGGCGGCAAGGTCGTCGCTGGCGGCAAGCGCCATGCGCTCGGCGGCTCGTTCTTCCAGCCGACCGTCATCGCCGATGCGACGCCCAAGATGCGCTTCATGAAGGAAGAGATATTCGGGCCGGTGGCGCCCGTCTTCAGGTTCGAGACCGAGGAAGAAGCGATTGCGCTTGCCAATGACACCGAATTCGGCCTCGCCTGCTATTTCTACACCGGCGATCTCGGCCGCGCCTTCCGCGTCATGGAAGGGCTGAAATATGGCATGGTCGGCGTCAATGAAGGCCTGATCACCACGCCGGAAGCACCGTTCGGCGGCGTCAAGGAGTCCGGGCTCGGCAAGGAAGGCGGACATCAGGGTATCGAGGATTACCTCGACACCAAATATGTCTGCATCGGCGGCCTCGGCCTCTGATAGACTGTCGCCGGGACAGGCAGGCCTATGATCTGCCTGCCCCGGCTACGAAACGGGCCGTCTGGATCAACTGACGTTTGCGGGCATGGCAATGAAGGACGGCGAGGTTTTCGGCACCACCCAGGCGGGCGACCCGATTCGCCGCTTCACCATCAGAGGCGGCGGACTTAGCGCCAATATCCTTGGGCTCGGCGCGATCATCCAGGACCTGCGCCTGGCCGGCCACGATGCGCCTCTCGTGCTCGGCTATGATAATCTATCATCCTATGAAACCGACACGGCTTTCTTCGGCGCGGTCGTCGGCCGCTATGCCAACCGCATCCGCGACGGCCGTTTCACCATCGCCGGCAAGCGCTACCAGACCGAGCGCAATTTTCTCGACAAGCACACGCTGCATGGAGGCTCGCAAGGCTTTTTCCATCGGCCGTGGACGGTTTCGCTGCACGGGCGGGACTTCGTCACGCTGACGCTGCACGATCCCGACGGCACGATGGGCTTTCCCGGCGCACTCGACGTCACCTGCACCTACCGGCTGAAGATCCCCGGCACGCTCAGCGTCGAGATATCAGCCACATGCGAGGAGCCGACGCTGTGCAATCTCACGCAGCATTCCTACTTCAATCTCGATGATGGCGGGACGGGCGACATCCTCGATCACCGGATGATGCTCAATGCCGGCGCCTATCTGCCGGTGGATGGCGAGATGATTCCAACGGGCACGGTGAAGCCTGTCGACGGCACGCCTTTCGATTTCCGCCAGGCACGGCCGCTGCGCATGGAGATCGAGGGCGAGCAGCTTGCCTATGACCAGAACTTCTGCCTCGCTTCGGCGCGCGGGCCGCTCAAGCAGGCGGCGTGGGTGCAAGGCGCGAGCTCCGGCGTCGAGATGGAACTGTGGACCACGGAGCCCGGCGTCCAGCTCTATACCGGCCAGTATGTGACGCCGCGCACGGGGCTGGAAGGGCGAAACCACAAAGCTTTCTGCGGTTTCTGCCTGGAGCCGCAAATATGGCCGGACGCGCCGAACCGGCCGTATTTCCCGCAGGCGACGCTGTGGCCGGGTGCGATCTACCATCACGTGACGGAATATCGGTTCCGGCTGCCCTGACCCTCAATCCGTTTCGAATGCCGCACGCAACGTCTCGAATGGCGCCAATGCGCCGCGAACCTGCACCACGCTGGCCGCGACACGGTGCGCGCGCTTTGTAGCCTCCGCAGGGGTGTGTCCGGCGAGACGCGCGGCGAGATAGCCGCCGTTGAAGGAATCGCCCGCGCCCGTGGTGTCGACGGGCGTGGCCACATGGATCGCCTGAACGTCCCGCAGCGTCCCGTTCTCGACGATCAGCGCCGGCTGTTCCCCGTTCTTGACCACGACTTCGCCGACCAGTTGCCCGAGCCGCCCAGCCGTTGCCTGTGGCGCTTCATCGCCGAACAGCATCTGCTCGTCCGGGAAAGTCGGCAATGCGATGTCGGTGACGGCGAGCGCCTCCAGGATCGCGGCTTGCGCCTCCTCGCGATCGCGCCACAGCCGTGGCCGGTAGTTGGGATCGAAGGCGATCAGCGACCCCGCGGATCGCGCCTCGGCCACGGCCGATAGCAACGTGGCGCGCGCAGCGGAGTCCAGAATTCCCAAAGTGATTCCGGAAAAGTAGACAAGCGCCTGCTTTTCAAGGCTTTTTGCCAACGCAGCCGGATTGGAGGCAAGCTGCCTGGCAGCCGCATCGCCGCGCCAATAGGTGAAGGAGCGTTCCGCGCCGGTCAGCGTGATGGCATAGAGGCCGGGCCGCGCCCCCGGGATAACAGGGCTTTCGCCAATGCCGATGCCATTGTCCGCGAAGAAGCCGATCTGGTCTTGCGAGAAAGGATCGTCTCCGAAAGCCGAGACGTAGGTCGCTGGCCTTCCACTCAGCGCATGCAGGGCCCACAGCGTGTTGAACGTATCGCCGGCAAATCCCATGCGCCAGTTCGAACCCGTTTGGCCCGAAAGCTCGATCATGCATTCGCCGATCGAGGCGACACCTTTGCCGATCATGATCCATCCCCTGTTACGATGCTGCTGTAGCTTTTTGGAGAGTAGAGCGCCATGCTTGGCAAGGGCGGTTTTTTCCGTCACCTGCGATTCCAACAGGTTTGGCGGGATGCGATCGGTGCGGCAAAACGTTATCCCCTGAAGAGGAACCGGCTTGGCTTCGATATGGCGTTATCTTTTGGCGGGTCTTGGTCTGGCAGCCTTGCTGGCTGGCATCCTGGCAGTGGTCTATCTGACCGCACCGCGAACCGCGCAGGTTGCCGGCCCGGATATCTCCCGAACCAAAAAGACCGAGAACGGATTGTTCATGGCGAGCTTCGCGCCGGAACGCGGCGTCGTCCGTCAAGGCGAACTGGAAGCCTGGCTGTTGACGTTGAAGACGATAGCCGGGACGCCGGTGGAAGGGGCCGCGATCGCGGTATCGGGAGGCATGCCGCAGCACCGCCACGGCCTGCCGACCAGCCCGCAAGCGACGGACTATCTCGGCGACGGGCGCTATCGCATCGAAGGCGTGAAATTCACCATGAGCGGCTGGTGGCAGCTGCATTTTGCCATCTCCGCGACGGCTGGGTCGGATACGGTCGTCTTCAACGTCGTGCTGTGAGCCGCAGATGAGGCGTCTTGCGCGCTTTTTCGTCTTGATGGCGATGGCCGTCCTTGCCGGCTGCGGCAAGCCGGACTTTTCCGATGCCGAGAAGAAGACCATCGCCTCGCTGGCGCTGTCGAGGCTGCCGGCCCTGAAACCCGACACCACCAACCGGTTCGCCGATGTCCCGGCCGCCGCTGCCCTTGGCTCGACGCTGTTCTTCGACGCCAGCATGAGCCGCGACGGCACGGTGTCCTGCTCGACCTGCCACAAGATCGACCGGCAGTTTCAGGACGGCTTGCCGCAGGCGGTTGGCGTCGGCCGCACGAACCGGCGTACCATGCCGCTCGCCGGCATCGCGCGCGATCCCTGGTTTTTCTGGGACGGACGGCGCGACAGCCTGTGGGCGCAGGCGCTCACGCCGCTGGAGAACCCGCTGGAGCAGGCGGGAAACCGTGCCGCCTATGCGCATTACATCAAGGCGCGCTTCGGCGACCGCTATGAGCGCATCTTCGGCCCGCTGCCCGATCTGTCCGACATACCAGCCAATGCCAGTCCGCTCGGCAGCGATGCCGAGAAGGCTGCATGGAGCGCCATGAGCGACCAGCAGCGTGACGCGATAAACCGGGTGTTCGCCAACATCGGCAAGGCAATCGCTGCCTTCGAACGCTCGATCGAGCCGCCGCAGACCCGCTTCGACCGGTTCGCGCTGGACCTGGCGACCGGCGCCGAGCCGAAAGGCGACGCCGCCTTCTCCCGGGAGGAAATCCTCGGCCTGAAACTGTTCATCGGCAAGGCCAATTGCGTGACCTGCCACAATGGGCCGCGCTTCACCGACAATGGGTTCCACAACACCGGCGTGCCGCCGGTCAAGGGCCTGCCGCCGGATCGCGGCCGCGTCGATGCGGTAGGCCAAGTTCAGGCCGACCCGTTCAACTGTTTCGGCGCCTACCGTGATGGCGACGTCGACGCCTGCGGCGAATTGCGGTTCATGGTCAAGGATACGCCGGAATTGGTGCGCGCCTACAAGACGCCTTCGCTGCGCGGCGCGGCGACGCGGCCGCCCTACATGCACGCCGGTCAGTTTGCGTCGCTCGACGAAGTGGTGGCGCACTACGCGAAGGCAGCCCCCAGCGTTGAGGGTACATCCGAAATTCATCCGCTTGAGCTGTCGGACCGCGAGCGCGCGGCGCTGGTGGCGTTTTTGAAGACCTTGGCGGAGTGAACTATCGATCCTTCACAGTCTCCATCGCCACGAAGGTCGAGGTCTGGGCGACATGGGGCAGGGCGGAGATGCGCTCGCCCAGCACGCGGCGATAGGCGGCGATGTCGCGGGTGCGGACCTTCAGCAGATAATCGAAGCTCGACGCCATCATGTGGCACTGTTCGATCTCCGGAACGGCTTGGACAGAGCGGTTGAAAGCGTCCAGCGCGGCGGACCGGGTGTCGGACAGTTTCACCTGGACGAAGGCGACATGGCCTTCGCCCATGCGCTCGCGGTCGATAATCGCCTGGTAGCCCCTGATGTAGCCGTCCTTCTCCAGCCGCTTCACCCGCGCCTGCACCGGCGTCTTGGACAGGCCGACCTTGGCGGCGAGCTCCGACATGGAAAGCCTGCCGGCGCTTGCCAGCGCCGACAGGATGTTCCTGTCGATGCGGTCCAATTGGTCTTCCCTCATCGAAAATGCAGCCTTCTTCGGGTAGTTTGCGGCGATATGATAGATCGATCGAACTGCAATGTCGATTTCTTCAGACCGCCTGAAAATCGGGACTTGTGCTAGCTTGCGCCATTCGGTCCGGTGACCGCCGGCCCGCTCCCTTGTGCTTGCCCGTAGGACCCGCCATGCCAGCGCTCGACGCCATCCGCCAGCAAATCCGCGCCAACTATCTGCCCGACGAGGATCAGGCCGTGAAGCGGCTGGCCGAGGCGAGCGGCCTCTCGGCGGAGGACCGCCGGGCGATCTCTGCTCGTGCCGCCGATCTGGTGCGGGCGGTGCGCGGCTCGTCCGATCCGCGGCTGATGGAGGTTTTCCTGTCCGCCTATGGCCTCTCCACCAAGGAAGGCGTGGCGCTGATGTGCCTGGCCGAGGCGCTGCTGCGCGTGCCCGATACCGAGACGATGGACGACCTGATCGCCGACAAGATCGCGCCGCACGACTGGTCGGCGCATTCGGGCGGCTCGAGCTCCATCTTCGTCAATGCCTCGACCTGGGCGCTGATGCTGACCGGCCGCGTGCTCGATGAAGGCGAGGGCGGCATCGAAGGCACGCTGCGCGCCATGGTTCGCCGGCTGGGCGAGCCCGTCATCCGCAAGGCGGTGGCGGCGGCGATGCGCGAGATGGGCGAGCAGTTCGTGCTCGGCCGCACCATCGCCGAAGCGGTGAAGCGCGGCCGGCCGATGACGCAGAAGGGTTATCTCTATTCCTTCGACATGCTGGGAGAGGCGGCCCGCACCGAGGCCGATGCGCTGCGTTACCACAAGGCCTACGCCGATGCCATCTCGTCACTCGATGCCGGTTCAAACGGGCCTGATATCCGCCACAACCACGGCATCTCGGTGAAGCTCTCGGCGCTGCATCCGCGCTACGAGGAAGCGCAGAAGGAAGAGATGCTGCCTGTCATGGCCGAGCGGCTCCTTTCGCTGGCGCTCGCGGCGCGCCATTCGCGCATGGGCCTCAATATCGATGCCGAGGAGGCCGATCGCCTCGACCTCTCGCTCGACGTCATCCAGCGCGTGCTTGCCGAGCCGGAGCTTGCAGGCTGGAACGGCTTTGGCGTCGTCGTCCAGGCCTATGGTCCGCGCGCTGCCTTCGTCATCGACTGGCTCTATGCGCTTGCCACGAAATACGATCGCACCATCATGGTGCGGCTGGTGAAGGGTGCCTATTGGGATACCGAGATCAAGCGGGCGCAGACGCTGGGGCTCGCCGGCTACCCCGTCTTCACCCGCAAGGTCAACACCGACGTTTCTTATCTCGCTTGCGCGAGAAAGCTTTTGTCGATGACCGATCGCATCTATCCGCAATTTGCCACCCACAATGCCCACACTGTCGCCGCCATCCTGTCGATGACGAAGAACCGTGAGAGCTTCGAGTTCCAGCGCCTGCACGGGATGGGCGAAGCGTTGCACGAGACGGTGCGTAAGGCCGAAGGCACGCGCTGCCGCATCTACGCGCCTGTCGGCGCGCATTCCGACCTGCTCGCCTATCTGGTGCGCCGGCTGCTGGAGAACGGCGCCAATTCATCTTTCGTCCACCAACTTACCGACGAGGATGTCGAGCCCGAAGACATCGCGCGCGACCCGCTAGAAGCGGTCGAGAGCCAAGGCCCCGCCGCCAATCCCGCGATCCCCCGGCCTGCCGTCATCTTCGGTGCAAGCCGCCGCAACTCGAAAGGGTTCGACATCACCGATCCGGTGACGTTGGCAGCGATCGACAAGGAGAGGACAGCCTTCGCGGGCCCTAACCGCTGGCACGCCAAGCCGATCACGCGCGCGGCCGGCTATGGCGAGCAACGCCCGGTCGTCAATCCGGCCAGGCCTTCGGAAGTGGTGGGCATGGTCAGCGAAGCCACCGCCAAGCAGGCGGCAACCGCCGTGCGCATCGCCGTCGAAGCGCAGCCAGCCTGGGCAAAGCGTCCGGTTGCCGAGCGCGCGGCCATCCTCAATCGCGCCGCCGATCTCTACGAGGCCAATGCCGTCGAATTCTTCGCGCTGGCCACCCGCGAGGCCGGCAAATCGCTGGCCGACGGCGTCGCCGAAGTGCGCGAAGCGGTGGATTTCCTGCGCTATTACGCGGCCGAGGCGAGCAATGCCGAAGCGGGCACCGAGGCGCGCGGCGTCATTGTCTGCATCTCGCCGTGGAATTTCCCCCTCGCCATCTTCACGGGCCAGATCGCCGCAGCGCTCGTCACCGGCAATTCGGTAATTGCAAAGCCCGCCGAACAGACGCCGCTGATCGCTTTCCGAGCCGTCGAAATGCTGCGCGAGGCCGGCGTGCCGGAAGACGTCATCCAGCTTCTGCCGGGCGATGGCCCCTCGGTCGGCGGACCGCTGACTTCAGATCCGCGCATTGCCGGCGTCTGCTTCACCGGCTCCACCGACGTCGCCAAGCTGATCGAGAAGCAACTGGCCGAGACAGCCGCGCCCGATGCCATGCTGATCGCCGAGACGGGCGGGCTGAATGCCATGATCGTCGATTCCACCGCGCTGCCCGAGCAGGCGGTGCGCGATATCCTCGCCTCCGCCTTCCAGAGTGCGGGCCAGCGCTGTTCGGCGCTGCGCGTCCTCTATGTGCAGAAGGATGTCGAGAAGAAGATGCTGGAGATGCTGAAGGGCGCCATGGAGGCGCTCAAGGTCGGCGATCCCTGGGCCATCTCGACGGATGTCGGTCCCGTCATCGACGACGAGGCGCAGGGTTCGATCCGCGATTACTGCACGACGATGGGTTTGCAGGGACGGCTGATCGCCAAGCTCGAAGCACCCAGGGATGGCCGCTTCGTCGCGCCGCATGTGTTTCGGGTCAAGGGTATCGAGGAGATGGAGCGCGAAGTGTTCGGGCCGGTGCTCCATGTCGCCAGTTTCGACGCCGATGAGATCGATGCGGTGATCGCCGCCATCAACCGCAAGGGCTACGGCCTGACGTTCGGTCTGCACACCCGCATCGAGGGTCGCGTGCAGCATTTCGTCGACGGGATCCATGCCGGCAACATCTATGTCAACCGCAACCAGATCGGCGCGGTCGTCGGCTCGCAGCCGTTCGGCGGCGAGGGGCTGTCCGGCACCGGGCCCAAAGCCGGCGGACCGCATTATCTCCGGCGCTTTCGCAAGGGACCGGAGGCAGACACGCCTGTTGGCGACGGCCACAAGGTGACGGCGACCGAACTCGCCGACAATCTGCCCGATCCCGCGCTTGGCGGCTGGTCGACGCGGCCGGACCGCATCGCCATCCTGCGCAAGCACCTGCGAGGCAAAGGTGCCGCGGCGATCGGTGCCGCCGCCGCAATCGATTTCGGCCAGGTCGACCTGCCCGGGCCGACCGGCGAGGCCAATACACTGTCATTGGCGCCGCGCGGCCGGGTGCTGTGCTTGGGACCGGACGGCGACACGCTGCTTGCGCAGACGATCCAGGCGCTCGCCGCCGGCAACGCGGTGCTGGCGGTGGCGCCAGGCGCGCCGGCGGCGCTTTCGGCGCTGACCGGCAAGGGCCTGCCGCTGGCGGCGATCGACGGCCGCCCCGATCCGGTTGAGGCGCGTTCGTTACGCGTCGACGTCGTCGCCTTCTCGGGGACGCCGGAGGCGGCGCGCATCGTGCGCAAGGTGATCGCCGAACGCTCAGGGCCGATCGTGCCGCTGGTCAGCGAAGTGCTCAACCCCGCGGCCTATGCGCATGAGCGGGCCGTCTGCGTCGACACGACCGCGGCGGGCGGCAATGCCAGCCTGCTTGCTGCCGCTTAAGGACGCCTTTCCGGCGGGCGAGGTCGTTTCAGGCGCCCTCGACGACCGAAAAACCCTCGAACTGGGGATGGCCGAGATAGTGGACCTTCGTCGTGCCGACATTCCTGTGGGCCGCGCGAAAATTCTCCGACTTGGTCCAGGCGACGAAATCGTCGTGGCTTGCCCAGACCGTGTGTGAGGCAAACAGCGTATAGCCTTCGGTCTCGTTGACTGGGCCGCGCAGCAGATGGAACTCCCGGAAGCCCTTCATTTCCGCAAGGCTGGAATCACGGTTTTTCCACACGGCCTCGAAATCGGCTTCCGAGCCGTTCTGCACCTTGAAGCGGTTCATGGCGATGTACATGGAGTTCCTTTCGATTTCCTGGACTTAGACGGGTGGTGCCGCAGGATGCCGCGTGCGGCCCCACGCCGTGCTCAGACCCCGAAGGCG
This sequence comes from Mesorhizobium sp. B2-3-7, assembly GCF_006442695.1. Taxonomy (NCBI): domain Bacteria; kingdom Pseudomonadati; phylum Pseudomonadota; class Alphaproteobacteria; order Hyphomicrobiales; family Phyllobacteriaceae; genus Mesorhizobium; species Mesorhizobium sp. B2-3-7. The sequence continues at coordinate 332,521 of NZ_VFVV01000004.1, read as the reverse complement.
ATGCCGGTCTTGGCATCTGTCTTGAGTTTTCGCATGCAGGTGTTCGGCTCGACGCCGGTGCCGACGCATTCGGTCGCGCTGTTGATCAGCACGCGGCTGACCTTGGCGCAGTTGGTGCCAGCGAGATCGAAGCGCGTCACCTTGGTCTTGCCGGCCGGCAGGTCCTTGAAGTCGAGCACGGTCAGGCGGTCGACGACGCCGGCGTCGTTGAACAGCGCGATCTCGAACGCCGCCCTGGAAAGGTCGGCGCCGAGATTGTTGGTGACCACGAAGGTCAGGCGGCAGCCCTTTTCAGACGGTTGCGCGCCATTGAGTTCGAGGGAGAGAGCAGGCGCCGGCGCGGACTCTTGTGCCCACGCCGGAACCGCTGCAAGCGACATCGCCAGCGCCGAGGTCAGCAGACGAAGGGATGCCGTCAAGTTCGTCATCATCATCCTCCAAATCGCATCGTTGCCGCCAGCTTCAGCGTTATGCCCGGTTCATAGACCGCGACCGTGGTGCTGCCGTTCAACGGATTGGCGTATTTGACATCGAACAGATTGTCGGCGCGGAAATCAACCTTCAGATTGTCGGTCGCCTGGTAGCTGGCGAAAGCGTTGACCAGCGTATAGTCCTCGGCGATCGGGTTACCCTTGGGCTTGCCATTGTACTGCACCTCGCCGCCGACAGTGAGTTTGTCCTCGAGGAAGCGCAGGCCGAGCTGCGCGGTGACCTGCGCGGACGGTATCGTGGCAAGGTCCGCCCGATCGCCTTCGTAGGATATGGTGTGACCATTGATGATGGAGGCGGAAAGTCCGGCGTAGCCCCATGCTGCATCATAAACGCCTTCCATCTCGAAGCCGTTGATCTTTGCCTTGGCGAAGTTCTGGTACTGGAAGCAGATCGGAATGCCCGGCCCCAAGGGGCAGCCACTGGTCGGATCAAAGGCCGACAGCGTAACGCCGTCAATATAATCGTCGACGTCGTTGTTGAAGTAGGCTGCCTTCAGCCGAAACGCGTCGCCGGATTCCAGAATGTCGTTCTGCTTGTAATTGACACCGAATTCGACGGTCTTGCCGGTTTCGGGCTTTAAATTGGGATTGGGCAGGAACGGGAAGCTGACACCCGCCGGATGGTTGCCGCTGATCAGGGTTTCGGTCAGCGAAGGCGACCGGTAGCCCTCCGCGTAGGTGCCGTAGAATTGCAGGCCGGCAAGGCCGGCGCTTTCGAAAGGCGAGACGCCGACGGTGATGCGCGGCGACAGCCGGTCGCCCGACGTTTCGTGCGTGTCGTCCTCGAGGCTGTAATTGTCATAGCGCAGCCCGGCAATGACTTCGAGCCAATCCCAGCTGAGCTTGTCCTGGACGTAGGCGCCAGAAACGTTGCGCTCGCCGGAAGGCGTGTAGAAGCTGTCGCCGCCTGCCGTGCCGCCAGTCTCGACGTCGTCATTCACCCAGTCGCCGCCATAGGTCAGTTCATGCGCGAGGCCGCCTGTCTCGAATCGCGACGTGTTCCAGATGTCGATGGCGGCTGTGCCGACATCGAAGGTCGACGTCGAACCTGCCGGCAACATCACGGGAAGGCCGGTGACGGGATCGAAGCGGCGCTGCGGAACAAGGCTGGTCAGGTCGAGATTGGTCTTGTTGTAGGAGGCGTTGACGTGGAGGTCGAGCCAGCTCTTGTCTTCGTCCGTGATATTGTAGCGAGCGGTGAAGGTGTTTGACTTCAGGTCGACGTCATTGACCGGCATGCCGCCGCTGATCTCTTTCCAGCCGTCGCTCGAACCGACCCAGCCGAGCTTCAGTTCGCTATTGTCGCTCGGATGGATTGTGGTCTTGAGCAGTCCGCTCAATACATCGAAGCCGGTGCCCTTGACCGTGTCGCCGTCGCCATCCTTGTAGTCGTCATAGTTGCGGTAAACGATATTGCCCAGCGCATCCCAATCGTCATTGAAGCGATAGGCGCCGGATGCGCTGGTGGTCCAGCCCTTGCCGTTGCTCTCGTAGCGTCCGGTGACGGAACCAGCCCATGTCTCGTCCGGCCTGAGAAAGTCCTGGGCGTCCTTGGTGTCGAAGAAGACCACGCCGCCTATCGCGCCCGAGCCATAGGTGTTGGCGACCGGACCACGGATGACGTCGACGGATTTGATAAGCTCGGGGTCAACGTAGAAGGTCGATTGGGTGCCATGGTCGGAACGCTGGAAGTTCTGCCGCGCGCCGTCGACGATGATCGCGACGCGGCCGAAATCCTGCAGGCCGCGGATATTGACGCTGGTGCTGACGCGCCTGGCATCGGCCTGCGCCGCGACGCCGGGCACGCCGAACAGCATTTCGTTCGGCGTCGTCGCCATGCGGCGATCGAGCTGTTCCTGGTCGATATGGCTGGCCGAGGCCAGCGATTGGATGGCCGTTTCTCCGGTGCGGCTGATGACCAGAACCTTGTCGAGCAGCGTTGCGCCCGCTGGCGCCGGCTTTTCCCCCTCAGCCTGCTTCGATTGATCGGCCTGCTCTCCCGCCGCCTGTGCGGATTGCTGAGCGTTGGCAGGTGGCACGAACAAGGCAATCGCCGCCACGCCCGCCAGCAAAGCCACTGCACCGTTCGGCCCCGACCAGCCGCGCCGTTCCCAAATCGCTAACCACATGTGCCCCAACTCCAAAGTTTCCAGGTTCGATGCGGGCTGGCCTGGGGCTGGCTGGCATTTGTGATCGCATTCCCGTCTTAAATCTTGACTCATTTAATCCGGTATTGCACTGACTAGTAAACATGATTATTCAAGTCAAGAATGAATCGGATGACGCAAACGCCTAGCCAGACGCCCGGCACAGGAAAGGGACCGATCCACATGAACACGCACAATCCCAACGACTTCCGCTATCGCGTCCGCCGTTCCGACGATGCCTCCGCCCGCTTCGACCGCGTTCCGCTGGCGGTGCGGACGCTGTCGAGCAACACGCTGTTCCAAGGTGAGCACGAGATCGGCATCGAGCATCACGGCGCGCTCTACCGGCTCAAGATCACCCGTCAGGGCAAGCTCATCCTCAACAAGTAAGCGTAAGGTAGCAGGATAATGGACCAGCGCGTAAAACCCACCCCGCACGAAATCCGGCGGGCGCGGACGGACAATCCGAAAACGCGCGAGCGCGATCTGGCCGCACAGCTTGGCATTTCGGAGGCTGAGTTGGTGGCCGCGCATTGCGGCGACGGTGTCGTTCGCGTCGAGCCACGCGTCAACGATCTTCTGACCGGCCTCGAAGCCGTCGGCGAGGTGATGGCGCTCACCCGCAACGAAAGCGCCGTGCATGAAAAGATCGGCGCCTACGACAAGGTCGTCACCGGCAATCACAATGCCATGGTGCTGGGCGAGAACATCGACCTGCGCATTTTCCCGAAAATATGGGCGCACGGCTTTGCCGTGGAAAAACGCGACGGCGACGACATCCGCCGCAGCCTGCAATTCTTCGACGCGGCGGGCGAGGCGGTGCACAAGGTGCATCTGCGGCCGGGGTCAAACCTCTATGCCTATCAGAAACTGGTCGCTTCGCTGGAATCGCCGAACCAGGAGCCACTGGTCGCCATTTCGGGGCCAGCCGCCGAGAACGAAGGCGAGGCGGTGACAACGACCGCGAATCTCGACGATCTGCGCGATCGCTGGAGCCGGCTGACCGACGTGCATCAGTTCTTCGGCATGCTGAAGACGTTGAAGCTCAGCCGCCGCCAGGCGGTGCGCATGGTGGGCCAGGACTATGCATGGCTGCTCGACAATGATGCGGTGAGAGCCATGTTCAATCGTGCCGCCGAGGGCGAGATGCCGATCATGTGCTTTGTGGGAAACCGCGGCTGTATCCAAATCCATTCCGGTCCGGTCAAGTCGATCAAGCCAATGGGGCCATGGATCAATGTGCTGGACGAGACCTTCCATCTGCACCTGCGCACCGACCACATTCATGAGGTCTGGGCCGTGCGCAAGCCGACCAAGGACGGCCATGTTACGTCGCTGGAGGTCTACGACGCCGGCGGCAACATGATCATCCAGTTCTTCGGCAAGCGCCATGAAGGAGAGGGTGAGCGCGACGACTGGCGCTTCCTGGCCGAGAACCTGCCGCGCATTCCAAGCCCGACCGCAGCCTGAGGAAACGATGATGGGTCTTCTCACCGGATTGACGGTTGTGCGCGGATCGATGCTTGGCCCGATGCTCGGTCTTTCCCTTGCCTTCGGCGCACCGCAGCCGGCCAACGCCGGCGACGGTGTCTCCGTCTTCGCCGATCCCACCAGGATCGCGTCCATCGGCGGCTCGATCACCGAGATCGTCTATGCGCTCGGCGAGGAAAAGCATCTTGTGGCGCGCGATTCCACCAGCCGCTATCCGAAAGCAGCTCTCGACCTGCCAGATGTCGGCTACATGCGCCAGCTGTCGCCGGAGGGTGTGCTGTCGGTCAACCCTTCGGGCATGCTGGCGCTGCACGGCAGCGGCCCCAAGGAGGCGCTCGACGTGCTGAAGAAGACGAGCATCCCCTTCATCGAAGTGCCTGACCGGTACGACCGTGAAGGCATCCTCGAAAAGGTCCGCGTGGTCGGCAAGGCGCTCGGCGCCGACGCCAAGGCCGAAGCGCTGGCCAGGGAGATCGATGCCAAGCTGCAGACGGCGGAAAAGCAGACGGCCTCGATCAAGAAGCGCAAGCGCGTGCTGTTCGTGCTGTCGATGCAGGGCGGCAAGATCATGGCGGCCGGCAGCGATACCGCGGCCAACGGCATCATCAAGCTGGCCGGCGGCGTCAACGCGATCGAAGGCTTCTCCGGCTACAAGCAACTGTCAGACGAGGCTGTTGTCACCGCCAGGCCGGACGCGATCCTGATGATGAGCAATGCCGGGCCGCCGGTATCGGACGATGAACTGTTCGGCAACGCGTCGATCGCCTCGACGCCGGCCGGAACCGCGCGCAAGCTGATCCGCATCGACGGCGGCTATCTGCTCGGCTTCGGACCACGCACGGCCGACGCCGTCCACGACCTCGCCGCCGCGCTCTATGGCACGCAGATTACGGACTGAGCGGCATGGTCGACCAGTCGATCGCCGGGCCGGCGGAGAGGAAGATGGCCAGCGACGGTGACCGTTCCGGGCGCGCCCGTCTGGTCATCGCGCTCGCCTGCGTCGTGCTTGCGGCAGCGGTATTGCTGTCGCTGACCTCCGGCGCCTCGGATGCCTCCGCCGTCAAGGTCGTCGGCGACTGGCTGTTCGGCGCAGCGCCTGGCGACGTGGCGATGAGCGCGCGAGATCGCCTCATCGTCTATGACATAAGGCTGCCGCGCGTCGTGCTCGGCGTGCTGATCGGGGCTGCGCTCGCGGTCTCCGGCGCGGTCATGCAGGGGCTGTTCCGCAATCCGCTTGCCGACCCCGGCCTTATCGGTGTTTCGGCGGGCTCCAGCCTCGGCGCGGTGGCCGTCATCGTGCTCGGCACGACCGTGCTGTCGCCGGTGACCGCCTCGTTCGGCGCGCTGACCCTTCCTCTGGCGGCCTTCGGCGGCGGGTTGTCGGTGACGTTGCTGCTCTACAAGGTCGCGACGCGGCAGGGCCGCACATCCGTCGCCACCATGCTGCTTGCCGGCCTGGCGCTGGCCGCACTTGCCATGGCGCTGACCGGTATCCTGATCTTCATGGCCGACGACCGGCAACTGCGCGACCTGACCTTCTGGCAACTCGGCTCGCTGGCCGGTGCGACATGGCAGAAGATCGGCTCTGTCGGCCCGGTCATCGTGCTTTCGCTGGCGGCGATGCCGTTCCTGGCTCGCGGCCTCAATGCGCTGGCGCTGGGCGAGGCGACCGCCGGCCATCTCGGCATCCCGGTGCAACGGCTTAAGTACACGGCCATCGTCGGCGTCTCGGCGGCGGTCGGCGCCTCCGTCGCCGTCAGCGGCGGCATCGGTTTCATCGGCATCGTGGTGCCGCATCTGCTGCGCCTGCTGATCGGCCCCGACAACCGCTATCTGCTGCCTGCCTCGGCGCTGCTCGGCGCCTCGCTGCTGCTTTTGGCCGACGCGGTCGCGCGCACCATCGTGGCGCCCGCCGAACTGCCGATCGGCATCGTCACGGCGATCGCCGGGGCGCCGTTCTTCCTCTGGATCCTGCTGCGCAAGCGCGGCGTCATCGACCTGTAGGGGTGTTTCATGATCGAAGCGCGCGATGTTTCGGTGGCGATCGGCAGGAAAGGCATTGTCGCCGGCGTCGATTTCGAGGTCAGGCCGGGTGAGATTTCGGCCATTGTCGGCCCCAATGGGTCGGGCAAGACGACCTTCCTCAAGGCGCTGTCGGGGGAACTCGCGCATACCGGCCGGATTGCCATCAACGGCCGCGAGCTCTCGACGATAACGCCAGTCGAGGCGGCGACGCTGCGCGCGGTGCTGCCGCAGGCGACGACCTTGTCGTTTCCCTTTACTGTGCGCGAGATTGTCAGGCTCGGCCTTGTCGGAGGCCGCTCAGGTGTGCTGCCGGGCGAGGACGAACGCCTGCCGGAACGGGCGCTGGCGCGTGTCGACCTCGACGGTTTCGCCGGCCGCTTCTATCAGGAGCTTTCCGGCGGCGAGCAGCAGCGCGTTCAACTCGCCCGCGTGCTGTGCCAAATCTGGGCGCCGGTGCTCGACGGCAAGCCGCGCTATCTGTTCCTGGACGAGCCGGTGTCCAGCCTCGACATCAAGCACCAGCTGATCATCATGAACATTGCCCGCGACTTCGCCAGAACGGGCGGCGGCGTGGTTGCCATCCTGCACGACCTCAACCTGACGGCGATGTATGCCGACCGGATTTTCGTCATGCACCGCGGCCGGCTTGCCGCCACCGGTTCGCCGCAGGATGTGCTGAGCGACGATCTGATCGAAAGGGTATTCGGTTGCCGCTTAAGGGTTGGAGTCCTGCCAGCCGGCAATATGCCGTTCGTGCTGCCTCAATCAGTGGCCTAGATTCTGGCAGCGGCCTAGATTCTGGCAGCGGCCTAGATTCTGGACGTTCGCCGCAGGTCCAGCCTGCGGCAAACCGGATCAGGCCGCCGGTGCGCGGCGCTCCAGCAGGTCAATGCCGAGCAGGTTGCGCACGTTCGGACGCGCCGCCACGAGATCGGCGATCGTATAGCGGGCAAGGACCGCGAAGAAGGCGTTGAGCGCCTCGCGCAACGCGGAATTCAGCGCGCAACTGTCGACCAGAGGGCATTCCGCGGCGTCGTTCTCGAAGCACTCGGCCATGGCGAAGCTTTCCTCCGTCACGCGCACGACGTCGAACAGGTTGATCGATTCCGCGGCACGGCCAAGCCTGACGCCGCCATTGCGGCCACGCACCGTCTCGACAAGGCCATTCTCGACCAGTGGCTGGAGGATCTTGAACAGGAAAAGCTCCGACACCGAATAGGCGGCGGCGATCTCGGGGATGCGGCTCAGCCGATCGGTATTGGCCGCGCAATACATCAGGATGCGCATGGCGTAATTGGTCTGGCGGGTAAGTCGCATCTTGTCCTCACAAAGCGCCGGCGAGCTGCGATCACGCCAGATTTTGAACTTTGCTGGTGCGGCTTTGCTCCGAGCTTTCGGATTCGCCACACTGGCCTCGGCGGAATATGGCCTATACCTTGGAATAATTCCAGACTAGCTTCGCCTAATAGCTGAATATTCCCGTCAACTTTGTGTGCGCAAGGCGGCAAGACGCGGGCCGAATCGGCTGTCACGCGCATTTTCTCGGGCGAAACACCAGAGCGGTCCAGTGATCGGCAGAATGGCCGACCGCCCTAACTCTTTGTTTTCACGCAATTCCCTGGGGAAAGCGCTAAGCGCTTTTCCAGGGAACAGCGTTACACACCTTTCCTGGAATGCTCTAAATAGATCAGAGATCGACGAGGAGCGGCTCTGACATGTCACAATCAGCCACGGCCATGGCTTCCGGCGGATATGATGCCGACGCGCATGCCAAGATTGTAATGCTGCGGCGGACCAAATTCGTCGCCACGGGGGCACTTGCGCTTTGCGTCGCCGTGTTCGCCCTGGCCAAGTCCTTCGAGAGCACCTATCCCTGGCTCGGCTTCGTCGCCGCTTTTGCCGAGGCGGCGACCATTGGCGGCCTGGCCGACTGGTATGCGGTGGTCGCGCTGTTCAAGCGGCCTCTCGGTCTGCCGATCCCGCACACCGCGATCATTCCCGAGAACCAGAACCGTATCGCCGATAATCTCGGCCGTTTCATCGAAGCCAATTTCCTTGCCCCCGAGCCGGTGCGCGAAAAGTTGGCCGAGGTCGATTTCTCGGCGCTCGTCGCCGACTGGCTGGCCGATTCCGAACGTGCCGCGGGCCTGTCGCGTTTCGTCGTGCGCCTGGTTCCGCAGACGCTTGCCGCCGTCGAGCAATCGGGGCTGCGCGGCTTCGTCACCAGCCGGATGCTGGAGCAGATCGAAAAAGTGCCGCTGGCGCCGTTGGCGGCCGAATTGCTCTCGGCCCTGACCGACGATCGCCGTCACCAGAGGCTGTTCGATGAGTTCATCAAGGTGATCGGCCGGTTCCTCAACGATGAACAGGCGCTGACGACCATGCGCGAAAAGATCCGCGAGGAACTGCCGTCGCTGTTCAAGCTGTTCAGGGCCGACGCCTATCTCCTGAAGAAGATCGTCGCCTCGGCCGGTTCGCTGCTCGACGAGGTGAGAGCCGATCCCGACCACCCGATGCGCACCGAATTCGACCGTTTCGCGCAAGCCTTCGTCGAGCGGTTGAGAACGTCGAAGCAATATGCAAGGCGCGCCGAGAAGCTGAAGCGCGATTTCCTCGCCAGGCCGGAAGTCAAGGCGCTGGCCGGCGACATGTGGGAAAGCCTCAGGCTGTTCATCGAGCAGGATGCCAAGGCGCCGCGATCGATCATCCGCGCGCATCTTGCCAACATGTTCGTCGAGGTCGGCCGGCATCTGGCTGGAGACGCCAAGATCAGGGCCGACATGAACCAGGGATTCGTGGTGGCGCTGTCCTCTTTCGTCGAGAGCCAGAAGAGCGGCGTATCGAAATTCATCGCAGACCAGGTCAAGCGCTGGGATCTGGCGCAACTGACGCGGCTGATCGAGATGAATATCGGCCGGGACCTGCAATATATCCGCTTCAACGGCATGATTATCGGCGGTCTGGCCGGCATCGCGCTTTACACCGCGGAGCGGCTGTTTCTCGTCAATTGACGGGCGCACGCCATGCCCTATTCTCATGGGCGGGGCATCAGCAGTCGCGGCAACAGGGGAGCAGATGAGCATGGCCAAACAACCGGATTCCCATTCCTTCACGGACATGTTCGGCCGGTTCGGCCGCGATCTGAAACTGCCCAATGTCGATGTCGAGGCAATCCTCGCGCACCACCGCAAGAACCTTGAAGCGCTGGAGAAATCGGCGCGGGCAAGTGCCGCCGGCGCGTCGTCGCTGTTCTCCAGGCAACGCGAGATGCTGCAGGACACGCTGCGCGAAATTGCCGACATGACGCAAGGCTACAGAGCGCCCGGCACGCCGCAGGACCTGATGGCCAAACAGACTGAGTTCGCCAGGAAATCCTTCGAGACTACGTTGAAGAATGCCAGCGAAGTGGCCGAGCTGGTCAGGAAATCCGGCACCGAATCGGTCGACATCCTGCGCATGCGCATCAAAGAGGCGATGGAGGAAATCCGCGCCGGCTACGAGAAGAAGTAGCTTGCGTGACAAAGACCGGTTGCCTGCCAACCCTGCGCCAGGCGAAGTTTGTTCGGATGCTCTTTCATCGGCCGCTATGCCTTTACACCATGGGTACCCTCAAATGCCAAGGCCGGGCGAACACGGCTTGACGTAGAGTGATGCCAGGATTCGCATCGATCCCAAGGGGACCGAATCATGCAGGGCGAATTGACAGAGGCCGCCGGTTCGTGGTCCGGAAGCGTTGGAAGCTATCGGGAAAACAGGAATGACCGAAATACGGCCTAAGACGCCGCCGACCTACGAGCAGTTGAGGACGATGTCCGGGCAGGAGCTTGGCGTCTCGGAATGGACGACAGTCGACCAGAACCGTATCAACCAGTTCGCCGAATGCACCGGCGATCATCAATGGATCCATGTCGACCCCGAACGGGCGCGGCGGCAAAGCCCGTTCCGCACGACGATCGCCCATGGCTATCTGACGCTGTCGATCATCGGCGCGCTGGCGCTCGGCATGGGAATCGTGCCCGAGAACACGCAGGCCGCCTTCAACTACGGCTTCGACAAGGTGCGTTTCCTGGCGCCGGTCAAGGTGGGCGCACGCATCCGGCTGCGCACCACGCTGCTGTCCATGGAGGACAGGGGGCCGGGCCAATACCTGATGAAGGCCGCCAACACCGTCGAGATCGAGGGCGAGGAAAAGCCGGCGCTGACGGCCGAGACGCTGGTCATGCTCTATGAGCGCCGCAAGCGGGCAGGGGCCTGAGCGGCATTCGCCCAAGCCCCTGAATTGATCTTCGTCAGGCATTCTCCGCCCGCCGGCTCGGCAAAAGGCTGAGCGCCAGCGCCGCCACCGCCAGTGCCGTTGCCGTCTGGAAGGTCACCTGCATTCCGGTGGCCGCCGCCGCTGACGTCAGCATGCCTTGGCCGCCGGCTTCACGTCCTCCGGCCGATGCGGCGGCGAATAGGGCGCCCATCACGGAGGCGCCCGTGATGAGGCCAAGGTTGCGCGACAGATTGAGCAGGCCGGAGATGACGCCGCGTTGACCGCCGCCGACGCTGCTCATGACGGCGGCGTTGTTCGCTGTCTGGAACAGGGCATAGCCGAAGCAGGTCACGGTGATGGGGACGACATAGCTGACGATGCCGAGTGTCGTTATCGCCAGGGACAGGAGGAACGTGCCCGTGGCAAGGCCGAGCAGGCCCGCGACCATCATCCTTTTGGCTCCGAAGCGATCGGCAAGGCGTCCGGCAAGCAACGCCGACAGCGCCGAAACCAGCGGGCCTGTCGAGAGCACCAGTCCGGCGTTTGCCGCGTCCAGTCCGAGCCCGCGCGAGAGATAGAACGGCGCGACCACCAAGGTCGCCATCATCACCGTGGCGACGATCAGGTTCATGGCAAGGCTGGTGCTCAGTGAGAGATCGCGGAAGGCGGAAAGCTCGACCAATGGGTTTTTCGCCATCCTTTGCGCCGTGGCGAACAGGAAGATGCCGATGCCAGCCGCGACCAGCAGGCCGATGTTGATGGGGCCGAAACTGCCTCTACCCAGTGTCATCGCCAATGCGTAAGCCGCCAATGCCAGGGCCAGCAGGCCCGTGCCCAAACCATCGAAGCCGGCTTGGCCGGTCCGCACCGTCCGGTTGCCGGTAGGCAAAGCACGCCAGGCCATTGCAAAGGTCAGGATGCCGAGCGGCACGTTGACCAGGAAAATCGAACGCCAGCCGAGAGCGGCGATCAGCAGGCCGCCCATGGAGGGGCCGAGCGTGGTGCCGATGGCCGACATGGCGCCGAGCAGGCCCATGGCGCTGCCGGTCCTGGCCTTGCTCACCGTCTCGGCGACAAGGGCCAATGTCAGCGCCATCATCAGCGCCGCGCCAAGCCCTTGCACCGCCCGCGCCGCGATCAGCAGCCACAAAGCCGGCGAGAGGCCGCAGAGCACCGACGCCGATGTGAACAGCGCGATGCCGAAAAGCAGCAGCGGCCGCCGCCCGAGCATGTCGGCGAGGCGCCCGGCACTGACGATCAGGATGGTGATGGCGAGCAGATAGGCAATCACGACCCATTGCACCTGTTGGAACGAGGCATCGAATGCCTGCATCAGCGCGGGAAGGCCGACGCTGGCGATGCTGGTGCCGAGCGACGACAGCAGCGTGGCCAGCGACAGGCTCGCCAGCGCCCATCCAGCCGATGGGATTTTCTGTGCGACCGATGCGTGCTCGTTGCGATGTTGCTCAGTGACTGCCACGGCGATCTCCCTTTGTCGGCTTCAGGTCGAAGCTTCGAAGATCTAATCGTTTGTATGATGTGGCGGAACGCGCAGCATTTGCATTCTATTCGTGCGTTGCACGCCACATCAGCGGATTTCGTGCTAGGATCGAACCATGTCGCCGCCCGATCTCAACCTGCTCGTCGCCCTCGATGTCCTGCTGGACGAAGGCAGCGTGGCGCGTGCGGCGACGCGATTACGGCTCAGCCCCTCGGCGATGAGCCGCACGCTGGCGCGCCTGCGCGCGGCGACGGGAGATCCGCTGCTGGTGCGGGCCGGTCGCGGTCTGGTTCCAACGCCACGCGCGCAGGAACTGCGCCAGCAGGTCGGTCGTGTGGTTCAGGATGCGGAAACGCTGCTGCGCCCGGCGAGGCTGCTTGATCTGCCGGGCCTGGAGAGGACCTTCACGCTGCGCACCAATGAAAGCTTCGTCGAGGAGTTCGGGCCGCGCCTGATCGCCCGCATCCAGGCCGATGCGCCGGGCGTGCGGCTGCGTTTCGCGCCGAAGTCGGACAAGGACATGGCGTCACTGCGCGAAGCGGCGATCGACCTGGAAGTAGGTGTGGCCGGCGAGACCGGGCCGGAGGTGCGCATCCAGGCGCTTTTTCGCGACCGTTTCGTCTGCGCGGTGCGCAGTGGCCATCCGCTCGGCCAGGGCGCGATGACGCCGGAACGCTATGCGGCCGGCCGCCACATCAATGTTTCGCGGCGGGGCCGCGAAAGGGGGCCGATCGACGAGGCCTTGAGCCGGCTCGGATTGCAACGAATGGTCGTGTGCATGACTTCCGGTTTTTCGGCCGCGCTCGCGATGGCGCGCGCCTCGGAACTGATCGCCAGCGTGCCCGAGCGGCATACGCAAGGCGCGCGCGCCGGCATGCAGACTTTTTCCCTGCCGGTCGACATTCCGGCGGTCACCATTTCCATGCTCTGGCATCCGCGGCTCGATGCCGATCCGGCGCAGCGCTGGCTGCGGAGTTGTGTGCGCGAGATTTGCGTGAAGTCCTGATCGCGCAAGCCGCGCCCCGGCCGTCAACGCGGCATGGCTGCCTCCAGCACCTTGAAAATCCGCTCGTCTTCGCATTGCGCAACGTTGAAGCGCAGGAATCGGCTGGCTGATCGCGACAGGCTGAACGCGTTCCCGGGCGCCAGCACGACATTGGCCGCAAGCGCGCGGCGGGCAGTCTCGGCTGCGTCCACTGCATCCGGCAGGCTGCACCAGAGGAACAGACCGGCAGGCTGCTCGATCCAGGGCGTGATCCCGATCGCCTTCAGCCGAGCGCTTGTCTCGATCATGGCACGTGAGAGCCGGGCGCGCAGCAGGTCCATATGCTTGCGATAGCTGCCATCCCTGAGCAGGGTCAGCACCAATTCGGCCGCGAGCCGCCCGCCGCCGAAAGTGGTGGCGATCTTGAGGTCGGCCAGCCCTTCCATCCAGTCACGGGGCGCGGCGATGAACCCGCAGCGTATCGAGGCCGAAAGCGTCTTGGAGAAACTGCCGATATGGACGACACGTTCGAGACCGTCGAAAGCCGCAAGCCTCGGGGCAGGAGTGTGTTCGAAATCGGCGAAGATGTCGTCCTCGACGATGGTCAGGTCCGATTGATCGGCGAGCTTGAGCAGCCGGTGCGCGGTGACCGGCGACAGGATCGCGCCGGTCGGGTTGTGGATGGCGGAGTTGGTGATGTAGAGGCGCGGCCGATGCTCGGCCAGCGCCTGCGCGAACAAGTCGATATCCGGTCCCGATGGCGTATAGGGGACGCTGACGACCTTGGCCTGATGGGCACGCAACAGTGCGTGGAAATTGAAATAGCAGGGATCGTCGACCAGCACTGTATCGCCGGGTTCGAGCAGGAACCGGCACAGGAGGTCGATGGCCTGCGTGCCCGATTCCGTCAGCATGACCTGTTCGGGGGAAGCCTCGATGCCATGCGTGGCCATGCGCCGCGCCAGCAATTGGCGCAGCGGCGGCAGCCCGAGCGGCGTGCCGTAGTCGGCAAGGGCCACATCATCGGCGCGCGCCACGTTGCGCAGCGCGCGACGTAGCGCTGCCTGCGGCATCCACGAGGCGGGCAGCCAGCCGCAGCCGGGCTTCAGCATCTCATCGCCCGCTTCCAGCGACTGCCGCGAAACCCAGAGCGGATCGACGGCGCGATCGAGTCGGGGGCCGATCTCGGCCAGCGACAGCGGCGCCAGCGATCCGGCGGCATAGAAGCCGGAGCCTGGCCGGGAACGGATCGCGCCTTCCGCCGCCAGTCGCTCATAGGCCTCGACCACTGTCGATTTGGAAACCTGCATGGATTTGGCGAAGGCGCGGATCGAGGGCAATCGGGCGCCGGGCGTGAGGCTGCGCGCGGCAATTCGCTGGCGGATGGTGGACATGACGCCTTCGACAAGGGTTCCGCTGTTGTCGAATCTCGCTGATACGTTCATCTGTACCTTCCGGCAAACCATTACAGTTTTGTTGAATTGTACTGCATTGTCTCTGGTGACGCCATGGGTATGGGCCCGATAGAGGGCGCAACGGATGGAGTGCCTGCAATGGACAAGACGACGAGCGGCTGGGTGAGCGGATTCATCGGCGTGTTGATTTTCAGCGGCTCCTTGCCGGCAACGCGCGTGGCGGTGATGGATCTCGATCCGACATTCCTGACGTCGGCGCGCGCGGTGATAGCAGCTTTGCTTGGCCTCGCGCTGCTGCTCGTCTTCCGCGAGAAGCGCCCGGAGCGTCATGACCTGATGTCGCTTGTCATCGTCGCGTTGGGTGTGGTGGTCGGCTTTCCCTTGCTGACAGCCTTGGCGCTGAAGCATGTCACCTCTGCTCATTCCATCATCTTCGTCGGCCTGCTGCCGCTGGCGACCGCGATCTTCGGCGTGCTGCGCGGGGGCGAGAGGCCGAGACCGGCCTTCTGGCTGTTCTCATGCCTCGGCAGCGCGCTGGTGGGCGGGTTTGCCCTTGCGCAAGGCGTGACGGCCTCGCCGGTTGGCGATGCACTGATGCTCGCCGCAATCGTCGTTTGCGGCCTGGGCTACGCAGAAGGCGCCGCGCTGTCGCGCAGGCTGGGCGGTTGGCAGGTGATCTGCTGGGCGCTGGTGCTGTCACTGCCGGTCATGCTGGTGGTGACCCTGGTCACCTTGCCACCGTCCTTCGCCACGGTCGGGACCAATGCATGGATCGGGCTTGCCTATGTCTCGCTGTTCAGCATGCTGATCGGCTTCGTGTTCTGGTATCGCGGCCTCGCGCAAGGCGGCATCGCCGCCGTGGGGCAGTTGCAACTGCTGCAGCCCTTCTTTGGCCTCGCCCTGGCGGCGTCCCTGCTGCATGAACAGGTCAGCCCCCTGATGGTCGTCATCACGCTCGGCGTGGTGCTGTGCGTATTCGGCGCCAAAAAGTTTGCCAGGCGGGATTTGCCACGGCCCGCAACCGGCGCCGCTGGCTAAAACTTCGTCACCACACCGATGCCGATGCCTTCGAAGCCGCCCATCGCCATCAGTGCAGCCGGCGCTTCCTCAAGGCTGATCTTCTTGCCGACCAGAAGCTCGGGTTTCAGCTTGCCGGTGCGGATCATCTCCATCATCGCGGGGTAGCGGTAGGCCTGCATGCCGTGGCTGCCGAGGATTTCGAGCTCGAACGCGATCACCTTGTCCATCGGAACCTGCGGGCGGGCGTGATCGCCCAGCATCAGGCCGACCTGCACATGGCGGCCGCGCCGGCGCAGATTGGCGATCGAATTGAACGAGGTCGTGGGATGACCGAGTGCATCCATGGACATATGCACGCCGCCATTGGTGATCTGCTTGACCGCCTTGACGACGTTCGGGGTCGTCGCCGCGTTGATGGTCGCCACCGCGCCGATCTTCCTGGCAAAGTCCAGCTTCTCTTCGGTGAGGTCGATGGCGATGACATTGGCACCCATGGCGCTGGCGATCATGATCGCCGACAGGCCGACGCCGCCGCAGCCATGCACCGCCACCCATTCGCCCGGCCTCACCCGGCCCTGGTCGACGATGGCGCGGAACGAGGTGACGAAGCGACAGCCGAGGCTGGCGGCAGTGGCGAATTCCATCTCGTCGGGCAGGCGCACGAGGTTGGTGTCGGCGTGCTCGATGGCGACATATTCGGCGAACGAGCCCCAGGCGTTGAAGCCCGGCTGGGACTGGTGCTCGCAGACCTGGTGATTGCCGGACGTGCATTCGAAACAATGGCCGCAGCCGACGGCGAACGGGACGGTGACGCGCTCGCCAGCCTTCCAGCGGGTCACCTGCTTGCCGGCGGCTACCACGACGCCGGCCAGCTCGTGACCGGGGACATGCGGCAAGCGGATATCGGCGTCATGGCCCATCCAGCCGTGCCAATCGCTGCGGCACAGGCCTGTCGCCTCGACCTTGATGACGACGCCGTCCGGCGCCGGCTTCGGATCGGGAACGGTCTGGATCGTCGGCGCCTCGCCGAATTTTTCGAAGACGACGGCTTTCATCGGCAACTCCACCTTGCGCGCACTTCGGGAAACGATAGCCGATTCCCTGGCCGGTCAAGCGGAAATCGATTCCGCCAGACAAGTCGGCCGTTTGGGCATACGCCGATGGCGACGCTGCGCGTCGCCGAATGAAGGTTACTCGGCATCGATCTGGTTTTGCGGCGCGGCGTTCTGGAAGGCCGGCAGGGCCATGCAAGCGGCATTGATGCGCGAGATCGTCGGGTAGGGCGCCATATCGACGCCGAAACGGGCATTGCTGGTGACTTGTGCCGCCAGGCAGATATCGGCCAGCCCCGGCGTGTCGCCGTGGCAGAAGGTGCCGGTCTCGGGCGAAGCCATCAACAGGTCTTCGAGTGGCTTGAAACCCTCTTTGACCCAGTGCCGGAACCAGTTGGCGACATCCTCGTCGCCGGCGCCGAACAGGGTTCGCAGCGCGGTCAGGATACGCAAATTATTCACCGGATGGATATCGCAGGCAATCATCTGCGCCAGCATCCTGACGCGGGCGCGCCCAACTGCGTCCTTCGGCAGCAGAGGCGGTTCGGGCGTCGTCTCGTCGAGAAATTCGATGATCGCCAGCGATTGCGTCAGCAGGGTGCCGTCGCCCAGGATCAGCGCCGGCACCAGGCCCTGCGGGTTGACCGCGAGATAGGCCGGTTCGAGATGCTCGCCATGGCGCAGGTGATGCGGCACGTAGTCATAGGTCAGCCCCTTCATCTCCAGCGCAATCCGCACCCTGTAGGAGGTGGAGGAGCGGTAGTAGTTGTGAAGGACGATGTCGCTCATGCATTCACCGATTTGGTTGGCCGATGGTCACTTCGATCGTGCCGATGCCGTCGACGCCGCCGGTCATCGTCTCCCCGGGGTTGACCGCGCCGACGCCGGCCGGCGTGCCGGTGAAGATGAGGTCGCCTGGCTGCAATTCCATGCCTTCGCTGCAGATCGAGACGATGTCGGAGATCGGCCAGATCAACTCGGCGAGGTCGGCGTCCTGCCGGATCTTGCCGTCGACAGCCAGCCAGATACGGCCCTGGTTCGGATGGCCGGATTTTTGCGCGGGAACCAGAGGACCGCACGGCGCGGAGCGGTCGAAAGCCTTCGACCAGTCCCATGGCCGCGCCGCTTTCTTGGCTTCGTCCTGGAGATCGCGGCGGGTGAGGTCGATGCCGACGGCATAGCCCCAGACATGATCCAGCGCCTGGGCGCGCGGGATGCGGAAGCCCGACTTGCCGATCGCGACCACCAGTTCGATCTCATGGTGCAGGTTGGTCGTCAGCGGCGGGTAGGGGATCGTAGCGCCGGAGTCTGCCACCGCATCGGCGGGCTTGGTGAAGAAGAAGGGTGGATCGCGCTCGTCATTGCCGAACTCCCTGATATGCGCGGCGTAGTTGCGCCCGACGCAGAAGATGCGGCGCACCGCAAATCGCTCGTTCGAGCCGGCCACCGCGACCGAGGGCGTTGGCGGAGCGGGGAGGACAAAGGCGGTCATGGTCTGTCTCTGCAGTTGGATGTCGGGCCGCGGGCACCTTCGGCCGAATTGAGAGGCCGGGCAAGGCGTCGCTTTTCATAAAGCATTGGCCGGCCGGCCGTATAAGGAATCCGGAGTTTCCATCACTTTCGGGGCGATGCATCGTCCGCTGGGATAGACTATTTGCCAATAAGTCGGCCATGGTCGCGGGATTATACTGCGGGCGGCAAACCGAAACGAGCCACATGACAGCAGCCACTGACAGCGCCCGGTTCCTGATCATCGACGATCATCCGCTGTTTCGCGAGGCGCTGCACAGCGCCGTGCAGATGGCCTACCCGGAGGTCGACACGGTGGAGGCGCGCTCGATCGCCGAGGCACTCGACCTGCTGGCCGGGACAAAGCCGTTCGACCTTGCCCTGCTCGATCTCAGCATGCCCGGGGTGCACGGCTTCGAGGGGTTGCTGCAGCTTCGGACCCGCTATCCGCGCCTGCCCGTGGTCATAGTATCCGGTTACGAGGAGCCCAAGATCATCTCCGAGGCGCTGTCCTACGGTGCTGCCGGCT
Organism: Mesorhizobium sp. B2-3-7; assembly: GCF_006442695.1. Classification (NCBI taxonomy): domain Bacteria; kingdom Pseudomonadati; phylum Pseudomonadota; class Alphaproteobacteria; order Hyphomicrobiales; family Phyllobacteriaceae; genus Mesorhizobium; species Mesorhizobium sp. B2-3-7. The sequence continues at coordinate 314,101 of NZ_VFVV01000004.1, read as the reverse complement.
TCATCCCGAAATCGGCGCGCAAGAGCGATCTGGCCAACGCCATACGCTCGGTGATGGAAGGTGCCATCTATGTTCCGGAAACTTATGAGGGCCGCCCGCCCGACGCCGACAGCACCGACCGCGCCGACATGGTGCAGCGCCTTTCGACATTGACGCCGCAGCAGTTGCGCGTGTTGCAGATGCTACGCCAGGGCCTGCTCAACAAGCAGATCGCCTATGAGCTGCAAGTGGGCGAGACCACAGTCAAGGCGCACGTCTCGGAGATCCTGCGCAAGCTCAACGTCTACAGCCGCACGCAAGCGGTGATCGAGGTTTCGAAGCTTGATAATGCGGAGCTTTTCAGGGATCAGGCGGGGTTTTGAGGGGCAGGTCTAAGCCAGCAGATGTGCCAGCAGCGCCCTTAGTTGCGCGGGCTTGAGCGGCTTGCGCATCAACTCGATGCCGCCGGCCCGCGCCGCCTTGGCGACGGCTTCGGAACTGTCGGCGGTGACGATCAGCGCCGGCACCGCGCGGCCGAGATAGCGGCGGACCTTCGATATGGTGGCGGTGCCGAGATCGCCGCCGTCGAGATGCTGGTCGGCTATGACGATGTCGGGCACCCAGTCCGTGTCGCCGAGCATGTCGAGCGCGTCGTCGGTCGAGGTCGCGGCGCGCACCAGGCATTGCCAGCGTTCGAGCAACGAGGTCATCGCCTGCAGCACCTCGACATCGTTCTCGACCAGCAGAACCTTGGTGCCGAACAAGCCATAGCCGCGCGGCCGCTCCAGGCTTGCAGCGCTGGCGACGGCGTCCGCCGTGGCACCGATGCCGACGGGGACATCGATGTGAAAAATCGTGCCGCGACCGACCTTCGAGGAAAACGTCACGGGATGGCCGAGCGCGCCGGCGATGCGCCGCACGATGGCCAGCCCGAGGCCGAGGCCGCCGCCGGCGAGTTCGGCATTGGCAGGCATGATGCCGCGATGAAATTCCTCGAACACCGCCTCGCGCTGGTCGTCGGGAATGCCGCAGCCGGTGTCGGCGACATCGATGCGGATGGCATCGCCGCGGTGCCTGGTGCCGACAAGGACACCGCCCGAGCGGGTGTAGCCCAGCGCATTGGAGAGGATGTTCTGCAGGATGCGGCGCAGCAGCGTGCGATCGGAGCGAACCACGGCGTTGACGGCGCGGAATTTCAGCGACAGGCCCTTCAGTTCGGCCACAGGCTGGAAATCCGACCGCAGCGACGAGAACAGCGCCTCCAGGCTGACGTCGCCAATGTCGGGCTGGACCACACCCGCATCGAGCTTGGAGATGTCGAGCAGCGTGCGCAGCAGGTCCTCCATCGTCTCCAGCGAGCGCTCGACCTGCCGTACCAGTTTCCGGCCCTCGTCGCTGGTCTGCACTTCGGCAAGGGCGGAGACGGACAGATGCGCCGCATTCAACGGCTGCAGCACGTCGTGGCTGGCCGCCGCGAGAAAGCGGGTCTTGGACAGGTTCGCCTGCTCGGCATTTTCCTTGGCGGCGCTGAGGTCGATGTTCGATTGTTCCAGCCGCCGCAAGGTCGAGTGCAGTTCCTCGGTGCGGGCGCGTACCCTGCTTTCCAGTGAGATCGCGGTCTGGAACAGCGAGAAGGCGTTGCCTTGCTGGTCCATCGAGCGCTCGACGCGGCTGACCAGCGCAGCGTTGATCTTCTTCAGCCTGTCGGGATCGTCTATGTCCTTGAGGGGCACGGCAGCGCTCACTCGGCGGCCGGGCGCTCGCCGAAGGCGATGCCGGTGAAGGTCTGGTTGAGATGCATCGACCGGTATTGTTCGCCATAGGTGCCGAAGCCGATGACGTTGTTGACCCGGTAGAGTTCGGAAATCTCGCGAAAGACCTGGCGGTTGCGCGCATCCAGCCGGCGCAGGACACAGTCGAAGCCGATGATCATGTCGATGCCGCCAAGCCTCGCCTCGACGTCGAGCAGAGCCGCGCGGGTCGATTCCACCATGTCCTTGGGTTGGGCGATCGACAGCACGACACCATCGTCGATGGCGCAGAAGAACGACAGCGAGCCGTCCGCATGCATCTTCTGGATGGAGCGGCAGTAATATTCACCGCCTACCTTCACCACCACCGGATGCGAGGCGAAGCTCAGCGGTGTCAGCGTCTGCGCGACGATGCCGACCGAAGCGGCATATTCCTCGGCCGCATTGGTGGCATTGAACTCGCGCACGATGCGGTGATCGGGATCGGACGCGGTGACCACCAGCTTTTCGTCGGTGGGAACGAAATTGTCGGTCTTGAAGACATGGAAAGGGATTTCCGTGGCGACCAGCACGATGATGGCGCTGTCGGAGGTGACCTTGCCGTTGGAGATCAGGCTCGTCGTCTCGAATTTCAGGTCGTCACCGGCGGAACCGCCGAGCAGCGGAATGTCGTCGAGGCCCCAATGGATGGCTGAACTCACAGCTTCCTCGGCATAGGACAGTCCGTCGATGAAACAGAGCGCGAAGGTGTTCCCAGCCCGCTCGCCGCCGATGCGCCCATGCAGCGTGCGTCGCAGATCCTCGACATCACCAGTGACCCTGTCCAAGCCCGATGACGACAGGTTGTCGACCGTGGTGCTGACCGCGGTAAACGACGCCGAAGGGAGCAGCATGGCGAGGATATGGCCCTCCTCGAGGCCCTGCGGCGTGATTTCGCCGGCGGTCGAGCAGCCGGCGTAGTGTAGCGCCGGCGCATGGGCCGCGATTGCGCGCGAAAGGGCGCCGGCCTCGACAAGGCGCTGGGAAAAGAACAACAGGGCGAAGCCGGCCTCGATGGCGGCCGCCTCCGCCGCCACCGCGCGTGCGAAGACGTCCGGGTCGGGCTCGTCCGTGGTCAGCGCCGACAAACCGCATGCGTAGCGCGTCCGTGAAACGGTCAGCGACGTTCTCCCGCATTTCCTCCGACGCTGCCTGTGCGCGGCTGTTTATGTGCTTCTTGCGCGCCAACGTCGAAAGCCATTGTTGCCGCCAATCGGCATTTTGGCAATGGGGCGAGGGCAATGCGTGTTTCGCCCTGCCATGGCCGAAAGTACAATGATCCGGCTTTGCGCTGCGCTGTTTTTTACGGCTTGTGCGGTGTACGAATAACGCATGGCCGAAGCCAACACCGCGTCGGCAGCGTGATGACCAAGGTGATACCCAGGGAGGATTCATGTCGGACGTTTCGTTGATGGTGAACGGAAAACAGGTCCGCGGTGCGGCCGAGGACCGGACGCTGCTGGTTCACTTCTTGCGGGAGAATCTCGGTCTCACCGGTACCCATGTCGGTTGCGACACCTCGCAATGCGGCGCCTGCGTCGTCCATGTCGACGGCAAGGCGGTGAAATCCTGCACGATGCTCGCGGTGCAGGCGTCCGGATCGAGCGTGGTGACGATCGAGGGGCTTGCCAATGGTGCCGACCTGCATCCCGTGCAGACGGCGTTCAAGGAGCATCACGGACTGCAATGCGGCTTCTGCACGCCGGGCATGATCATGACGGCGACCGACATGATCAAGCGCCACCCCGAAGGCCTCGACGAAGCGACGGTGCGCGCAGAGCTCGAGGGCAACATCTGTCGCTGCACCGGCTACCACAACATCGTCAAGGCGATCCTCGCCGCATCGGAGGGGATGAGCGGCAAGGTCAGGCAAGCGGCGTGAGAAAAGTTGAGTAGTGAGTAGTCGGTACGAACCGGCGCCGATCTCCACCACTCACTACTTCCTACTCACTATTTCGGGAGGAATTTCTGATGGGCATTGAAGGTGTTGGCGCTCGCGTGGCGCGCAAGGAAGACAAGCGGTTCATCACTGGTGCCGGCCGCTATGTCGACGACATGGTGGTGCCCGGCATGAAGCATGCGGCCTTCGTGCGCAGCCCGCACGCGCATGCCCAGATCGTGAAGATCGACGTCGACAAAGCTCAAGCCATGCCGGGTGTTATCGGCGTGCTGACCGGCAAGGAGCTGAAGGCCGATGGCATCGGCAATCTCATCTGCGGCTGGATGATCCATTCCAAGGACGGCTCCCCGATGAAGATGGGAGCCTGGTCGCCGCTGGCGGTCGACAAGGTTCGCTATGTCGGCGATGCGGTCGTCGTCGTGGTCGCCGACACCAAGGGCCAGGCGCGCGACGCCGCCGAAGCGGTCGAGATCACCTACAATGAACTCGAGGCGGTGGTGGATGCGACGAAGGCGCTCGAAAAGGGCGCTCCGCAACTCCATCCGGAAGCCGAAAACAACCTGATCTTCGACTGGGAGATCGGCGACGCCAAGGCGACCGACGCGGCGATCACCGCGGCTTCCCACGTCACCCGCATGAAAATCGTCAACAACCGGCTGGTGCCCAACGCCATGGAGCCGCGGGCAGCGCTGGGCCACTATGACAGAGCGGAAGACCACTATACCTGCTGGACGACCTCGCAGAACCCGCATGTCGCGCGGCTGGTGATGAGCGCCTTCTATAACATCGCGCCGGAAAACAAATTGCGCGTCATCGCGCCCGATGTCGGCGGCGGCTTCGGCTCCAAGATCTATATCTATCCGGAAGAGATCGTCTGCCTGTGGGCGTCCAAGAAAACCGGCGTGCCGGTGAAGTGGGTGGCCGACCGCACCGAAAGCTTCCTCTCCGACGCACATGGCCGCGATCATGTCTCGACAGTGGAAATGGCCTTCGACAAGAACAACAGGATCACCGGTCTCAAGGTCGACACGTTGGCCAATCTCGGTGCCTACATGTCGTTGTTCTCGTCCTGCGTGCCGACCTATCTCTACGCGACGCTGCTGTCGGGTCAATACAATATCCCGGCGATCCACGCCAATGTCCGAACGGTCTATACCAACACGGCACCCGTCGATGCTTATCGCGGGGCAGGGCGGCCGGAAGCCACCTATCTCATCGAGCGCACGATGGAGACCGCGGCGCGGGAACTCGGCGTGTCGCCGGCGGAGCTTCGGCGAACCAACTTCATCACCACGTTTCCGCACCAGACGCCGGTCATCATGAACTATGACGCCGGTGACTATGGCGCCTCGCTCGACGCGGCCATGGAGGCCGCCGACTATGCCGGCTTTGCCGGGCGCAAGGCGGAGGCCGCCAGGAACGGCAAGCTGCGCGGCATCGGCATGAGCTGCTACATCGAAGCATGCGGCCTGGCGCCGTCGGCCGCGGTGGGCTCGCTCGGCGCGGGCGTCGGCCTTTGGGAATCGGCCGAGGTGCGCGTCAATGCCGCCGGCACCATCGAGGTGCTGACCGGCTCGCACAGCCATGGCCAGGGCCATGAGACGACCTTCGCGCAACTGGTCAACGAACGGTTTGGGGTGCCGATCGACAGCGTCTCGATCGTCCATGGCGACACTGACAAGGTGCAGATGGGTATGGGTACCTACGGCTCGCGCTCGGGCGCGGTCGGAATGTCGGCGATTGCCAAGGCGCTGGACAAGGTCGAGGCCAAGGCCAAGAAGATCGCGGCGCACCTGCTCGAGGCCGACGAGGGCGACATCGTCATCGAGAACGGCGCGCTGAAGGTCGCCGGCACCGACAAAAACGTGCCGTGGTTCCAGATGGCGCTGGCGGCCTATACCGCTCATAATTTGCCCGGTGGCATGGAGCCGGGATTGAAGGAGACGGCGTTTTACGACCCGTCCAATTTCACCTTTCCGGCCGGCTGCTACATCTGCGAGGTCGAGATCGATCCGGAGACCGGAACGACCGAGATTATCCAGTTCGTCGCGGCCGACGATTTCGGCAACATCATCAACCCGATGATCGTCGAGGGCCAGGTGCATGGCGGCATCGCGCAGGGCATCGGCCAGGCACTGCTCGAAGGCGCCCACTATGATGCCGACGGCCAGCTTCTGACAGCGAGCTACATGGACTACACCATGCCGCGCGCGGATGACCTGCCTTCGTTCAAGGTCTCGACCTCGAACACGCCGTGTCCGGGCAATCCGCTCGGCATCAAGGGCTGCGGCGAGGCCGGCGCTATCGGCTCGCCGCCGGCGGTGATCAACGCCATCACCGACGCCATAGGAATCTCTGACATCGCCATGCCGGCTTCGCCGTCTACGGTGTGGGCCGCGATCCGTGCGGCGGCGAAGCACTGAAAGGAGAGTGAGTAGTGAATAGTGAGTAGTGAACAAAAACGCGGTTGCCGCGGCAATTGATCACCCGCTATTCACCAAATTACCGACCAATGCTACTCACTAATCACTACTGACTACTGACTATCCACTCTTCACCAGGGAGAGCCTCCAAATGTACGCAGTCAATTACCACCGCGCCGCCTCAGTCGCCGATGCCGCGAAGCTCGTCACGGGCGGCGACGCCAAGTTGCTGTCGGGCGGCATGACCCTGATCCCGGCCATGAAGACGCGGCTGGCGGCCCCTTCCGATGTCGTCGACCTGTCGCGGATCAAGGAGTTGCAAGGCGTGACAGTGTCCGGCAGGACGGTCACGATCGGCGCCGCCACCACGCATTTCGATGTTGCCAGCGACGACAAGTTGAAACACGCCTGCCCGGCGCTCGCGCATCTGGCATCGCTGATCGGCGATCCGGCAGTACGCTATAGGGGCACGATCGGCGGCTCGATCGCCAACAACGACCCGGCGGCCGATTATCCAGCGGCCATGCTGGCGCTAAATGCCACCATCATTACCAACACGCGCCAGATCGCGGCCGACAAGTTCTTCGTGGGCCTGTTCGAGACGGCGCTGGAGGACGGCGAAATCCTCACGGCCGTCACCTTCACCGCGCCGGCAAAGGCAGCCTATAAAAAATTCCGCAATCCGGCCTCCCGCTACGCCATTGTCGGCGTGTTCGTGGCCAAGGGTGAGGACGGCGTCAGGGTGGCCGTGACCGGGGCCGGCGACGATGGCGTCTTCCGCTCGAAGGAGATCGAGGCCGCGCTCGCGAAGGACTTCGTGGCTTCGGCGCTCGACGGCGTCAAGGTGCCGGCGACCAAGCTGATGAGCGATATCCACGCTTCCGCCGACTACCGTGCCAATCTGGTCGCGGTCATGGCTAAGCGCGCGGTGGCCGCCGCCAACGCCTGATTCCTTCCTGCTCCTGTCAGGCAGGAGAGGGACTTCTCGCCCCTTTTCCGCAGATGGGCGCATTGTGGCAATCTCGCACTTGCACAAAGCGATATTGCACTGCACTATGCCGGCGATCAAACGCGAGCCGGGTTCGGAGTGTTCATCACGACCTGCGACCCTATTCGCATGTTTCAATGCGAAGGGAGCGGCATGACCGACATCTCCGCGACGCATGTTGTGCCGCCAAGATCCGTCGCCGACAGATCCGCCAGGACAAGACTGGCCTATCTCGACGGCTGGCGCGGACTTTCGATCGCGCTGGTGCTCATTGGCCATTTCTTTCCCGTTGCAGGGATCAATCTCGGCGTACTGGGCGTCGAATTCTTCTTCGTGCTCAGCGGCCGGCTGATGGCCGAGATCCTGTTCGTCGAGCGCTACCCGCTGAAGAAATTCTTCAAGCGCCGCTTCTCCCGCATCTATCCCGCGCTGCTGGTGTTCGTGATCGTTTCGACGATTGCGCTGTCGGGCACGTTCGTCGCCTTCAAATGGAAGGCGGCGCTGACGGCGCTGACATTCACCTACAACTATGCCGGAATTCTCGTGAACCGCGCCGGCGCGCTCGACCACATCTGGTCGCTCTGTGTCGAAGAGCATGCCTACATCATCCTGGCAGCGATCAGCGCACTTGTCGCAAGCCGTAGCCGCGTCATCCCGCTGCTCCTGGTGCTGGCGGTGCTGGCCATGGCAAACGGTGCGGTTTCGTACTGGTTCCTGCACATGGACTACGAGACCACATACTGGCGCACCGACGTGCATATTGCGTCGATCCTGCTGTCGGCCGCCATCTGCCTGCTGAAGACCGACGGCAAGCTGCCGGCCCTGTTGAAGGGCCCTTATGTGGCGGTGGCGGCGGCCATCGCGGCGGTGCTTCTGTTCATGGACCCGGTACCAACCCCGATCCACTATCTGGTCGCCGTGCCGCTCCTGGCGCTTGCCGTCAACGCTCTCGATTTCAGCACGAGATTGTTTTCTGGACTGCTGTCGTCCTGGCCTATGACGACGTTGGGTCTATGGTCCTATTCGCTCTATCTGTGGCAGCAGCCATTCTACAAATTCGTCTATGAGCGAGGCAGCGACCCATGGCTGATGCTGGCTGGGGTCTTTGCCTGCGCGCTCTGCAGCTATTATGTCATCGAGCGGCCGTCGCGTGAGTGGCTGAACCGCAACTGGTGAGTGACGCCGCAGTGTCCCTCCCTTGCGTTGCCTAGCGGCCAAGGTCAGCCTCGCTCGATGCCGCCTGTCCGGCAGCTTGTTTGGTAAGTTCGTCCTAATATAGCCAGGGGTGACCTGGCGATCTGCTTGCCGGATAGCCCAATGTCCTTAGACATTGGTATTATGGCAGCTATTCCTTGTTGTCCCGCCCCGTGCTCCGCCTAGTTTATTCGAATCGGAGCATTGCATGGGAGGATGGAATGGCAACGACCAGGGAAAACGCCGGCGGCTGGCTCGACCGCTCGCGCACGATCGCCGAGCCCGGTTTCAGCAGATGGATGGTGCCGCCGGCGGCGTTGTGCATTCATCTTTGCATCGGTCAGGCCTACGCGTTCAGCGTCTTTAACCTGCCGATGTCGAAACTGATCGGTATCACCGATTCGGCGCCCGACGACTGGAAGCTGACCGGACTCGGCTGGATTTTTTCGATCGCGATCCTGTTTCTTGGCCTCGCGGCAGCCTTCGGCGGCGGTTGGCTGGATCGCGTCGGCCCGCGCAAGGCGATGGTCGCGGCCGCCTGCTGTTTCGGCGGCGGTTTCATCGTGTCGGCGCTCGGCGTCACCTTGCATCAACTGTGGATCATCTATCTCGGCTACGGCGTCCTGGGCGGCATCGGCCTCGGGCTCGGTTACATCTCGCCGGTCAAGACGCTGATCACCTGGTTTCCCGACCGGCCGGGCATGGCGACCGGCATGGCGATCATGGGGTTTGGCGGCGGAGCCTTCATCGCTTCGCCGCTTTCGGTCTATCTGCTGAAGCTGTTTTCGACCCCGCAGCATATCGGTGTCGCCGAAACCTTCATCGTGCTGGGCATTGTCTACTTCATCTTCATGCTGATCGGCGCTGTCATCGTCAGGGTGCCGCCCGATGGCTGGCGTCCGGCCGGCTGGACGCCGCCGACGACACAAAACACGATGGTGACAACCGCCAACGTCCATCTCGACGACGCGTTGAAGACACCGCAGTTCTGGCTGTTGTGGGGCGTGCTGTGCCTCAACGTGACGGCCGGCATCGGCGTCCTCGGCCAAGCCTCCGCCATGAGCCAGGAGATGTTCCCGGGACGCATCACGCCGGCCGCCGCCGCCGGCTTCGTCGGCCTGCTATCGATCTTCAACATGCTCGGCCGCTTCTTCTGGGCGTCGACCAGCGACTATATCGGCCGCAAGACGACCTACGCGGTCTTCTTCGTGCTGGGCGTGATCCTTTATGCGGTGGTGCCGTGGACGGGCCAGTCGGGCAACGTGTTCCTGTTCGTGCTGTTCTATGGCGTCATCTTGAGCATGTATGGCGGCGGCTTTTCCACCATTCCGGCCTATCTGCGCGATGTCTTCGGCGTGCGGTATGTCGGTGCCATCCATGGCCGCCTGCTGACGGCGTGGTCGGTGGCGGGCGTGCTGGGGCCGGTCCTGGTCAACTACATCAGGCAGTACCAGATCGATGCAGGAGTAGCGAAGGCCGATGCCTACACGGTCACCATGTACATTATGGCCGGCCTGCTCGTCGTCGGTTTCCTGCTCAACCTGATGATGCGGCCGGTGGATGCACGGTTCCACATGAAGGCCGAACCGGCTGCAGCGTAAGGAGTGATCATGGCGCAAGACAACAGCAATTCTGTCAAATTGGTCCTTGCCTGGCTGCTGGTCGGCATCCCGCTGTTGTGGGGGTTCTGGACGACGCTGGTCAGTGCAGCGGCGTTGTTCCAGTAGCGGCAGAGACCTGGAAAGGAGCAGCGCTCAGGCGATGATCCGCCTGACGTAGTAGCGCACCGCCTTCTTGCCGCCGTGGATCACCGCGTCGCCGACCTCGGTGAAGCCGAGCGCGGCATGGAAGGCGTCCGAAGCCGGGTTGGGCGGGTCGGCATTGACCTCGCATGTGACCAGTGCATGGCCGGCGCGCGTGGCGTGCTCGAACAGGTCTTGGTAGAGCAGGCGGGCATGGCCGCGGCCACGAGCTTGCGCCGCCACCACGACGCGATCGACATAGACGAAGCGCTCGTAGCGTTCGCGAAACCAGAGAAAATTCGGACTGTCGTACCGAGCCCCTTGATCGAAGGTCATGATGAAGGCTTCGAGCGCGCCGATGCGGCGCGCATAGAACGCCTCGCCAAGCAGGAAAGACAGGCGCTCGGGCTCAAGCCACGACAATTCGGCGGCATGCTCGTTGTTGAGCGCGAGTATGGCCGCTTCGTCGCTTTGCCTGACACGGCTGATCGGGGAGAGGGCGGTCATGCCTTGGCCGCCGCGATCGTCGCTGCCACAAGCGGCGTATCGGTGAGCGTATTGCGATACTCGCGGTCGAGATCGGAGCCACCCATGCCGACCTTGGGATTGCGGTAGCGCATGGCGCTGGGCACGTCCTTAAGGACGGCGAAATGCATTTCGGACAGTCCGGTCCTTTGCCGCACCTCGGCAATGTTGCCGAGATCGAGCCCGCCGCAGCCGAGAATGACGATGCGGTCGCCCCCCTGTCGCACCAGGTCCGCCAGCAGCGACAGGCCCTCCATCGCCGTGTCGCGTTGGCCGCTGGTCAGCACGCGGCCGACCTTGCAACGGATCAGCGCTTCCAAAGCCTCGGCCGGGTCGCGCGTCATGTCGAAAGCGCGGTGACACGTGACGTTAAGGCCGCCGGCGGCCTCCGTCAGTTCGCTCATGCGGCGCTCGTCGATGGTGCCTTCGGCGGTGAGGCAGCCGAACACCACGCCGGGCACGCCGAGGTCGCGCAGGGCGGCTACGTCGGCCAGCATCGAACGGTACTCGGTTTCGCTGTAGAGAAAATCGCCGCCACGCGGCCGCACCATGACATGGAACGGCACAATCGCCTGGTCGAGCGCGGCGCGCACGGTTCCCAAGCTCGGCGTGATGCCGCCTTCGACGAGGCTGGCGCACAGTTCGACCCTGTCGGCGCCGCCGGCCTGTGCGGCCAGAAGGCCATCAATGCCCTCGACACAAATTTCGATCAGCGGCGGGCGGGCTTCTTCAGTCAAGGTGTGATCCTGTCCATGATGTTGTGAGAAGCCCGTAGCACCCGCGCGGCGGGCGCGAAAGCAGGAACGGCACGGCGCATTGGACCAGGGGGCATTTCCCTGCTTGACAGTCTTATAACTACATGGTTATGAGTTAACCCATAGCCATCGAGTTATTGATCGCGAGCGGTGGCTCGACGACGACTAAGAGGAGCACGGCATGACACAGACCAAATCGATCGTCGTTGAACGGCTGATTCCGCATTCGGCGGAGAAGATATGGCGTGCGCTGACAGTGCCCGAACTCGTCGCAGAATGGCTCATGCAGAATGACTTCGCGCCGCAAGAGGGGCATCGCTTCACGTTCCGCGCTTCACCGGTACCGGCTGGTCCGGGGTGACGAACTGCGTCGTGCTGAAAGTCGAGGCGCCACGCCTGCTTGCCTATAGCTGGGGCGACGGAAGCGAATCCGACAGCGGACTGAAAACCGTGGTGACCTGGTCGCTCACGCCTGAGGGCGCGGCGACCCGGGTGCGGATGGAGCACTCGGGGTTCCGGCCGGCCGACGAGCGTGGATATGTCGGCATGGGAAGCGGCTGGCCGCGTATTCTTGAGCGACTTGAGCAGGTGGCTGCGAAGCAAGGCTGAGCGCCGACTCTCCTCGACCAACCGGTCGCCATGGCCGGCGAACCACAACAAGTCTCCCGGATGCGCCGCTCCCGGGCATGGCAAACCGCGCCCTGACCAAACTTTTCAAACGGAGAAACACCATGGAAGCCAGGCTCAAGAACCCCGTGATGCTCATCCCCGGCGCCCTGCAGGCGCTGCTGGCGCTGGACAAGTCGACCGAGGCGGCCGATTTGCCCTATGTGACGCGCAAGCTCGTCCATCTGCGCGCCAGCCAGATCAATGGCTGCTCGGTTTGCGTCGACATGCATGCGCGCGAACTCAAGAAGGCTGGCGAGAAGGACGAACGCATCTTTGCCTTGTCGGCCTGGCGGGAGACGCCGTACTTCACCGATGCCGAACGCGCCGCGCTTGCCCTTGCCGAAGCCGGCACAAGGCTGGCCGACAGAACGGATGCCGTGACGGACGAGGTATGGGACGAGGCCGCCCGGCACTATGACGAAAAGGCGCTTGCCGGGCTCGTCATCCAGATCGCCGTGATCAACGCCTTCAATCGGCTGAACGCCACGACACGCCAAATGGTCGGCGCCTGGGGCTAAGGCCGCGCGAAGGCGAGCCGTGCCACGGTGCAATGGCGGCTGGACTCGCGGTGCACCAAACCTGCTTGCCTAGCCCGGCCGGGTCGCGGCCGGCGGCAATTCGAACAGTTTGGCGCCATTTTCCTCGCCGCGTTCGACATAGCCGATGGTGCGAAACCATTTTGCGATTTCCGGTCCCGTGAGCCAGCTGCGGGAGTGAATAGGGAGATTGCCGGCGAGCGCCTGGATCTGCCTGATATGCCGCCTGCAGAAACGCACGGTCGCGGCCCTGAAAAAGCCCTCGCGCGCGGCGAACAGCGTGTCCGCGGCGTCGCCATGCTCGTGCCAGGCGACGATCGCTACGGTCCCGTCGTTGTCGACAAGGGCATGGGCGCGGCCCTCCTTCAGGTTCATCATCAGATTGTCGTAGGCGACCTTGCTGTCCTTGCCGGCGGCGATGTATTCGTCGGACATGCGCTTGGACAAATGGCGAAACACGTCTTCCAGATCGCCGACCGTCGCTGTTCGTGCTCTCATTTCTGCTCCTTGAGCCCCGGCAGGGAGTTTGCTCCAGGAAAAGGCATTCACCAAGCAAAGGGATTTCGCGAAAAACCCAACGGGGGGAATCCGGTTCCGCCGGTAAGGCGGGCAACCGGCATAGCATCGTCAGCCCGGTCGTGCGGAACCGGATGTGAAGAGCTGGGCCAACACTTAACGCGGCGCGCTCCCGTGGCGAGACAGTTCGAGGAGCCGGAGCAGCGGTGGCTTACTGGCGCAAAACCGTGTTCTTGGTGCCTTCCTCGACCTGGTCGATCACCAGCAGCTTGACCGGGCCTTCACCGATATTGGTGGCCTGATGCCACTGCCCGATCATCTCGATGATGAAATCGCCAGTCTTGTAGGTGTTGCTGTTGCCGGTCTCGACATTGGTGACCTTCAACGTGCCGGCCTCGACATAGGCGTAGCGCGGGAACGGATGCTTGTGCACCGGCAAGGTCGCGCCCGGCGCTATGTCGTAGGTCGACACCAGCACCTGCACGTTCTTCTGCGGCAGCGTGATCGGCTGGCCGGAAGCGGTGGTCGTGCGCGAGGCGAGGGGTGTCACGACGACGGGTGTGCCGCTGCTGTCCAGCGCATGAGCGCCGGTCGCGAACGCCGCAGCCGCCAGCAGCAATGCCGATGCCAGGACTTTTCGCATGATTCCTCCCCAAACCGCCGCATCTATCGCGCCGCGAAGGCCGGTGCGCAAGCATGTCCCTGACGAATCTGATTGGACTCGCTGGCCTGGACGTGGCGGGCGACGTGTCAAATCGCTGCGGTAAGCTGGATCTCGACACGGATCTCGGGCAAGGCGAAGCTCGCCCCGACCGTGGCGCGTGCCGGGGGCTCCACGCCGTCGAGCCATGTGACCCAAGCCTTGTTCATCGCGTCGAAGTCTTCGACATCCCTCAACCAGATCTGCGCGAACAGCAGCTTCGATCTATCCGAACCGACGCTCGCCAGAAGGCGATCCGCCTTTTCCAATATCTCCTTCGTCTGGTCAGACGTGCCGGTTTTCTTGTCATCGGCCGTCAAGCCCGAGAGATAGGCCGTGCCGTTGTGAACGACGATACGGCTAAGCCGTTCGTTCTTGTCGAATCGTTCGATGTTCCCCATGGCGGAGGCCCCTGGTTGCGTTGGTCAAAAGCAGGCCGCCGTACGCAATCCAGCGGTCTGCTGAGCGGGATCAGACGTGCGCGACAGCGGAGCGCTGGGCGTGGGCCTGGAAGAAGCGTTGCGGACGAAACGTTTCCATTTCGTCATGGATTTTGCCGCGCACGACTTCGTCGGCGACCACCTTGCCCAATTGCGGGCCAATGGTCACACCACTGTGCGTTACGGCCATGTAGTGGCCGACGATATCCGGCATGGCGCCGGCACAGGTGTAGCCGTCCTCCGGGAACGGCCGGACCGTCGTGCGAATGGCTTCCACACCTGCGTCGCGGAGCGAAGGCAGGACCTTGGTCGCCGCATCCAGGAGCGTCGCCGCCTCGTTCCCGGCAGGGCTGAGCACCTCCGGCTTCTCCAGGGTCATGTCCACCGAGACCTTATGGATCATGATGCGGCCCGCTCCGTCGGGACGGATATCCAGATCGTCGGCATGCAGCTGGCTGCGGAGCGTCAAGGCCACCGGCGGGGTGAAGGCGAGCACGCCTATGGTCGAGGAAAGTGGAATACCCTGGGCATCGCCGAGCCTCTCACTAGACCAGCCGCCGGTGCAGCTCACGACGGCATCCGCAGGGTGTCGGTCTCCGTTCGCCGTCCGAACTGCCCGTACGCGCCCGCTTTCGGTCTCGATCTCGGTCACGCGGGAACCGAGTTTGACCTGTGCTCCCCAGCGCTCCTTCGCCGCCCGCAAAAGCCAGGCCGAGTAGAGCACCGGATCGACCCAGCCTTCTTCCGGATAGTAGGAGATTGGACAATCACCGAAGGCAGAGACATCGATATCGGGCTCCATCTCGGCGACGCGCTTCTTCTCGATCCACTCGACGCCGTAGCCCCATTCCTTCATCTGCCTGAAGTTCTCGAAATAATCGTCCATCGACTCCGGCACTGTTCGCCAATCGAAACTGCCGGTCTGGGTGAACCAGGGAGCGACGCCGAAGTCGCGCTTGAGTTCAAGATGGGCGCGCATTCCCGAGACGTTCAGATCGAAATACGGCCGGGGCTGCTTGGTCGTCGCATTTGTCCAGGCAAAGCTTACCGCCGACGTGCCGCCTGCTATCCGTCCGGCCTCCAGCACGACGACGCTTGCTCCCGCCTTGGCGCATTCATAGGCGGCGGAACTGCCGACGATACCGGAACCAATGACCACGACACGCATAAAGATGACCTCCAAAAATTCCCGAGCTAATGACGTCATCCGATACGAGTAATCTCTGAAAGACGAATCGATGCAAATGCCGCTATATCGTTGAGAGATGTTGCTGGAGTTCTTGACAGTACTGCTGACGCCGCTCTTCTTAATTCGATCGGCGCCTGCGATGTGTTTGCAACCCCGCACAACATCCTCGGTTGCCTGAAAACATTGCAATGGGTGCCAACTGCGGTCAATTGAACTGGTCGCTGCCGTTCATGGCCAAAAGTTATGAACCAATGTCCCAGCCATCTGCGGCTGCCCAGGTCGGCCCATTAGCCCGCACGGGCAACTTCTCGTGCGAAGTTATCAAATTCGGGCGCAACCGTTTGCGAGAGCAATGCTACGCTTATCGGCGCATCGGGGATCGCGGAATGGAAGAGACTGCACGGTGAGTGGCGAGCCGGAATTCCTCCTAATCGACAAGAACGCGATCCGGGACATTTTGAGCCTATCCCTGGCTCTTGAAGCGACCGAGGCCGCACTGCGCAAAACATCGAGCGGCATGGCGCGCCAGCAGATCAGGCGCACACTTGAGCTGCCGGGTGCGGCCGGGAGTTGTCTGTCGCTTATGTATGCTGCGCTGGATGACCGGCCGCTGTTCGGGGCGAAGGTGCTTTCCGTGTTTCCTGACAATTTCGCGCATGGGTTCGCGTCTCATCGCGGCGGTGTCTTCCTGTTCGACAAGGATCATGGACGGCCTGTAGCCTTGATCGACGGGGGAGAGCTTACGGCTTGGCGGACCGCGGCGGCCAGTGCTGTCGCGACCAGGGCACTTTCGCGCGAAGACAGCACCACGTTGACACTGTTCGGATATGGCGAGCAAGCCCGCCGGCATGTCGCGGCTATTGCGGGCGTCCGGCCGATCCATGCGATCCATATTTGGGGTCGCGACTTTGCAAAGGCGCAGCGCTTCGCCGAGGAGCAGTCAGCCGCCGGATTCCAGGCGAAGGCACATCGCGACCCTGGCGAGGCCGTTCGCGAGGCCGACATCATCTGCACCACGACATCTTCCGAAAAGCCGGTGCTGTGCGGCGAATGGCTTCCGCCTGGTGTCCATATCAATGCGGTCGGGGCGAGCGTCGCTTCATGCCGCGAGCTCGACCTCGACTGTGTGCGCAGAGCGCAGATCTGGGTCGACTACCTGCCTATGGCGCTGACGGCCGCGGGAGAACTGATCGAGGCGATTGAAACCGGCGTGATCGGCGTCGATCATATCCGTGGCGAGGTCGGCGACGTGCTGGCAGGTGCGAAACCCGGCCGCACTGGCGACGATCAGATCACGCTTTTCCGGTCTCTCGGCGTTCCGGCGCAAGACATCGAGCTTGCCAATCTTGTCTATATCTCCGCCCGCAACGCCGGACTCGGCACCTCAATTGATTTCAGGTTGTGATGCCATGCTGAGCTGCCAACGAGATCTCTTCTCCATTCCCCGCGAGACAGCTTATCTGGATGTCGCATACATGTCTCCGATCCCGACCGCCGCCGTCGCGGCCGGAGAGGCCGGCGTCAGGGTGAAAGCCGAACCCTGGAAAATGACCATCGCCTCTTATTACGACGAGGTGGAAGAGGCGCGGCAGCTCGCCGCATCAATGGTGGGCGCCGATGCCGATGAGATCGCCATTGTGGCCGCCACCAGCTATGGCATGGCTATCGCAGCCGCCAACGTTTTGGTTGCGGCAGGTTCGGCCATCCTTCTGATGGAGAACGAACACACCTCGCACAGATATGTCTGGTATGACCTCGCGCAACGCGCCGGCGCCTGCGTTGATATCGTCCCGCAACCAGCCGACGGCGACTGGACCAGCGCGATCGTATCGGCAATCCAAGACTCGAGCCGTCCCATCGCGGTCGTTGCGGGGACGCTGGTGCATTGGTTCGAGGGCGTGGCGATCGACCTGGAGGCGGTGGCCGCCGCCACACGGGCAGCGGGCGCCAGTCTTGTCGTTGACGGAACCCAGTGGGTTGGCGCGATACCCTTCGATGTCCGGCGCGTCCGACCGGACTTTCTCGTCTTTGCCACCTACAAGTTCCTTCTGGGGCCATATCGCCTCGCATTCCTTTACGCCGACCGGCGTTGGCACACAGAGGGGCGCACTCTGGAGCATCATTCATGGAACCGGATGGGCGGGGACAAATCGGACTTCTACAAGGTGGCCGTAGCCGAGTTTCTTCCCGGCGCGCGGCGGTTCGACATGGGGGAACGCTCCGATTTCGCGGTCCTGCCCATCGCAATCGCCGCAATGAAGCTCATCCGCGGCTGGACCGTCGGGCGCGTGTTTGAGCGCCTGCGTCACCTTAATGAGCTTGTCTGGGCGCAGGCGGAAAGCAGAGGGCTGCCGGTCGCGCGTCCGCGACACCCAACGCCCCATATCGCGATCCTCGACATAGGGGGCCGTCTCGCGCCGAATGCGGCACAAGAGCTGAAGCGGGCTGACGTGCACGTCACGCTGCGCGGCACGAAGATGCGCGTGTCGCCGCATGTCTACAATGACGAAGCCGATATCGGCCGCCTGTTCGAATGCCTGCCGCTCCGCTAGAGGCTTTCAGCGGTGAATGGAAACAGTTCTGTCGGCCTGGCGGCGAGGACCCAGGGCGGTGATTCCTGCCTCTACGCCGTTCATAAAGCTTCGCGTCGTCTGGATGAGATGCTCGGTGAAGGCGTCCGCCGCCGTCGATGCAATGACACCCCAAGGCCGGTAGACGCTGAGGTTCAGATCGAGACGTGGCCGGAAATCCCTGATCTCGATCGGCAGGTCGCGTGCCAGCCACGCCGAAAGCCTGTCGACGACGCTCACGCCCGCCCCGGAAGCGACAAGGGCGATGCACGCACTGGACAGGCTGGCCTCTACCTTCAACAGACGTCCCACTCCGCGTTCTTCGCACAAGGCATCGAGCTGCTGCCGCATCGGATCGGCAGAGCCCATCGCGATGAAGTCGAGACCGTCGAGATCTTCCGCCTGCACCACGTCGAGCTCGGCCAGACGGTGACCCGCCGGCATAACGCAAACCGGTGGGGTCGCTGTCAGCGCTCGCCTGACGATTGAAGAATTCTCGTCCGATGCCGTTACGCCTATTCCGATGTCGAGCTGATTGCGGCTCGCCCGCTGCACCACCGTGGCGGAGCTGCGGATATCCAGGGAAATCGACACGGATGGATGCTGTTTTGAGAAGCTCGTGATGATGGACGGCAGCAGCGTGGACCCGAAGGCCGGGAGCGCGCAGATGTTCAGCCTGCCACTTCGCAACTCGCGTATTTCCCTCGCGGCGCGCGAGATGCCGCGCGCGGACTCGAAAACGCGCTTAACCTCGGCATAGAGCATGTGCGCTTCAGGAGTGGGGATCAGCCGCTGCCGGCTTTTCCTGAACAGCTGGAAATCCGCCTTCTCGCTGAGTTGCTGGAGCATCTTGCTGACAGCCGGCTGCGTGATGTCAAGTGCGTCGGCCGCCTTGGTGGTTGTTCCATGCAGCATGACCGAAGCGAAGACCTCGATCTCGCGAGGCGTAAACTCTGCCTCCTTCGTGACGGTGTCCTTTTCGCCAAATTTCATGCCCGCTTACCTTGCCAGGCAGCTGGATCGCTGTGCGAAACAGCGAGCTGCGAACGCCAAGATTAATGGGAAGGGCCGGATGTTCCAAGAGGCGCGCGAAGGAAGTTTATTCCTGGAGGTTATGAACTTTCAGCGATTTGGCGGAGCTGATTTCAGTTGCCTGTCAACATTTCGGCGAGGTCGAGCAAACCGGCGTCCCGACCCGGACCTGCGGCAAGTTGCGCCGACACCGGGAGCCCGTCAGGAACCAACAAAGGAATAGCCAACGCCGGCATGCCAAGCATGTTTGCCCAGCGGCGGAAGCGGCCGCCGGCCATTCCCCACGGCACCATTTCCCCATTCACCTCGGTGAGTTCGTCGGAAAGCCGCGGCGCCGATCCAGGCGCCGTAGGGATGGCAAGAGCGTCCAGGCCCGCGATTTTCTCCAGAAACCGGCCTCGCACGCCGTTACGGATTTCGATGGCGCTATCATAGGCGCCGGCATGGATGCGAATGCCGCCCTGCAGGAATAAGTGAACCGCGTCGCCGACCATGTCCGGCTTCTGCTCGATTGCATTGCGGTAGATTCGCGCGAACTCACATTGGAGGATTGTCAGTCCCGCGGCAACGAACGCCTCCCTGTCGTCGAAGGTGATCTCGACCGTGCGCACTTCAGGACGATCGAGCATGGTAGCCAACGCGATATCGACTGACGTGTCGACGTGAGCGCCAAGCAGTTCGGGGCAGATGCCGATCGTGATGCCCGTTGTCGTTTTGCTGCCCCCGCTTGCCGACGGGGCGAGCCGTTTTCCGGCAAGCGCCTCGGTCATCAGGCGAACGTCCCTGACCGAGCGTGCAAGAACGCCGATGCAGTCCAGCGAAGGCGCTATGCTCATGACGCCCTGCACGGCGATCAGATCATTCGTCGGCTTGTAACCGAACAAGCCGGTTGCAGCAGCCGGGGATCGGTTTGACCCGCCGCTGTCCGTGCCAACCGCTGCCAGGCAAAAACCGGCCGCGACCGCTGCGGCCGACCCGCTGCTCGTGCCACCTGTCCCACGGTCCGGATCAAGCGGGTTGGCGACCTTGCCGTGCCAAGGATTGTCGTGGCCGCCGACGCACAGTTCGTGCAGGTTCGTCTTGCCGATGATGATGGCGCCGGCCGCCTGAAGATTGGCAATGCATGTTGCCGTTTCCGTCGCGACGTGATCCCGAAACAACCGGGAGCCAGCCGTTGTCGGCCAATCCTTGACGTCGATAACGTCTTTGACCGCGATCGGCACGCCATGCAGCGGGCCGCGCCTGTGACCGGATCTGATTTCGCGTGTGGCCTGAAGCGCGGCGTCCAGGGCATCAGCTTCGGCCACGAAAATCATCGCCTTGATGTGTTCATTCAGTTCCTGGATGCGATCGAGGCAACCCTCCATGATTTCCACGGGCGACAGGCCGGCAGCGATCTTTTCGCTCATCTCCTCGATGGACCGGCAAGGGCTGCTATTCATATGACGACCTTAGAGCGAACGCACCGGACCGACCGCATTGCGGCCGGCCATCCCGGAACCAGCCGACGATGCCACATCAGAAATTTGGTGGACAGTCGCGAGCTTATTCCCGTGGGCGCGGGACTATCGCTGAAAACTCATAGGCGCGATCAATGGCGGCGTCGTGAACCGTTCAATTCAGCCCTGTCCTCGCACGCGCCGATCAATGAGCGCCGATCGTTTGCCGGTCGCCGGACTGCGTCACTCGAAGGGGCTATCGTTATAACTATTGGTGATGAACCGCACGGCAGGGGGCATTAGATCGAGATCATTTGAACTGTTAGCGTTTTCAAACACCGCCCTGAAAGAAGGTCGACTGAGCCGAATGGCCAAGTTCGCATCGCCGACATCCGAACCAGTCCACGATGCTCGATGCTGCCGGCTGGCCACGGGCCGACGTCGAAAGATCGGCAGATGCCCGGCTACCAGCATCATCATTGCGGAAGATACAAATCCACATAAACAAAAAGGGGAACAATCATGAAAAAGCTTGCACTCGCCTTGTCACTGATCGTGGCGGTATTTGGCGCCGCCAATTCATCGTCGGCGGCCGACGATGTCATCCGTTTCGGTGTCGCCGCGGAGCCATACCCGCCTTTCTCCGTCAAGGATGCCAGCGGCACCTGGCAGGGCTGGGAAATCGACCTGATGAATGCCGTTTGCAAAGAGATGAAGGCGAAATGTGAGATCGTCGATATCGCCTGGGACGGCATCATTCCCGCGCTGTTGGCCAAGAAATTCGACGTCATCTGGAGCTCGATGTCGATCACGGACAAGCGCAAGGAGGTGATCGATTTCACCGACAAGTACTACTATTCGCCCAACGTGCTTGTCGGCGCCAAGGCGGATACGCGGCAGTTCGACGTGACCAAGCCGGAGACATTCAAGGGGATTGCGGTCGCGGCACAGAGTGCCAGCCTGCAGGCGACCTACATGCAGGATAAGTTCAACGGCATTGCCGAAGTGAAGATCTATCCAACACTCGATGACGAAATCGCGGACATCCAGGCCGGACGCGTGGATCTCATGGCTGCGGCAGGCATCCAGATCCAGGATTTCTTGAAGAAGCCGGAGGGCCAAGCTTATGAAATCAAGGTGACGCTGCCGCATGAGAAAATGTTTGGATACGGCGACGGCGGCGGCCTGCGCAAGGAAGACACCGCTCTGAGGGACCGCCTCAATGCAGCACTCAAGGCGGTGCGCGCCAGCGGCGAGTACGAGACGATCACCAAGCGCTATTTCGATTTCAACATTTACGGCGATTGATCATCTGGTTCAGGCCCGGGGGACGGCCGGCCCGGGGCGGCCGTCGCCATCTTCATTGAACTGGAACGCGCTGTATGAACTCGACCGTGTCTTGGGCAACCCTGCTCAGCTTCGGGGACAAGGGCTGGGGCGACGAATTGCTTCTTGGCGCTTGCCTGAGCCTTGGAATTTCGATCAGCGCCTATCTCGTGGGCCTGACCCTCGGCCTCATGGGTGCGGTGGCCAAGATCTCGAAGAACCGCGTGGCGGTCTCCGCAGCCGTTGCCTATACGACAATCATCCGGTCCGTACCGGACATTCTCATCATATTTCTCGTCTACTATACCGCGACGGACGCGTTGCGCTGGGCCGTGAGCCTGGCGGGACTGACTTCCGAATTCCAGGTCAATGGGTTTGTCGCCGCGACCCTGTCGCTTGGGATCGTTCAAGGCGGCTACAGCACGGAGGTCCTGCGTGGCGCGATCGTGGCCATCCCGCGAGGTCAGGTCGAGGCAGCCTATTCACTCGGTCTGACACGGCGCCAGACCTTCTTCCTGGTGACCGTGCCGCAAATGGTCCCCTTGGCCTTGCCGGGGCTTGGCAATTTGTGGCTGGTCGTCTTGAAGGAAAGCTCACTGGTCAGCCTGATCGGTTTTACCGAGCTCGTTCTCGCCGGCAAGATGGCTGCCGGCGCGACGCGCGATTACTTCATGTTCTATTGCGCGATCGCGTTCGTGTTCCTCGCCATGTCCGGCATATCGGCGATGCTTTTCCATGCCCTCGAAACAGCCACCGTCCGTGGCGGGAGGCGGGGCTAGCGTGACTGAGTTTGGAGCCTACCTTGCCAATCAGCTTCTGGCCGGCGTCGAGGTCACCATAATCCTGTTCCTCGGCTGTGCGGTGGTCGGCAATTTGCTTGCCATCCCGGTTGCACTGGCCCGGCTATCCAACAGCAAATGGCTGCGATATCCAGCGGTTGCGTTTATCCTCGCGTTCCGGGGGACCCCGCTCCTGGTCCAGCTTTACCTCTGCTACTTCGGTATCGGCCAAATTCTCTCGGGGATCCCCTCGATCCGCTACAGCCCGCTCTGGCCCATTTTGCGAGGCGCGGACTTCTATGCGTTTTTTACCCTTTCCCTGAACACCGCGGCCTACTGTGGCGAGATTTGGAGAGGGGCGATACAGGCCATTCCAGAAGGGCAGCGTGAGGCCGGCCAATCGCTTGGCCTGTCGAAAACACGGATCATGATTTCCGTCCTTCTCCCGCAGGCTTTCAGGTTGGCTTTGCCGGCGATCGGCGGCCAGAATATCCTGCTTTTGAAGGGGACCGCACTGGCGTCGACGATCACGGTGTTCGAACTCATGGGTGCGGCGAACCTCGTTCGCGCGCAGACATTTCGGGTCTACGAGCCTCTGTTCGCCGCCGCGCTAGGATATTTCCTGCTGGCGGCATTGATCACTATCGGCTTTGGTTTCTTCGAGAGACGGCTTGCTCGACGACATTGAGCGGAACGGATCGGCATATCGAGCCGCTGCGTGGAAGGCGACGTGACCTTCAGGCACGCCGAATTCGACATAGGATCGCGCCGCCTCGATGACCTCGCCAAATCCCGTTTTGCAAGCAGCGGCTATTTCGTCGCGGAACTGATCCCACGCTGTCGGGGCCGTTCGCGCGCTTGACCGCGTCGGACAAAAAACTTCTCGGCCCCTACATGAACCCCAGGGTATTTCTTGAGGGCCTCCTGGTCAGTGGCGCCAAGCGGGCACGAGGTGTTCTCGCGTGCCCAAAATAACCCGAAGTTCTCCAGGGATTTTGCGCCTGTAGCGCCATCCGGCCTTGCCGCGCTTCTGAATGTGGTTCACGCCGATCGTCATAGCCCAGTGTACCCCGCAGTGTACCTCTGGGAGGCGGAAACCCTTGCAGTGCTTGGGTTTAAAGACATTTCTGGTGCCCTTCCCGAGAGATGGGTGACAGTTCATTCCGGATAGATGGGTTACACTTTCGGCCCTTTGCAAGGAGAGCAAAGTGCCTTGGAAGGAGTGTAACGTCATGGAAGAGCGGCTGAAGTTCGTCGCCCGGCTGCTGGACGGTGAGAAGATGGCCGTGCTTTGCCGAGAGTTCGATATCTCGCGCAAGACCGGCTACAAGATCCTCGCGCGCTACAACGATAGCGGCCTGGAGGGGCTGACGGATCGATCGCGTCGGCCCTATCGCCACGCCAATCAGCTTCCGTTTCAAATCGAGAAGCTGATTGTGCGCCTCAAGCAAGACAAGCCGACATGGGGCGCGCCGAAGATACGCGAGCGGCTGGCCCGGCTGTATCCGGATGTGCACCGGCCGGCGATCTCGACGGTGCACGCCGTGCTCGATCGCCACGGCCTGGTCGAGCACCGCAAGCGCAGGCGAAACCGGGCGACGGGGACACCGCTTTCAAACGGCTGTCGCCCCAACGATCTGTGGTGTGCCGACTACAAGGGCGAGTTCATGCTCGCCGATCGGCGCTATTGCTATCCGTTGACGATCACCGACTTTGCCAGCCGCTATCTCATCGCCTGCGAGGCGCTCTCGACCACCAAGGAAGCCTGTGCCTTCACCGTGTTCGAAAGCGTTTTCAAAGAGTTCGGCCTCCCCAGCGCGATCAGGACCGACAATGGCGTTCCCTTCGCCAGCCCCAATGCGCTGTTCAACCTCAGCAAGCTGTCGGTCTGGTGGCTGCGCCTGGGCATCGACATCGAGCGCATCAAGCCGGGCTGCCCGCAGCAGAACGGGCGTCATGAGCGCATGCACCTCACCCTGAAGAAGGAAACCACCAAACCGGCTGGTGCCAATTTCCTTCAACAGCAGGCCAGGTTCGATGACTTCATCGATGAGTTCAACTCAGAACGCCCGCACCAGGCGCTCGACATGGACTACCCGGCGGAGCGCTACGCGCCCTCAACGCGTCCCTATGCCGGCCTACCAGACCTCGACTATCCGTTTCACGACAAGGCCCTCACCGTCACCACCTGCGGCCGCATCTGCTATAACAGAAAGAAGATCAACCTCAGCCTTGTCTTTGCCGGCCAGATCGTCGGCATCAAACAGGTCGAGGACCATATCTGGCTGGCTAGCTTCATGGACTACGATTTGGGATATTTCGATGATGAGACATGCAGGCTCGAACCACTCCAAAACCCCTTCGGGCCAAAAGTGTTACCCATGTCTCCGGTATAAACCGTAACCTATGTGTCCGGAACGGACCCTGGATTAAGTGGCTCCCCGGGCCGGATTCGAACCAGCGACCAACCGGTTAACAGCCGGTTGCTCTACCACTGAGCTACCGGGGAACAGAGGCTCTCATGCGAGTGGCGCAGCCTATAGCAAACCCTTTTCGGCTTTGCAAAGAACCATTTCGCATTTTTCCGAGACTTTTTCGCTCAGGCGTTTCTCGCAATCGGCGGCGTTCGTCCTCATATTAGCCGTCTTGCGAGGGCGCGGAACCGAATGCGCGGTCGCGGCTTTCGTCAAGTGACATCCTCAAACCACCAGACGGACCGGCCATTCGAGATGACGGCAGCAGAAGAAAACCAGGCACCGGCGCGAAAGATATCGGTCTTCGGGCGCAAGTTCACCATGCCGCGTTCGCGCGGCCTCAGGATTGCAATCGGCGTGCTTTTGACGATTGGCGGCATTCTGGGGTTCTTGCCGATTCTCGGTTTCTGGATGGTGCCGCTCGGACTTTTGGTGCTCTCCTACGAATTCGCCATGGTGCGCCGCCATCGGCGCCGGTTCGTCGTCTGGTGGGAACGGCGGCGCCGGCCGGATTGATCGGCCACGCCGGGGACCTTGCCCGGCTTCGTCGCGGCGGCCTTTGGGGCCCGAATCAAATCGCAGCGCTATCCTGCGTTCCAGTGCTCGCCTCCTCCGGGGCGTCCTGTTGGCCTGCTCTCAGATCCTCGCTGATTTCCTTCAGGACGGCGGAAGCCGAGGCAAGGCGCGCGCGGTCGCGCGGTGAAAGCCGGCCGGTGCCTTCTATCTTGAGGCAATCCATGGCATAGCGCACCAGCTCCTCGCACCCCAGCAGCGGCGAGCTGTCCGCGTTGTTGGTCGACTCGTCCGGTTTGGCCAGCTGCATGGCGCAGTCCTCCTCGGCCTCAACGCAGCCCGGTGCGCGGAGTTTCTCCCGATCCTCCGCCATGCTTAACGGCTTGCTAACGCAGCTCGAACCGCCCTGTCTCGCATTTAGGGCGGGGTGCGAGGACTGGCGCAGGCGAAACCGTCGCGAATGCATTGTCGCCGCTTGACGGCTTTTTCGCCGCAACCTATTGGAACCGGGTGGAACGCCGGGAGTAACGAGGCCTCGTGGCGGAGTGGTTACGCAGAGGACTGCAAATCCTTGCACCCCGGTTCGATTCCGGGCGAGGCCTCCAATCTCCGGGCTCCCGCGCGTCAGCGCAGGGAGCTCGCCGTTCCCGTCTAAATGAACCGCGATGTGGCGCGGCAAGCGGATTGGTTGGGACATGAGCGCTGATTTCTCCGAGCTTCGCGTCAAGATGGTCGATGGCCAGATCCGCACCACCGACGTGACCAGCACGCCGCTGCTCGACGCCATGCTTTCCGTGCCCCGCGAGCTTTTCGTCGACGAACGCCAGCGCAATCTCGCCTACATCGACGAAGACATCCGCATCGCGGACGGCCCCGGCGGCGCGCGATATCTGATGGAGCCTTCGCCGTTGGCCAAGCTGATGCAACTGGCCGAGATCAGTCAGGCTGATTCGGTCCTCGATGTCGGCTGCGGCACCGGCTATGCCTCGGCCATCCTGTCGCGACTGGCGGGCTCCGTGGTGGCGCTTGAAAGTGATTCGGCGCTGGCCGAAACCGCAAAGTCGGTGCTCTCATCGCTGGGCTGCGGCAATGTGACCGTGGTCCAGGGCCCGCTGCCGCAGGGATATGCGGCCAAGGCGCCCTACGATGTCGTCTTCGTCGGCGGCAGCGTCGGCAAAGTGCCGGCGGCGCTGCTCGACCAGCTCGCCGAAGGCGGCCGCCTCGTCGCGGTCGAAGGGCAGGGCAATTCCGGCGTGGCGCGGCTTTTTTTCAAAGCAGGGGGGGTTGTAACCGGTAGACGGGCATTTAATGCGGCAATTAAGCCACTACCCGGGTTCGAACGTGAGCATGCTTTCGAATTCTGAATGATTTGGCCTTGCAGCAGAGGCTTTGTCATGGTCGCTTGCATTTGAACAATCGTTGCTGATCCCAATGGGGGCACTTTGGGCCGAGCGACAGGGAACATTCTGACACGCCGCTCCGGTTCTCTAAGGAGAAGCCGGTGCGGCGTGGTTCCCATGGAAAACGAATGAGGGTTTAATGGTGCCGTCTCTACGCAAGTCACTTTTCACCGCCGTCCTCGTTTCGGCGACCGCGCTTTCCCCGCTGGCCGCCTCGGCCGAAACCATCTCCGGCGCGCTTGCAAAGGCCTATCAATACAATTCCTCGCTGAATGCCTCCCGAGCCGGCGTACGCGTCACCGATGAGAGCGTGGCCATCGCCAAGTCCGGCTGGCGCCCGACCATCACCGGGACGGCCGACACGAATTATGTGAATACCCGTGCCAGCGGCGCCAACGTCAAGACGGGGTCGGCCAGTGTGGGCATCGTCATAAACCAGAACCTGTTCGACGGCTTCCAAACGAGAAACAATGTGGCGGCAGCCGAATCGCGGGTCAAGGCATCCGTCGAAAGCCTGCGCAACACCGAGGAGAACACGCTGTTGAGCGCGGCCACGGCCTATATGGACGTGATTCGCGACCGGCAGATCGCGGTGCTGACGGAGCAGAATCTGCAGTTCCTGACCGAGCAGGCGCGCGCCGCGCGCTCACGGTTCGAGGTCGGCGAAGGCACGCGCACCGACGTTGCGCAGGCCGATGCGTCGCGCGCTTCCGCCGTGGCGTCGCTCAGCGCCGCCCGCGCGCAGGCGCTGGCAAGTGCGGCGAGCTATCACCAGATCGTCGGTGACGAGCCGGGCAAGCTCAGGCCTGCCTCGCCATTGGCCAGGCTGCTGCCGCCGAGCCTCGATTCGGCGATAGCCATCGCCTCGGCCGAGCATCCGGCGATCCTCGCCACCCAGCATCTGGTCGATGCGGCCGCGTTTTCGGTGAAGTCGTCCGAGGGCGCATTGCTGCCGCAGCTTTCCGCATCGGCCGGCATTTCGGAGGATTATCTGCATCGCAATCCCGACCTCCAGGGGAGCAACGGCGGTTCGACCTCGGCCAACATCGGTGCGACACTGACGATCCCGATCTATTCGGGCGGCCGCACCTCGGCGGTCGTGCGACAGAACAAGGAATCGCTTGGCGAGGCCCGCATCCAGGTCGACGTCAGCCGCGACCAGGTGCGCCAGGCCGTCGCCTCGGCGTGGTCGCAATACACCGCCGCGCAGCAGAGCGTCGCTGCCAACAGGCAGGTGATCGACGCCGCTCAACTGGCGCTGAACGGTGTCATCGAGGAACGCAATGTCGGCCAGCGCACCACGCTGGATGTGCTCAACGCGCAGGCCACCGTCATCACCGCCAAGATCAACCAGGCAAATTCCGAGCACGACGTTGTGGTGGCGAGTTATGCCATCCTGTCGGCGATCGGCCGCCTCTCGGCCGAGCGCCTTGCGCTGCAGGCGACGAAGTACAGGCCTGAAGAGCACTACAATGCCGTCAAGGACAAGTGGATCGGCCTGCGCACGCCGGATGGCCGCTAAACTCCACAGATTCGAGTAGTTCTCTCGAAGCGACCCGGCGTTCGATCGAAACGCCGGGTCGCTTCATTGTTTGCGCAACTGCGCCGGCAACCCGTCACATGCTTTTCGACGAATTGCGCTAATCTGTTGAAATCCCACATGTCCCCAGAATGGGGATTCTCGTACGGCGCTCCGTCGGTTACGCTGTCGCCATGATTCGAATCCGGCGTTTACCGGAGCGGAAGTCTGTAACAGGTCACAAGGGCGGCGGATGTGACGATGGCAACGGCAAGCAGCGCACAGCGCGAACCTTCCATGGAAGAGATACTGGCTTCCATCAGGAGGATCATCGAGGACAGCGACAGCGGCCGCAAGCAGCCGGACGATGCCGATGACTTGCGGCAGGATCTGAAGCCGGCGGCGGGCGCTGCTCCCGACGTCGATGCGCTCCGCGCCGAATTGCATGCCGCTCCCGAGGTCAGGAAGCCGGTCACGCTGGCGGAGGTGCAGGCACAGACATCGGCGGCCGAACCAACGGTCGCGCGCATGGAAGCGCCGGAGCGAACCGATCCCGTGGCACCAAGGGCGTCGATGACGCTTGCCGAGGTGAGCGCCCGGATCGCCGCCGAGCCGCTGCCCGCCGAAAGGACCGACAGGCCCGCGACGCCCGAGGCCGGTGCGGCAAGCGATGCCATCGTCGCCGATTGGCGCCGCGAGATCGCAGCGGTCGGCGAGCAGGCGAAGGCGATACCAGGCATTCGCAAGCCGGTTGTTCAGCCCGAAGCGCCGGTGGACGAGCCGATGCCGGAGCCGGCGTTCGAGCGGACCCCTTCGATCGCCGCCCCGGCGAGCACCGACGAGGCGCGCAAGGCGGCGGATGAAACGCCTGCGGCCCGTCCGGCAATCCTTTCCGAGCATACGGGCCGGCAGGTCGCCGCGGCCTTTGGCGAACTCTCCGACGCCTTTGCCAGCCGCAGCAAGAAGACATTCGACGAGATGGCCGAGGAGATGCTGCGGCCGATGCTGCAGGACTGGCTGGACAACAACCTGCCAACGCTGGTCGAGCGCCTGGTGCGCGAGGAGATCGAGCGCGTGGCGCGCGGCGCGTAATGATTTTCCCGGGTCGCCTTAGGTGGCTAGTTGGACACCGCTGCGCCTTCACCCTGGCGCAGGCACGGTAATCTCAGGATCGGCACGTCGAAGGAGGCGGTGGCCGCAATAATAGCTCCGATGATGGCGATTGCCACGACCACGCCGCTCCACGCTTCATATAGGCCCGACCCAAGCATAGAGCCCGCCAACCTCATTGTTCAAACATATCTCGGCAGTCTTTCGGGTCTTCTCCGGGTTGGACTAGGCCCATGCGGGCCAAATAGGTTTCGAGCTTCGCGGTTCGGTCTGCATCAAGAATCGCCATCACACCGATATATCCGTCCGGCCGGATCAGCACACACTCGCCCGGTGCCAGTGCATAAGCATCGCGAAGGTGTCCCCAGGCATCGATGACATCGCCTTGCGGGCCGATGTGGTGGACATGCAGCCCCTTGAGTGGCCCAACCGTCTCTCTCCCGGCTTGATGAACAAGCAGTGTCCAATGCGGCCCTTGCAGCAATTGGAACAGTCGCCATGGTTGCCCCGCCGCGCCCCTGATTTGGGCATCCGGCGCGCGGTCCCCCGCGTGCGGGCCGCTGCTGCGTTCGGCCATTTCCCTGGAGAGCGGCGATTCCGGATAGGCGATATCGAGCTGGCGCACCTCGCGGCCGCGGTGCATTCCACCCTGTTTCTGGGTGTCGAGCAGCCGGGTCGAAAGGCCGAGAACCGATTCTGCGACCGGACGTCGTTCCTGCTCATAGGTGTCGAGCAGGCAATCATCCGCGCCGTCGAGGACGGCGGCAAGTTTCCAGCCCAGATTATAGGCATCCTGCACGCTGGTGTTCAGGCCCTGGCCGCCGGTTGGCGGATGGATATGAGCTGCATCGCCAACGAGGAATACCCGATCGACCCGGTAGCGATCGGCAAGCCGGGCGTTCATCAGGTAGGCCGACGCCCAGGCGACCGAATCCACCCGCACGTCGCCGCGGCCGGTCCGCTCATTAATCAAGCGCCCCAGCTGTTCTGCTGAGAGGTCCACTTCGCCGTCCAGCAGAATGGGTGCCTGAATCTGGAAGAGATCGGTTCCGGCGAGCGGGCAAATCGCGACCATTCGCTCCATGTCACCGTCGTTGAACTGGTGCCACGCATCGCGGTCCAGCCCGGTCAACAGCACATCCGCCACGACCGCACGCACGCCCAGCGTCTTGCCGGGGAAATTCAAGCCGAGCGCGCCGCGCACGAAGCTGTGCCCGCCGTCCGCCCCGACAAGATAGCGTGCGCGAACGGTTTGCTCGCCATTCGGCCCCGCAAGACGTGCCATGACACCGTTCTCACCTTGCTCGAACCCAACCAACTCACATCCGTACTCGACCCTATGGCCTAGTTCTGCCAGCCGCTCTCGCATGATCCGCTCGGTGAGGAATTGCGGAATCATTAGCGCGATGGCGTAAGGCTCTGCCGGCGTCGGATCGGGGCGCTCGCCGGTGTCCTTTTCGATATAGCTGCCGTCATCGCCATACACGCGCATCGGCGGATAGACGCCGCCTGCGGCAACGACCCTGTCGAGAATGCCAAGATCTTCGAAAATCTCCTGTGTCCTCGGCTGGATGCCCTTGCCGCGCGAGCCACGGAAGGGTTCGCTCATCTTCTCAATGAGCTGGAAGGATATACCGCGCCGTGCAAGCTCGATCCCCAGCGTCAGGCCAGCCGCTCCTGCGCCGCAGATGAGCACATCTGCCGCAAAACCGTTTGTCATGTCGATCTCCTTGTGTGTAAAATGCACATAATGGAGAGTCGGAGTGCTGTCAATGAAAAGCGTGAAAAATACACATATTGGGAGTCATCAGATTCGTGAACTCCACGGAGCGCTGATCGAGATTGCCAGCCTTATGAACCGGCCTCAGCGCGATGAGCAGATGGTAAAGGAGGCCGGAATTGCGCTCGACCGCGCACTGTTTCCTCTGCTGGTCGGGATAGAGCGGCTTGGGCCGATAGGGATAGTGGACCTCGCCGACCGGGCTGGCCGCGATTACACCACTGTCAGCCGTCAGGTGGCGAAGCTCGAAAGCCTTGGCCTGGCCGTGCGCCGGCAGAGCGAGACAGACCGCCGCGTGAATGAGGCTGTCGTCACGCCAAAGGGCAAGGCGATGACCGACAAGATCGACGCAGCACGAGAGAGAAACGCTCGCGCCGTTTTCGAAAGCTGGGACGCACACGACATCGACGAACTCGTGCGGCTCATGCGCAAGTTCGCCGAAGCTTTGAAAGAAAAACCAGAGGACTCCAGCGCGTCCTGAGACGTCGCACTATTCCTCGTTTCGTACGACCCGAGCTGGCATTTGGGATTGGGCGGCGTAGGCGTGCAATGCCTCTCCGGCTGGAGCCGGTGACAGTGCCGACGCCACCAGGGATTGTCGCATACGGGACAGACACTATCTGAACGGTGATCCTCTTTCTGTTGTGCCGGTTGCCGAGGCGGCCCCTACGGTTGACTCGGTCAAAGCCTTCCGATTTACACCGGACCAGCAAAAATCCGACAGCGCGGACCATTTTCCCATGCTTGAAAAGACCTACGACGCCAAAACCGTCGAACCGAAGATTGCCAAGGTGTGGGAAGAGGCCGACGCGTTTCGCGCCGGCGCCGGCGCCGAGGAGGGGGCCGAGGCCTTCACCATCGTCATCCCGCCGCCCAACGTCACCGGCTCGCTGCATATGGGCCACGCGCTCAACAACACGTTGCAGGATATTCTCGTTCGCTTCGAGCGCATGCGCGGCAAGAACGTGCTGTGGCAGCCGGGCATGGACCATGCCGGCATCGCCACGCAGATGGTGGTCGAGCGGCAGTTGATGGAAAAGCAGATCCATCGCCGCGACCTCACCCGTGAACAGTTCATCGAGAAAGTGTGGGAGTGGAAAGCCGAATCCGGGGGCGCGATCCTCAACCAGCTGAAGCGGCTCGGCGCCTCGGCCGACTGGTCGCGCGAACGCTTCACCATGGACGAAGGCCTGTCCAAGGCCGTGCTCGAAGTGTTCGTCACGCTCTACAAGGAAGGCCTGATCTACAAGGACAAGCGCCTTGTGAACTGGGATCCCAAGCTGCTCACCGCGATCTCCGATCTCGAGGTCGAGCAGCAGGAGGTCAACGGCAATCTCTGGCACTTCCGCTATCCCGTCGAAGGCGTGGCCTTCGATCCGGAAAACCCGAAGACCTTCATCATCGTGGCGACGACGCGCCCCGAGACGATGCTGGGCGATACGGCCGTCGCCGTGCATCCGGACGACGAGCGCTTCCGGCACCTGGTCGGCAAGAATGTCGTCCTGCCGATCGTCGGCCGCAAGATTCCCGTGGTGGCGGATGAGTATTCCGACCCCGAGAAGGGCTCTGGCGCGGTTAAGATAACGCCGGCGCATGACTTCAACGACTTCGAGGTCGGCAAGCGCCACAAGCTGCCGGCGATCAATATCCTCACCGTCGAGGCGGCGGTAAACCTCAGGGACAACGAGGATTTCCTCGCCGGGCTCGAGGTGACGCCGGAGCGCCAAGCCGTCTGGGATGAACTCAACGGCCTTGACCGCTTTGTCGCGCGCAAGAGGATCGTCGAATTGATGGAAGAAGGCGGCTTCCTCGACAAGGTCGAGCCGCATCGCCACGCCGTGCCGCATGGTGATCGCGGCGGCGTGCCGATCGAGCCGTTCCTGACCGAGCAGTGGTATGCAAACGCCGCCGAACTGGCCAAGCCGGCGATCGCCTCGGTGCGCGAGGGGCGTACCAAGATCATACCCGCGAATTGGGAAAAGACGTACTTCCAGTGGATGGAGAACATTGAACCCTGGTGCATCTCGCGCCAGCTTTGGTGGGGCCACCAGATTCCGGCATGGTATGGGCCGGACGGGCGCGTCTTCGTCGAGAAGACGGAGGAAGAGGCGCTGAGTGCCGCGATCGAATATTATCTGGCGCTCGAAGGACCCTGGAAGGCCTGGGTCGAGGACAAGCTCGAGAATTTCCAGCCGGGCGAAATCCTGACCCGTGACGAGGACGTGCTCGATACCTGGTTTTCCTCGGCGCT
Source organism: Mesorhizobium sp. B2-3-7 (assembly GCF_006442695.1). NCBI lineage: Bacteria > Pseudomonadati > Pseudomonadota > Alphaproteobacteria > Hyphomicrobiales > Phyllobacteriaceae > Mesorhizobium > Mesorhizobium sp. B2-3-7. Next base: position 280,562 of record NZ_VFVV01000004.1, on the reverse strand, counting down.
GTGGCCGTTCTCGACGCTGGGCTGGCCGGATGAGACGCCGGAGCTGAAAACCTACTACCAGACCGACGTGCTGGTGACCGGCTTCGACCTGATCTTCTTCTGGGTCGCGCGCATGATGATGATGGGCCTGCACTTCATGGACGAGGAGCCGTTCCACACCGTCTACATGCACGCGCTGGTGCGCGACAAGAACGGGCAGAAGATGTCGAAGTCGAAAGGCAATGTCGTCGACCCGCTCGACCTCATCGACGAATATGGCGCCGACGCGCTGCGCTTCACGCTGACGGTGATGGCGGCGCAGGGGCGTGACGTGAAGCTCGACCCGGCGCGCATTGCCGGCTACCGCAATTTCGGCACCAAGCTTTGGAACGCGACGCGCTTCGCCGAGATGAACGAAGTCGCGCGCAACGACGATTTCTGGCTGAACGACGCCAAGCTGGCGGTCAACCGCTGGATCCTGACCGAGCTGACGCGCGCCGCGCGAGAGGTCACGGACGGCATCACCTCATATCGCTTCAACGAGGCGGCGGGGGCGGCCTACCGCTTCGTCTGGAACCTGTTCTGCGACTGGTATCTGGAGCTGCTGAAGCCGGTGTTCATGGGCACGGACGAGGCGGCCAAGGCCGAAAGCCGCGCCTGCGTCGCCTTCGTGCTCGACGAAATCTACAAGCTCCTGCATCCGATGATGCCGTTCATGACCGAGGAACTTTGGGCGCAGACCGCGGGCGAGGGCAAGGAGCGCGCTTCGCTGCTTTGCCATGCCGCGTGGCCGTCGCCGGATTTCGAGGACGCTGAAGCGGCCGCCGACATCAACTGGCTGGTTGATCTCGTCTCCGGCATTCGTTCCGTGCGTTCGGAAATGAACGTGCCGCCGGCAGCCATCGCGCCGCTGATGGTGATCGGAGCCAACACGCTTACCCGCGAACGGCTGGGGCGCCACGCCGCCGCGATCAAGCGGCTGGCGCGCGTCGGCGACATCTCGCAGGTTGACGCCGCACCCAAGGGCTCGGCGCAGATCGTGCTCAACGAGGCAACGGTCTGCCTGCCGCTCGGCAGCCTGATCGATCTCGCCGCCGAGGCCGCGCGCTTGCAGAAAGAACTGGCCAAGGTGACCGAGGAGATCGCACGCCTGCACAAGAAGCTGTCGAACGAAAGATTCGTCGCCAGCGCGCCGGCCGAGATCGTGGAAGCCGAGCGTGAAAAGCTGGCCGAATACCGCGAGGCGCAGGGCAAGCTTTCGGTGGCGCTGGCCAGGGTTCGCGAAGCGGGTTGAGGGCAGATTCGGGAGACTTTAGGGCCCTCTAAAATGGGGTGGCTTTTTGCCTCGAAACCGGCATTCCGTAGCGTTAATGTTGACGTAAACGGAAGTTTTCGCCCCATTGTTGCCATAATGTAACAATGGGGCATTCGACTGCTCAAAACTGATTATTTTTGGCCTTTTTGGCCGATTTTCTCCCGTTTTTCTGAGTGAGACACGCCCGGCGAACCGTTTTTCTGCCTCGCTGCGCTGGTCTGCATTTTGTCCGGAATGCGTCCGGTGGACATGTACATGTACGCCCCAAGAATTCGTTGTTGCACCGTTAACCCGAATTGGTTCTAGCTGGATGCACTGACTATTCGGGGAGGACATCCATGAACAATCTGCGTTTGAAAGCACTGCTGGGGGCAGGGTGCTTTTCGCTGGCTTTGCTGGGGACGGCAATGAGCTCGGCACATGCCGGCGGCCTGGAACGTGGCGGCTACGATATCGACCTGCTGTTTGATCCGGCGCCGTTCGCGACGGACGCGGAAGCGACCTATGTGATGCCGGACCGTAAGTACGAGAATGCGCGTGGTCCCGGCGGAGCCAATCTCGGCCTTGGTACCTCGGCCGACGGAGCCGAGGGCTATTGGGTACCGCGCATAGGAATGAAGGCCCAGGTTGTGCAGGGCGTCGACTGCATGGTCGATTATTCGCAGCCTTGGGGCGCGCATACCGCACCAGGTATGTGGAACGGAGCGCTTTCTAACGTCGAGACCGATATCAAGAGCAACAATTACGCCGGCACCTGTTCCTACAAGTTTGATGCTGGCAAGGGCCAGCTCCGCTTTATCGGCGGGTTGTTCTATCAGGACATTTCAGGCTTCAAGGAAAGCTTGGTCGGTTTTACTCCCCTCGGACAACCGCTGCTTGGTCGTGTCGATCTGGAGGCTAACGGTTGGGGCTGGCGCGCCGGCGTTGCCTACGAAATCCCTGATATCGCGCTCCGCGCCAGCTTGGTCTACAATTCGAAGGTCAAGCTAGACAACATTTCGGGCACACTCACCTTACCAGCTATTCTTGGAGGTTCTCGGCCGATCTATGGCGCAGAGGAGTCGATGCCGGATTCGCTGGAACTGAAACTGCAGTCCGGTATTGCGCCTGACTGGCTGGCCTTCGGCTCAATCAAGTGGGTCAACTGGAGCGTGCTGCAGAGCGTTCCGATCTGTCCAACAATTGCGCCTGGGGCGGCTTGCTTCACGAACGGCCCGGGTCAGGTGACGTCGCTCGACCTGATGTATCGTGACGGCTGGACCGTTTCAGGTGGTATCGGCCACAAGTTCAATGATCAATGGAGTGCCGCCGGTCAATTGACCTGGGATCGTGGCACCTCGCATGGCTATGGTGCGCAGACCGATACGTGGACCCTGGGCGGCGGCGTCGCGTATACGCCGCAGCCCAACATCGAAGTGCGGCTCGCCGGAGCGGTCGGCGTTTTGACCAGCGGCCACTCGGGGACATTGGCTGGTGAGAACGGCTATGTTGCAGGCGAGGATGCCAGCTATGATTTCGGGAATGATCTGATCACGGCGATCTCTGGTGGTGTGAAGATCAAGTTCTAAGTCTCTGTAAAATCAAATGAAAGGCCGGGCAATGCCCGGCCTTTTTCGTTCCGGGGCTGTGGCCGAGCCTGTCGGCCCCAGGGCTGCGTTGCAGATAAACCGCACCAGCTCCGCCTCGTGTCGTTGTGATGTTTTGGCAACACTTTCTGAACAACCCCTGCGCTAGAAGTCAGGCCGACGAAATTGCCCATTTCCCGCCATAAACCCGGCGCACCTCGATCTTGTCTCGGGACACGCGCCAAAAGGCTCGGCGATGGGAGCAGGCCGCACCGCCCTCTTGCGAGGAAGATGTGGGGCAAGGAAGAGTATGGACGCCAAAGTCATCTCCAAGGCTAAGCTCCCCAGCCGCTATGTGACCGTCGGTCCGGCGCGTGCGCCGCATCGCTCCTATCTCTATGCCATGGGCCTGTCGGCGGCCGAGATCGCACAGCCGCTGGTCGGCGTCGCCTCCTGCTGGAACGAAGCGGCGCCCTGCAACATTTCGCTGATGCGCCAGGCGCAAGTGGTCAAGAAGGGCGTCGCGGCCGCCAACGGCACGCCGCGCGAATTCTGCACCATCACCGTCACCGACGGCATCGCCATGGGCCACCAGGGCATGAAGTCGTCGCTGGTGTCGCGCGAGGTCATCGCCGATTCGGTCGAGCTCACCATGCGCGGGCATTGCTACGACGCGCTGGTCGGGCTCGCCGGCTGCGACAAGTCGCTGCCCGGCATGATGATGGCCATGGTGCGGCTCAACGTGCCGTCGATCTTCATCTATGGCGGCTCGATCCTGCCCGGCAGCTACCGCGGCCGCCAGATCACCGTGCAGGATGTGTTCGAAGCGGTCGGCCAGCACTCGGTCGGCACGATCGGCGATGCCGAACTGCTTGAAATCGAGCAGGCCGCCTGTCCCTCGGCCGGCTCCTGCGGCGCCCAGTTCACCGCCAACACGATGGCGACCGTGGCCGAGGCGATCGGTCTGGCACTGCCCTATTCCTGCGGCGCGCCGGCGCCTTATGAAATGCGCGATCGTTTCAACTTCGCCTCCGGCGAAAAGATCATGGAACTGATCGCCAGGAACATCCGGCCGCGCGACATCGTCACGCTGAAAGCACTGGAGAACGCGGCGACGGTGGTTTCGGCCACCGGCGGCTCGACCAATGCGGCGCTGCATTTGCCGGCCATAGCGCATGAGGCCGGCATCAAGTTCGACCTGTTCGATGTCGCCCGGATTTTCGAGAAGACGCCATACATCGCCGACCTCAAGCCCGGCGGCAAATATGTCGCCAAGGACATGTTCGAGGCCGGCGGCATTCCGCTGTTGATGAAGACGCTGCTCGACCACGGCTACCTGCATGGCGATTGCCTGACGGTCACTGGCCGCACTTTGGCCGAAAATATGGAGCATATTGCCTGGAATGAACACCAGGATGTGGTCCGCCCGGCCGACAGACCTATTACCCAAACCGGCGGTGTCGTGGGCTTGAAGGGAAACCTTGCCCCCGAAGGCGCGATCGTGAAGGTCGCGGGCATGACGGAGTTGAAGTTCTCCGGCCCGGCGCGCTGCTTCGATTCGGAAGAGGAATGTTTCGAAGCGGTGACGCATCGCAACTACCGGGAAGGCGAAGTTCTCGTCATCCGCTACGAAGGGCCGCGCGGCGGACCTGGCATGCGCGAGATGCTGTCGACGACGGCGGCACTCTACGGCCAGGGCATGGGTGGCAAGGTGGCGCTGATCACAGACGGCCGTTTCTCGGGCGCGACGCGCGGCTTCTGCATCGGCCATGTCGGGCCCGAGGCCGCCGTTGGCGGTCCGATTGGCCTCATCCGGGACGGCGATGTGATCTCCATCGATGCCGTGAACGGCACGATCGATGTGGCGTTGTCCGATAGGGAACTGGCTGCGAGGGCAAAGAGTTGGAAGGCGCGCACAACCGACTATCAGTCCGGCGCGATATGGAAATACGCACAGACGGTAGGTTCCGCCCGCGACGGCGCGGTCACCCATCCGGGCGGTGCGAAAGAAACACACTGCTATGCGGACATCTGAGTTGTTGAAGTCAACACCAGAGTTGTTGAGGTCGTCTGTCCTTCCGGCACTGGTCGCGTTAGCGATCTTTGGCGCCGTCGGCCAGGCCATGGCCTTCGACGACAAGGTGTTCGACGACAAGACCGGCGTGAAGCCGCAGTCGAGCCCCTGGGCGGTGTTCCAGTTCGGCTTCTCCGCCTACAAGAACGGCCACAAGGAACAGGCCGCGGAGGCCTATAAATACGCCGCCGAGAACGGCCAGATCGGCGCCACCTGGAAGCTTGCCCGCATGTATGCCGAGGGTGACGGCGTGGCGCGCGACGATTACGAGGCGTTCAAGTTCTTTTCGGAGATCGTCGATCAGGACGTCGAGCCCGGCTCACCGGAAGAAAGCTACGTTTCCGACGCGCTGGTGGCGCTGGGCGACTATTTGCGCAAGGGCATTCCCGGCAGCCCGGTGACCGAGAACGAAGTGGCGGCCCAGGAATATTACATGCGCGCCGCCGCCAACTACCGCAACCCGAATGCCCAGTTCGAGATGGGGCAGATGTTCCTGAAGGGCGAGGGCGGCGTGAAGGCCAGCGTCAAGCAGGCCGGGCGCTGGTTCCAGCTCGCCGCCGAAAAAGGCCATGCCGGCGCGCAGGCGACGCTCGGCCATCTGTTGTTCCAGAGCGGCAAGATCGTGCGCGGCCTGGCGATGATGACGGCAGCACTCGAACGTGCGGCGCCCGCCGACCAGCCCTGGATCCGCGGCATGCAGGAGGAGGCCTTTGCCGCCGCCGGCGAAGCCGACCGCCGCACAGCGATCTCGCTCGCTGACGACATCCTGACCAAGGGCAACAGCGCCGATCAGTAAGGATGATCTCCCCACGAGGAGATCGCTAATCAGACATTAATTCTCGGTCGGCTCCGCCGGCACCATGCTGGGAGCCGGCGCCGAGATCGGCGTCATCCGCCGGTGCGGCGCCAGCGTGTCTTGCGGGCAGCTGTCCCCGACTTTCGTCCATGAGGTGTTGTTGAGCACCATCTCGCAGCGGGCGAGGTGGCTCTTGTCGGCGATCGTCAGACAGGCGACCTGGCCGACCGGGTAGGATTTTCCATTGGCAAGACATTCCTCGGCGGCGAAAGCCGCCGCAGGGACGGCGACAGCGAATGCCAGGCCGATCGGACAAAGGACAAGTCGTATGGTCATGGGAACCCCAGCCGCCATGATGATCTCCCATCATGCGCCTGATTGTGGCGATACGAGGTCCAGCGCGGGCCCGGGGTCTCCCTCAGGCCGGCAGCAAATCGAGATCGATGGCCACCGGCACGTGGTCGGACGGTTTTTCCCAGGCGCGCACATGCTTTTCGATCGAGGCCGATGAAAACCGGTTGGCGGCCTCGGGCGACAGCAGCAGGTGGTCGATGCGGATGCCGTTGTTCTTCTGCCAGGCGCCGGCCTGGTAGTCCCAGAAGGTGAAGGTGTCGCCCGCATCGGTGACCGAACGCACTGCTTCGGTGAAGCCGAGATTCTTCAGCCTGCGGAACGCCTGCCGCGTCTGCGGCTGGAACAGCGCATCATTCAGCCAGTTCTCCGGGAACTTCGCGTCGACAGGTTCGGGAATGACGTTGTAGTCACCGGCCAGCACCAGGGCTTCCTCCAGCCTCAGCCGCTCCTCGGCCCAGCGCTCCAGCCGTGCCATCCAGGACAGCTTGTAGGAGAATTTCCTCTCGTCATCGATCGGATTGCCGTTCGGCAGATAGAGCGAGGCGACACGCAGCGCGCCCTTGTCGGTCGAGAACACACCTTCGATGAAGCGCGCGTGCTCGTCGGCGTCGTCGCCGGGCAGACCTCTGATGACCTCGTCGAAGCGCAATTTCGACAGCAGGGCGACGCCGTTGAAACCCTTCTGGCCGTGGGTTTCCACATTGTAGCCAAGCGCCTCGATCTCGGCGCGCGGGAACTGCTCGTCGACCGTCTTGATCTCCTGCAGGCAGACGATGTCGGGGGCGCTTTCGGTCAGCCAATGGGTGAGATTGCCGATGCGAGCGCGAATGCCGTTGATGTTCCAGGTGACGATCTTCATGGCGGCCTCAATGTTCTTCCGGGGCAAGACGTTCGACCAGGCCGATCGTATTGCCTGCGGGATCCTTTAGAAAGGCCATCCACTCGCTTTCCCCCGCCGGACCGAACTGGCCCTCGGTGTCGCGATGAACAAGCGTTGGAGGCGCGGTGAAGGGAACGCCCGCAGCTTTCGCGCCGGCGTGGAAATCCTCGAGACCTGATATGTCGAGATAGACGGTTCCGGCCGGAATGCCGTCGGTGAACAGCAGCCGCACGCTGCCGGCCATGATGAAGGCGATGCCCGGCGGATCGTAACGCACATGCACGCTCATCCCGAGCACGTCGCACCAGAAGGCCAGAGTCGCGTCGAGGTCTCGCCCGGCCGAGAGCGCGACCTGACGAACCGCGCCAATGGCAGGCATTGTTCCTAAATGGAGAAGCTTGTGCCGCAGCCGCAGGAGGCGACCGCATTCGGGTTGCGGATCTGGAACGACTGGCCCATCAGGTCGTCGACGAAATCAATCACCGACCCGCCCATATAGACCAGCGACAGATCATCGATCAGAACCGTGGCGCCGTCCTTCTCGATGGCGACATCGTCGTCGTTGCGCGCGTCGACCAGATCGAACTTGTAGGAAAAGCCGGAGCAGCCGCCGCCTTCGACGGAAACGCGCAACGCCGTCTTGCCGGCCTCGTCCGACACAATCTTGGCGATCCGCCTTGCGGCGGCATCGGTCATCTCGACATTCATGGCGGTCTTGGCATCCGCGCCCATGGGCGTCACCTTGCTTTCGGTTTCACATGATAGGTATGAAGCGCGAAGGGCCAAGTCAACCGGCCATAGTCTGGCGGCCATAGTCTAGCGGCCAAAGTCAGGCGGCCAAAGTCAGGCGGCATCGACCATGACCAACGAGTTGGGCGACATCGGATTCGGCTATAGGCCCCGCGCGGCCTATGCCAGCGATCCGGCGCGCTCGCGCGGGCGCCTGTTCGAAGAGGTCGAAAGCCCGACCCGTACGCCGTTCCAGCGCGACCGCGACCGCATCATCCATTCCACCGCGTTCCGCCGGCTGAAACACAAGACGCAGGTCTTCATCGCCCATGAAGGCGATCATTACCGTACCCGGCTGACCCATTCGATCGAGGTGGCGCAGATCGCACGCGCCCTGGCGCGGGCGCTGCGCGGTGACGAGGATCTGGCTGAAGCGGTGGCGCTGGTGCATGATTTCGGCCACACGCCCTTCGGCCACACCGGCGAGGACGCCCTCAACGAGAAGATGGCTGATTGGGGCGGCTTCGACCACAACGCGCAATCGCTGCGTATCGTGACAAGGCTGGAAGCGCGCTACGCCGAGTTTGACGGACTGAACCTGACCTGGGAAACGTTGGAAGGCCTGGTCAAGCACAATGGTCCGCTGACCGATGCTAACGGCAAGGGCCTGAAGGGTCCGGTGCCGCAGGCGATCCGCGATTATTCGGAACTGCACGACCTCGAGCTCGACCGGTTCGCCGGCATCGAGGCGCAGTGTGCTGCGATCGCCGACGACATCGCCTACAACACGCACGACATCGACGACGGCCTGAGGGCGGGGCTGCTGACGCTGGACATGCTGAAGGCCGTCTCGCTGCCGGGCACAATCCTGGAGGGGGTGCGCGCGCGCTATCCCAATCTCGACGAGGTGCGCACCGGCCACGAGCTAATGCGGCGCCAGATCACCGCCATGGTCGAGGACGTGATCAGGTCGACCACCGCCAACCTGGAACGCACCGGACCGCGGAGCGCCGATGCGGTGAGGGCGGCGGGCGAGACGATGGTGACCTTTTCCGCCGAAATGGCCATCGCCGAGAAAGAGCTGAAGGCCTTTCTCTACAAACACCTCTACCGGCACAAGGAAGTCATGCGCGTGCGCGCCGATGCGGAGCGGATCGTCAGGGACCTGTTCGACGTCTATTTCGCCGATCCGCGCGCCATGCCGGACGGCTGGCGCGAGGGGCTCGACCGGGCCGAGGATCGCATCAAGGCGCGCAGCGTGGCCGACTTCCTGGCGGGGATGACCGACACCTACGCGCTGAAGGAACACCGCCGTTTGTTTGACCGTACGCCGGATTTGAGCTAGGGCGGGCTCGATTTTGCCGGCCAACAAGCCGGATTCCCTGCAAAGCCGCCAGAGTCATACCCATGAACATCTTCGCCGACTTCACCGCGCGAATCATAAAAGCCGTCGAAGCGCTTGATCTGAAAGCCAGTGACGGTGTTTCGCCCGATCTGTCGCGCATCGCCGTCGAGCCGCCGCGCGATGCCAGCCATGGCGATCTCGCGACCAATGCGGCAATGGTGCTGGCCAAGCCCACCGGCCAGAACCCGCGGGTGCTGGCTGAGCGCCTGGCGCTCGCGCTGCGGGACGACAAGGATATCGCGGCCGCCGAGGTTGCTGGCCCGGGCTTCGTCAATTTGCGGCTCAAGGACGGTTTTTGGCAGGCACATCTCACGACGCTTCTGGGCGAGGGCCGCAATTACGGCCGCTCCAGCATTGGCGGCGGCAGGAAGGCCAATGTCGAATATGTATCGGCCAACCCGACGGGACCAATGCATGTCGGCCATTGCCGTGGCGCCGTGGTTGGCGATGCGCTTGCCAATTTGATGGCCTTTGCCGGTTACGACGTGACCAAGGAATATGTCATCAACGACGCCGGCTCGCAGATCGACGTTCTCGGGCGCTCGGTGATGCTGCGTTATCGCGAGGCGCTTGGCGACGAGGTCGGCGAGATCCCGGCCGGGCTCTATCCAGGCGACTATCTGGTCCCGGTCGGGCAGGCGCTGGCCAAGGAGTTCGGCCGGTCCTTGCTGCAGATGCCGGACGAAGAGGCGCTCGCCATCGTCAAGGACCGCACCATCGACGCGATGATGGCGATGATCCGCGAGGATCTGGCGCTGCTCAACGTGCATCATGACGTGTTCTTCTCCGAGCGCACGCTGCACGCCGACAATGCCAGGAAGATCCGCTCGGCGATCAACGACCTGACGCTGAAGGGCCATATCTACAAAGGCAAGCTGCCGCCGCCCAAGGGCGAGAGGCCGGACGACTGGGAAGATCGCGAACAGACCCTGTTCCGTTCGACGGCGGTCGGCGACGACATGGACCGGGCGCTGGTCAAGTCGGATGGTTCGTTCACCTATTTCGCCGCCGACGTCGCCTATCTCAAGGACAAGGTCGATCGCGGCTTCGTCGAGCTGATCTACGTGCTCGGCGCCGACCATGGCGGCTACGTCAAGCGGCTGGAAGCGCTGGCGCGGGCGATCGCCGGCGACGAGGTGAAGCTCACGGTTCTTCTGTGCAACCTGGTGAAGCTGTTTCGCGATGGCGAGCCGGTGCGCATGTCCAAGCGGTCCGGCGATTTCGTGACGCTGCGCGAAGTGGTGGAGGAAGTCGGCCGCGACCCCATCCGCTTTATGATGCTCTATCGCAAGAACGATGCGCCGCTCGATTTCGACTTCGCCAAGGTGACCGAACAGTCCAAGGACAATCCGGTGTTCTATGTGCAGTACGCTTCGGCGCGCTGCCATTCGGTGTTCCGGCAGGCGAGCGAACAGTTGGGCGAAGCGAATTTCGATCGCAACAGCCTGGCGGCTGCCGTGGCGTTGCTGACCGACGAAGGCGAGATCGGCCTGATCCGGAAACTCGCTGAATATCCACGGTTGATCGAGTCGGCGGCACTTGCGCTCGAGCCGCATCGGCTGGCATTCTACCTCTACGATCTGGCCTCAAGCTTCCACGGGCACTGGAACCGCGGCACCGATAATCCGGACTTACGTTTTGTTAAGGTTAACGACCGACAATTGACGCATGCCAGACTAGGGCTGGTGCAGGCTGTTTCGGATGTCTTGACGTCCGGCCTGACGCTGATCGGCGCCGCGGCGCCCACCGAAATGCGTTAGGTTTGACTAAAAAACCTGTCACCTTTTGCCCACATTGCGCTGGTAAGGGCCAACCCTGCGCGACGTCCATGGCGTCCGAATGAGTGCGAGTTCGGGAACAATAATGGCAGACAGAACCCAGCTGAGAATAGCCGACAACAACGACATCGCCAACGATGATCCGTTCGCGGAACTGACCAGGATCATGGGGTTCGACCCGCGCCAGCCGGTCAAGCCACAGGCGCCCGCCCAACCGAAAGCCGCCGCTGATCAGCAGGCGCAGGAGGTCGATTTCGACATCGATCTCGAAAAGGAGTTGATGGGCGACTTCGACTTTGCCGAAGGCAACGCCGCGACGGTCGCCGATGTTGATGAGCCGGCGTTCGACGCCGCCGCTACCGACGGCATGGATGACGAACTCGCCATGGCGTTCGACGACATGCAGCTCGACGATGAGCATGGTGCCGACGACGCAGTTGCCGAGGCCGCGCCAACCGTCGATGCCGCTTTCGATACGGATTTCGACGATGCGGTAGCCAGCTCTCTCGATGGCGTTTCGCCGCTCGATGACGATCTGCCCATGGCGGACGAGCTTGCGGCATCGCTCGATCAGGACTTCCGGCTTGATGACGCGACCGATGCGGCCGAGCCCGCCTTGGCCGCCGAAGTGGCGGAGCCTACCGTCGACCATGAATTCGACGATGGCTTTGCCCTTTCGCTCGAAGACGAACTGATGCTCGATGGTCACGTGGCGGAGCAGCAGCCTGAAGCGGCCGCGGCTCCGGTCGAGCCTCCCGTCGAGGCGGCGCTGAACGCGAACCATGCGGTTTCCGAAGAGGATTTTGGCGATCGCTTTGATGACGCCACGGCTTTCGACGACGGGCTGGCGGATATCGATTTCGATCTGGCTGCCGATCACTCGGTCGCGACCGATGCGCCCGTGGCTGCGGAGACGGATGCGCTTGACGCGCACGACGTGACCGCCGAGACGGCCGATGCGCACGAAATGGACGGCGTGTTCGCCAAGGCGACGGATGCGGAAGGCGAGACAGCAGACCTGGCCGCCGATGCGCCGTTGGATGATGCTTTCGAGCAGGATTTCAACGACGCGCTTGCCGAAGCGACGGACGAGCCGGCTGCCGAGCCTGTGGCTGCCCCCGTTCATCCGGCGGCCCCGGCTATGGCCGAACCGGTGCATGCCGTCGCCGTCGAGCGTAGCCTTGAAGACGAGTTGAACGCGCTGTTGGGCGCCATGAGCGCGCGCCCGGCGCCGGTGGCCAAGGAGGAGGTCGCGATTCAGCAGCCTGTCGCCGCGACCGCGAAACCCGACGAAGAACCGACGGCCGGTGACCTCGACTGGAACCTGGACGAACCTGCGGCGACGCAGCAGCATCAGGCGGTCTCGACCGCTGACGTCGATCTTGACGATCTCATGCTCGATGAGCTTCAGGACCAGGACCTCGGCGCGCATGCCACTGTCTCTGAAGACGATGATTTCGAAGCGGAACTCGCCGCAAGCATCGACCTGGCCGAAGGAATCGACCGGGATGAAGATCTCGCCGCGGATCCCGCCGCGCCGGAAACTTTCCGCGACGATCCCCTCGATTGGCTGACGACGCAGTCCACTCCGCCCGAGCCGGCCCGGTCGTGGAGCCGGGTTACGCCGGTCCCGCAGCCGCAACAGGCGAGTTTTACCGCCCAGCCGATGGCTTCGGCGGCCCCCATGGCGGCGCCGGCTGCCGCGATCCCGACCTATCGTGCGGCTGAGCCTGCCGCTTATGCGGCGCCGGCCGCCGCGCAGCGCGAGCAGTCCGCGTTCGATGACGAGATGCCTGACGTCGAGACCGTCGATGTGCCGGAGCGCGTCGTGGCGCTTCAGGATGATCTCGACATTCCGGAATTGCACTTCGAAGAGGACGAGCCGGCCGCGCCCGGCTACGACGATCTCGACGCCGAATTCTCCAATCTGCTGACCGAGATGAATACAGTGGATGTCGCTGCGGCTCCCGCAAACGCCAGCGCGCCCTATGCCGACGACTCCTACAATCCCGGCTTCAAGCCGGGTTACGATGCCTTTGAACAGGGGTATGAGGCTCCCAAGCCGGGTTATCAGGCGCTCAAGCCGGGCTATGAGGGGCTCAAGCCGGGCTATCAGCCCGAGGCCCGCACCTACGCGGCACGGCCGGCGGAAATGTCTGCCCGCGCGACAGCGCCGGCAGGCTATGCCGACGCCACCAACGGCTTCGACGTCGACGACTTGCCCGGCAGCCAGCCGGTTTCACAGGCCGACGATTTTGCCGTCGACGAGCTCGACTACGATCCCGAGCTGGACGAGGCGATGTCGGTTCCTGGTCTCGCCGAACGCGAGGCCGGCGGGTCGCCGCGCAGGCGCGGCCTGCTCATCGCCGCCATTGTCGGTGCAGTCGTTGTCACCGGAGGCCTCGGCGCCTTCGCGCTGTCTCCGGGCGGCCAGGGCGGCAGTGACGCCCCGGTCCTGGTCAAGGCGGACAATGCACCGATCAAGGTCAAGCCGGAAAACCCGGGCGGCGCCGTGGTGCCGAACCAGGACAACAAGGTCTATGACGCGGTCGCCAAGGGCGCCAAGCCCGCCGAGCCGGTCCAGCAGAAGCTCGTCACCAATGTGGAGGAACCGGTCGATGTGGCGGCGAAAGATCCGGCTCGCGCCGTCGATCTCTCGCCCGACCAGACCGCAGCCGACGCGACCGACGGCGACGGCGGCGATGCTCCAACCGCCGTTGCGGCGCCAGCCGATAACGCCGCGCCCGCAGCCAAGTCCGAGGACCGCATCGCGCAGGTCCTCCAGGATGCCGACAAGGGAACGAATCCCGACGTCGTCGCCGTGGCGCCGCGCAAGGTTAGGACCATGGTGGTCAAATCGGACGGGTCGCTGGTGCCGCGTGAGGATCCGGCGCCCGCCGCACCGAAAGTGGCTGCCGTGGAGCCGGTCGATCCGGCGCCGCAACATGTCGCGCCGTCGGCTCAGGCTGATGCTGACCAGACCGGCACGGTGGCGCCGGACGCCGCGCAGGCGGCCGATGAGCCAGCCCTGAAACCGGTGGCCGAGCCCAAGGCGGAAGCCAAGGCCCAGTCGGCCAACACGCCGGCCAAGGTCCCGGTCGCGCCGCAGCGCCCGTCCGACCAGCCGGTCGACGTGGTCGGCGAGGTCAAGCCCGATCAGGTTGCCTCCATCAGTCCCGCGGCGCCCTCGACCGGCGGCGGTTCGTGGTCGATGCAGATCGCCTCGCAGCCGACGGTCGAAAGCGCGCAGTCGACCTATCAGGATCTGCAGCGTCGCTATGGTGGCGTGCTTTCCGGCCGCACCGCCAACATCGTCAAGGCGGAGATCGCCGGCAAGGGGACTTTCTACCGCGTCCGCGTGCCCGCGCAGTCGCGCAACGATGCCATCAATCTGTGCACCAGCTACAAGGCTGCCGGCGGCAACTGCTTCGTGTCGAGGTAGTCATTCACCTCCCGTGTCGGAGGAGAGCAGTTTGAAAACCGGCGCGGCCTCAACGCCGCGCCGTTTTCTTTTTGCACTTTTCGACGTGATTCCCTTTGGCCGCGGAAGATTCTAGACTCGTCGGCATGACCGAATCAAAATCCATGATCCTCGGCTGTGCCGGGAAGTCGCTCACCCGCGAAGAAATCAGTTTCTATCGCAATGAATGCCCGTGGGCCTTCATCCTGTTTGCCCGCAACATCAGCGAGACCGAGCAGATCCGCGATCTGGTCGCCGAGATGCGCGACTGCATCGGACGCCCGGACGCGCTGGTGTTCATCGACCAGGAGGGCGGCAGGGTGCAGCGGCTGCGGCCGCCTCTGGCGCCGAACTATCCAGCCGGCGGCGCGCTCGGTGCGCTGTGGCGCGACGACCATGACGCCGGAGCCCGCGCCGCCTGGCTGATGGCGCGGCTGCACGCTTTCGACCTTCTGCGCTACGGCATCACGGCGGATTGCCTGCCGGTGCTCGACGTGCCGATCGAAGGGGCGAGCGACGTCATCGGCGCGCGCGCCTATGGCAAGGAGCCGCGCCCGGTCATCGAGCTCGGCCGCGCCGCGGCGGAAGGCCTGATGTCTGGCGGCGTGCTGCCGGTCATGAAGCATATTCCCGGCCATGGCCGGGCTTTCGCGGACACGCATTTCGAACTGCCTGTCGTCGACGCTTCGATGAGCGAGCTGCAGCGGCACGATTTTGCGCCGTTCAGGGAACTCAACCACCTGCCGATGGCCATGACCGCGCATGTCGTCTACAGCGCGATCGACCCGAAAAACCCGGCAACCACCTCCGGCAAGGTCATCGACGAGATCATTCGCCGCGAGATCGGCTTCGATGGGCTGCTGATGAGCGACGACACCTCGATGAAGGCACTTTCTGGGGATTTCCCGACAAAGGCGGCCTCGATCCTTGCGGCCGGCTGCGATCTGGTCCTTCACTGCAACGGCGTTTTCGAGGAGATGGCGGGCATCGCATCGCGAACCAAAGGGCTTGAGGGCAAGTCGCTTGAGCGTGCAAACCGGGCAATGACCTATATAGAAAAACGCGACGCGGCTGAAGAAACCGAGATACGCGCCGAATTCGCCACCTATTTCGATGCGGTGGCCTGACAGAGGGAAGAACGGGACGTGGCGGAAGCATTGGAAAGCAAGGCCGGGAAGGCCGCACCGATGGACCGCCTGTGGGCCGAAAGCGATGATACCCGGCTGACCGGCGATCCGTCGCTGGTCGTCGACGTCGCAGGATTCGAAGGCCCGCTCGATCTTCTGCTGCATCTTGCCCGCAACCAGAAGGTCGATCTCGCGCGCATCTCCATCCTGGCGCTGGCCGAGCAGTATTTGGCCTTCGTCGAGACAGCGAGGGCGCTGAGACTTGAGCTCGCCGCGGACTATCTGGTGATGGCGGCGTGGCTCGCCTTCCTCAAATCGAAGCTTTTGATTCCGAAGCAGCCGGGCGAGGAAGGCGAAAGCGGCGAGGAACTGGCGGCGGTGCTGCAATTCCGGCTCAAGCGGCTGGAAGCCATGCGCGATGCATCGGCGCGGCTGGTCAACCGGAACCGGCTCGGCCGCGACGTGTTCGCGCGCGGCATGCCGGAAATGGTTATCATCGAGAAGCGCAATGCCTATTCGGCGTCGCTCTACGATCTGCTCACCGCCTATGCCCAGCAGCGGCAGAAGCAGGCAATCACCAATGTCACGATCGCCAGGCGCGGCGTCTGGTCGCTCAAGGACGCCCGCGACATCCTGACCAGGCTGATCGGAAGCTTGCGGGACTGGACGGCGCTCGACAGTTTTCTCGTCCAATATCTGTCCAGCCCTGAAGAGCGGCGCACCGCGATCGCCAGCTCGTTCGCGGCGACACTGGAACTGGTGCGTGAGGGCAAGATGGATGTGCGGCAGGACGAGGTGTTCGCGCCGATCTATCTGCGCGATCACCGCGCACCGGCAATCAAGGCAGTCGAGGTGGCATCATGAGCGAACGCGCCAACGCTTCGGTTGTCCCGTTCAAGGTGGACAACGAACCGGAGGAGGGCGAGGTCGACCAGGCTTCGGTTCAGAATCCGGCCCAGAATCCGGCGCAGAATCCCGCCGAGCGGCTGCATATGGCGGAAGCGGTGCGCATGGCCGAGGCGATCGTTTTCGCCAGTGCCGAGCCCGTCAGCGAAAAGCAGTTGGCCGCGCGCCTTCCCGATGGCATCAACATCGCGCTCGCGATGGCCGAGCTGCAGCAGATCTATGCGCGGCGCGGCGTCAACCTGGTGCGGGTCGGCGATGCCTGGGCGTTTCGCACCGCCGGCGATCTCGCCTTCCTGATGAGCCGCGACACCGTCCAGCAGCGCAAGCTGTCGCGCGCGGCGCTCGAAGTGCTGGCGATCATCGCCTATCACCAGCCGGTGACGCGCGCCGAGATCGAGGACATCAGAGGCGTCGAAACCTCGAAAGGCACGCTGGATACGCTCTTGGAGACGGAATGGGTGCGCATGCGCGGCAGGCGCAAAACGCCCGGCCGTCCCGTCACCTATGGCACCACCGAAACCTTCCTCGACCATTTCGCGCTCGAGGAAATCCGCGATCTCCCCGGCATGGAGGAGTTGAAGGGCGCCGGCCTGCTTTCGGGCCGCATGCCGTCGAATTTCTCCATTCCGCAGCCGCCGGCCGATCCGGATGCGCTGACCGAGGACGAGGATCCGCTGACCGATATCGATCTCGAGGAACTCGGCCTGCTGACGCCGCGCGTCACGGAAGATTGACCACAAGCCCCTGTTCCTGGAGGCTTTCCCGGGCTAGATGCGCCGATTGGTAGCGGACCGCATCGCCGAAAATGCGTGACATCCGACACCCTTTCATAAACTCTGTCGCGGTTGTGTTTGAATCCCAACGCGAAAACGCATAGATCATCGCCAGGGAAACCATTCGAGAGAGAGTTGCTATGGGTTCATTTTCGATTTGGCACTGGATGATCGTGCTGGTCATCGTGCTTCTGGTGTTCGGCCGCGGCAAGATACCCGAGCTGATGGGCGACATGGCCAAGGGCATCAAGAGCTTCAAGAAGGGCATGGCCGACGACGACGTTGCCGACGACAAGCGTACCGTCGAACATCGCGCCGACGAAACCGTTTCGGCAGCGAAGGAAAAGGCCAGCAAGAGCTGAGCCAAGGGTTGTTGCTTTTGTGCGTGTCGTTGTCCCAGAACCGCTTCGCACTTTTGGGCGGCATGCATTAGTCGGAACGGATAGCCATGTTTGAAGTCGGCTGGACCGAAATGCTGGTGATCGCGATCGTTATGATCGTGGTCGTCGGGCCGAAGGATTTGCCCAACATGCTGCGCACCTTCGGCCGCACGACGGCGAAGCTGCGTGCCATGGCGGCCGATTTCCAGAAGCAGTTCAACGAGGCGCTGAAGGAAGCGGAGCTCGACGACGTCAAGAAATCGGTCGACGAGCTAAGGGGGCTCAGCCCGGTTGCCGAGATCAGGAAACAGCTCAATCCGTTCGAGCAGGCGGCCGCCGATGTACGTTCCGGCGTCGACGCGGCGATGAAGCCGAAGCCGGCCGTCGATACGGCAGCGCCCGCCGGCTCGGTGCCGCAGGCGGCCGAACCGTTGAAGAACGGCGCGACCACCATGCCGGGGCCCACTGAACCCGATACCGCGCCGGCCGCGCCGATCTTCCCAGTCATGACCGATGAATCGGTGGTGGCGTCCTCAGCGCCGACAGAGCTGGCGCCAAAGACACCTGCGGCAGGGAAAGCGGCCAAGCCCGCCAAGGCTTCGGCGAACGGCGCGAAAGCTTCCACGCCTGCGAAAGCGGCGACCGCCAAACCCGCGCCAGCACCCAAAGCGCCGGCGAAGCCCGTGGCGGCGTCAAAGGCTGCCAAACCGGCAGCAGCCAAGGCGGCGACGACCAAGGCCGAGGCGAAACCGGCTCCAGCGAAGAAGCCAGTGGCCAAAAAGACGGCGGGAGCCGCCAAGTGAGCGTTTCGGACAAGGAAAAGGACGAGATCGAGAAATCCTCGGCGCCGCTGATGGAGCATCTCATCGAGTTGCGCCGCCGACTGATCTGGTCGCTCGGCGGCTTCTTCGCCGCGTTCCTGGTCTGCTTCTTCTTCGCCAAGAAGCTGTTCAACCTACTTGTCGTGCCATTCAAATGGGCGACGCAATGGGCGGGGCTCGACCCGCACAAGGTCGAGCTGATCTATACCGCGCCGCAGGAATTCTTCTTCACGCAGGTCAAGCTCGCCATGTTCGGCGGCATGGTGATCGCCTTTCCGCTGATCGCCACGCAGATCTACAAGTTCATCGCGCCCGGCCTCTACAAGAACGAACGCAACGCCTTCCTGCCGTTCCTGATCGCGTCGCCAATCCTGTTCCTGATGGGCGCCTCGCTGGTCTATTTCTTCTTCACGCCGATGGTGATGTGGTTTTTCCTCGCCATGCAGCAGTCGGGCACCAACGACCAGGTGCAGATTTCGCTGCTGCCGAAGGTGTCGGAATATCTCAGCCTGATCATGACGCTGATCTTCTCCTTCGGCCTGGTATTCCAACTGCCGGTGGTGACCAGCCTGATGACGCGCGTCGGCATGCTGTCATCCAAGGCGCTGGCCGAGAAGCGCAAATGGGCGATCGTCATCGCCTTCGTCGTCGCGGCGGTGCTGACGCCGCCCGACCCGATGAGCCAGATCGGCCTCGCCATCCCGACCATCCTGCTCTACGAGGTCGCCATCTGGTCGGCGCGGATGATTGAACGCAGCCAGGAGCGCGAGCGCCTGGCGCGGGAGAAGCAGCAATCCGAGGAAGAGGTGGCGGAAAAGCCGGCAGACGCATCCTCCACATAGGGCAGGCGCGTCGCCCCTGCGGGCTGCCGGCCTCGGAATCGGTGCGCGGCCCGGTGCCGATAGGAATTTTTTCTTGACTTGGTGCCCGCCGCTATGGTACATATTCGGTTATGGTGCTGATTTGCGCCAACGACCCGCCGCCGAGGCGGGTTTTTTATTTCTGGACTGTCGCGCTATCCCTCACCACTCGAAAGCGGGCTCGCGGCCCCTGCCGTCCGCAAGCCCGATCTTGCATCGATCAGAGATGCGGTTTACCCCCTCTGGCCTGAAACGCATCGCGAAACCGACGATGCGTTTCAGGCTATATTCTTGGAGCATATCGTAGCGCAAACCGCCGCGCGCTTTGGCGGCAAGCTACCGCAGGAGCTTTCAGACCATGCTTGACATCAAATGGATTCGCGACAACCCGAAGGCCCTTGTCGAGGCGCTGGTCAAGCGCTCGTGGTCGGTCGAGGAAGCGCAGTCCACCGTCGATGACCTGATCGCCAGGGACGAGGCGCGGCGCGAACATGTTACCGAGCTGCAGACCAAGCAGGAACGCCGCAACGCCGCCTCGAAAGAGATCGGCAATGCCATGCGTTCGGGCGATGCCGCCCTTGCCGAAAAACTGAAAGCCGAAGTCGGCGAGATAAAAACCTTCATCCAGAACGGCGAGGCGCGCGAGCGCGAGCTCGACAAGGCGCTGAACGACGCGCTGGCGGTGCTGCCCAACGTGCCGCTCGACGATGTGCCGGTCGGCAAGGACGAACATGACAACGTGGTCAAGCATATCGTCGGCAAGGTGCCTACCCGCCCGAACTGGGTGAAGGAGCATTTCGAGATCGGCGAAGCGCTCGGCATGATGGATTTCGAGCGCGCCGCGAAACTTTCCGGCTCGCGCTTCACCGTGCTGAAGAGCGGGCTGGCGCGGATGGAACGCGCGATCGGCCAGTTCATGCTCGACCTGCACACGACCGAGCATGGCTATGAGGAAGTCATCCCGCCGCTGATGGTCAAGGACGATGTTCTTTTCGGCACCAACCAGCTGCCGAAATTCGAGGAGGATCTGTTCTTCACCCCGCATGGGGACGGCAGGCTTGGCCTCATCCCCACCGCCGAAGTGCCGCTCACCAACCTCGTGCGCGAGGAGATCACCGCCCATGAGAAACTGCCGCTGCGCTACACCGCGCTGACGCCGTGCTTCCGCTCGGAGGCCGGCTCGGCAGGGCGCGACACGCGCGGCATGCTGCGCCAGCACCAATTCTACAAGGTCGAGTTGGTGTCGATCACCGATCAGGAGTCGTCGCTCGCCGAGCATGAGCGGATGACCGAGTGTGCCGAGGAAGTGCTGAAGCGGCTTGAATTGCCGTTCCGCACCATGGTGCTGTGCACCGGGGACATGGGTTTTGGCGCGCGAAAAACCTATGACATCGAGGTGTGGCTGCCCGGCCAGAACGCCTATCGCGAAATCTCGTCCTGCTCTGTCTGCGGCGATTTCCAGGCCAGGCGCATGGAAGCCCGCTACAAGGACAAGGACGGCAAGGGCAACCGCTTCGTCCATACGCTGAACGGCTCAGGCACGGCTGTCGGGCGCGCACTTATCGCCGTCATCGAAAACTACCAGAACGAGGATGGCAGCGTAACCATTCCTGAAGTGCTGCGGCCTTATATGGGCGGGCTGGAAAAGATCGAATCGAAATAATGCGTATTCTCCTGACCAATGACGACGGCATTCATGCCGAGGGCCTGGCGTCGCTCGAGCGCGTCGCGCGCACATTGTCCGACGATGTCTGGGTGGTGGCGCCGGAGCAGGACCAGTCCGGCTATGCGCACTCGCTGTCGATCTCGGAGCCGCTGCGGCTGAGGAAAATCGGCGAGAAGCACTTTGCCGTGCGCGGCACGCCGACCGACTGCGTCATCATGGGCGTGAAGAAGATCCTGCCCGGCGCGCCCGACCTGATCCTGTCGGGCATCAATTCCGGCGCCAACATCGCTGACGACGTCACCTATTCGGGAACCGTCGCCGGCGCGATGGAGGGCGCGTTGCTCGGCATACGCTCGATCGCGCTCAGCCAGGGCTACAGCACTATCGGCGAGGACCGCGTCGTTCCCTACGAGACCACCGAGGCGCTGGCGCCGGCGCTGCTCAAGAAACTCGTCGCGACGCCGCTGCCGGACGGCGTGCTGCTCAACGTCAATTTTCCGAACTGCCTGCCTGAAGAGGTCGCCGGCACGGTGGTCACCTCGCAGGGCAAGCTCGTACACAGCCTGTGGGTCGAGGAACGCCGCGACGGGCGCGGGCTGCCGTACTACTGGCTGCGCTTCGGCCGCGAACCCGTCGAGGGCAAGCAGGGCACCGACCTTTTTGCGCTGCGCAATCGCCTGGTGTCGGTGACGCCGCTGCAGCTCGACCTCACCGCGCATGAGATTCGTGACCAGCTGAGCAAGGCCCTTGCATGAACCTGCCGATCGATGACCGAGAAGGATTTGCCGCCTTCCTGCTGCGCCTGCGCGGCAGGGGGACCGTGCCGAAGGCGCTGATCGCGGCCTTCGAGGCGACACCGCGGCGCGGCTTCCTGGCCGCCCAATTCCATTCCATCGCCTGGTCGGACCGCATGCTGCCGATCGAATGCGGCGAAGCGATCGAGGGCGCGGACATGCAGGCGGCGGTGATCGCCGCACTCGCCATCGAAGTCGGGAATCGCGTGCTCGAGATCGGTACCGGCTCCGGTTATACGGCAGCGGTGATGTCGCGCCTGTCAGGCCGGGTTGTCACCATCGACCGCTACAAGACGCTGGTCGAACAGGCGCGGCAGCGCTTCGAGGCGCTCGGCATCGGCAACGTCATCGCGCGCCAGGTGGATGGTTCCTCCGGTTTGGCCGCAGAAGGCCCGTTCGACCGGATCGTCGCCTGGGCCGCCTTCGACAGCCTGCCGCGTTTCCTGCTCGACCAGTTGTCGAGCGGCGGCATCGTGATCGCGCCGATCGGACCGGAGGAGGGCGAGCAGGTGCTGGCCAAGCTCACCAAGGTCGGCAGCCGTTTCGAGCGCGAGGATATCGGCCTCGTGCGCCTGCAGCCGGTATTGCGCAGCCTGGCGGCCGTTATCTAGGGATTGTCCATGTCAGCCGGCCTGCAACGGCGGCTGCGCGTGCCTCTATATGGGCAGTCTGGGCGGCCTCAAATATTTTAAGAAATTTTGCGTCTGATTCTAAGGGGTTAACCGACCAGTAACATTAACGCGCTTTAATCCTGTCCAGTTGGTGCAGAGTTTGTGCGGGTTAGTGCGATGCAACTCAGTGTTTTGAAGGCAAACAATCGCAATTTGGCGCGGGGCTGCGCTGTTCTCATGATCGCGGGTGCCGCGGCTGGGTGCAGCTCGCAAGTGTCGCGGTTCAACGGCGTCGACGACGTCTTCACCTCCTCGACAAACAATCAGCGCGCCATCATCAACAAGCAGGATGCCGTGCAGCAGCCCTATCCGGGGGATGTCGCGGCCGCGCCGCTCGATGGCAGCCACACGCAGTCGGTCAGCCGCTCCAGCCTCGAACCGGTGTCGACGCGGCCGCTGCCGCCACCGGTCGCCCAGGCGCAGCCCGCTCCCGCGCTGGCACCCGCCGCCAATCCGGTGCGTGTTGCATCGGCGCCCGCTCTGGTGCGCCCGGCACCGCATGTCGACCGGACGGCGACCGGCACGGTTGCTCCCGCGGCCAAGCCCTTCAAGGATGCCCAGCCCGACGCCAAGGCAGCCGGCACGGCGCATGCCACCGAAATCGTCGTCAGGGACGGTGAAACGATCTCCGGGCTGGCGCAGCACTACAAGGTGCCGGCCGACGTGATCATGAAGGTCAACGGGCTGAGCGCGACCAAGGGGCTGAAGACCGGCCAGAAGATCATCATTCCGGCCTACGCCTATTCCAGCAAGGCCGAGCCCAAGATGGCCGATGCCAAGCCCGCTAATGGCAAGCGCGACGTGCCGGCCACCGCGCCGGAAAAGGTCGCCGTGCTGCCGCAGCAGCCGAAGCTTAAGGAGGGCAAGCCGGCCGCGCAGGTCGATGCTTCGGCCGCGGCGAACAAGCCCAAAGACAGCAAGCCCGCGCCGCAAACGGCCGCCGCCGCGCCCAAGGCCGGCGCCGGCGCCTATACGGTGCAGTCGGGCGATACGCTTTCCTCGATCGCCAGGAAGACTGGCGTCGGGGTTGTCGCCATCAAGCAGGCGAACGGCATGCAGGACGGCTTGCTGAAGATCGGCCAGACGCTGAAGGTGCCGGCCGGCGGAACGGCCACGGTGGCCGCCGCAAAGCCGGCGACGGTAGACCCGGTGACGACAGCCACGACGCAGCCGACGGCCAAGACGACGCCGTCGCAAACGCTGGCTTCCTACACGCCGCCGAAGAAAGACGCCAAGGTCATCCAGCAGGCCGAGGATGACGACGCTGTGGCGCCGGACGCCACCGGCATAGGCAAGATGCGCTGGCCGGTGCGCGGCCGCGTCATTTCCGGCTTCGGTTCCGGCAAGGACGGCGTCGACATCGCCGTGCCGGCAGGCACGCCGGTCAAGGCGGCCGAGAATGGCGTCGTCATCTATGCCGGCGACGGCCTCAAGGAATTCGGCAATACGGTGCTGGTGCGGCACGAGAATGGCCTGGTCACCGTCTACGGTCACGCCAGCTCGATCGAGGTCCAGCGCGGCCAGAAGGTCAAGCGCGGCCAGGAGATCGCGCTGTCGGGTATGAGCGGCACGACGGACTCACCGAAGCTGCACTTCGAAGTGCGCAAGAACTCGGCCCCGGTCGATCCCTCCGGCTATCTCGAATAGTCGGGGCTATTTCGAATAGAATAAAAAAAGCGATTTGCGGGCCGCCTGACCTCCAGTCCGGCCCGCCGGCTCAGCCCGCCCCGCAAGGAGCGGGCTTTTTCAGTTGGTTGCTGGATGCACGTCGTTGTTTTCATGCATGTCTAACCAGGATCAAATTTTGAGTGACATGCTGAACCAAAGAGCAGCCCTCAACCGCGCTAATGGCGCGGGGACACATCACGCCAAATAGCTTTTGGGAGTCTAGACGTTTGCCATTGGCGGGCGCCTGAGCAGCGCCCGGAACCGTCGTGCGCACCACGTCTCCGGTGCCGCAGTCGCTCCCTTGGCGGGGATCGGCGCAAGAGCCGTATTGCGACTCGCGTTATCGAAAATGGTTTATCTGCATTTTAACTAATGTAGAGGAAAGTCATTCTCGACGCTCTGCAAGGAGAGTGGAATGATTGAATCTGTCGAAGAGGATGAACTTCCGTCCGCCAGCCCAACGCATCGCTGGCAATCGCATGTACGAGCAACTGCTTTAATCGTTGCGCCGGTCATTTCGATCGCAAGTGCCGCTTTGGCCGGCTATTTCTCCTATGCGGTGATCAATACCAAGCCGCCCACAGACATGTCCGAGCTGGCCATTTCCATCCTGAAATCAGGTGATGCTTCACCAGAAATGCAGGCCTGGGCGACCGATACACTCGGGATACAAACCGATATTCCCATGGTTCTGGGAAGCATAAAGCCTGTGCGGGAATGAACACGATATAGAAACCGGCGTCCCCGGACGGGTCGGCCACGAAACTTTTGTGGCCGGCTCCTGCCGTCACTCGGTGAGCCGCGCCTAATCCTTCAACGGCTTGCCGAGCCGGCCTGCGAGGTCCTGCGTGAACTGCCAGGCGACGCGGCCCGAGCGGCTGCCGCGTGTCGTCGCCCATTCCAGCGCCTCGGCGCGCAACTGCCCGGGGTCGATGTCGAGCCCATGATGGCTGGCGTAGCCGTTGACCATTTCGAGATATTCGTCCTGCGAACATTTGTGGAAGCCGAGCCACAAGCCGAAGCGATCGGAGAGCGAAACCTTCTCCTCGACCGCCTCGGACGGATTGATGGCGGTGGAGCGCTCATTGTCGATCATGTCTCGCGGCAGAAGATGGCGGCGGTTCGACGTGGCGTAGAAAATGACATTGGCCGGGCGGCCTTCGACGCCGCCTTCGAGTGCTGCCTTCAACGATTTGTAGGAGGTATCGTCATGGTCGAAGGAGAGGTCGTCGCAAAACAGGATGAAGCGGTAAGGCGCGGCCTTCAGCAGCGTCATCAGCTTCGGCAGCGTATCGATGTCCTCGCGATGGATCTCTATCAGCTTGAGCGGGCGGTCGAGTTTCGGCGAGGCGTTGATTGCGGCATGCACGGCCTTGACCAGCGACGATTTGCCCATGCCGCGCGCGCCCCACAAAAGCACGTTGTTGGCGGCATAGCCGGAGGCGAAGCGCTCCGTGTTGTCGACGAGGATGTCGCGCACGCGGTCGACGCCGCGGATCAGGCCGATGTCGACGCGGTTCACCTTGCGCACCGGCTCCAGGCAACCCGGATCCGCCTGCCAGACGAAGCAATCGGCTCCGCCAAGGTCGGTTACGGGCACAGGCGGCGGGGCGAGGCGGCTGACCGCCTCGATCAGGCGGTCGAGTTTCTGGTTCAATGCGTCGATGCTGGTATCGGTCATCTCAGGTCTTTTGCTCTGGTTCCGCGAGGGAAGGTGTGGCCGGGTTCGATCCCGACGGTTTCGAAACTCGCTGCAACCGTTTGTTACAGCGCGATCTTTTGCGAAAACCCGCTCGCGCTTTTCGCGGTCATGCTCTAACACGGGTGAACAGGCCGGAAAAGCAGCCGATTTGCCCGGCCACGCAGTTGCATTGGCAACTTTACCGACTATATTCCGGCCAAATTTCGCGGGGCTGCCAAATCCACTGAACCGTTTGGCGGCTGTTTTCAAAATTCAGGAGTACCTCGATGTTCGTGACACCGGCATATGCCCAAGGCATTGGGGCTTCTCCCGACATGTTCATCAGCATTTTGCCGTTCGTCCTGATCTTCGTGATCATGTATTTTCTCATCATCCGGCCGCAGCGCACGCAGCTGAAGAAGCGCGGCGAGATGCTGGCGGCCGTGCGCCGCGGCGACACGGTCGTCACCGGCGGCGGCTTCGTCGGCAAGGTGACCAAGGTGATCGACGACCATGAGCTCGAGATCGACCTCGGTGGCGGCACGAAGGTGACGGCGTTGCGCTCGACGATCGCCGACGTGCGCGTCAAGGGCGAGCCGGTAGCGAACCAGAACGCCAAGAAATAACCAAATTCCAGGCGGAGCGATCCGCGGACGGGGCCCTGACAAGCGACGGCATATGTCTCATTTTTGGCGCCTGAAGATGATGCTGACGTGGCTTGCCGTAGCCACGATGACCGTCTTGGACGCGTCCAGCCTTTCCGCCGCCAGTCCGCATGCCATGCGGCCCGAACGGCCTGCCGATAGTCCGGCAGTCGTTCGAGCAGGCCAAGACGGTTCGCATCTCCTGCTCCATCTGGTGGTGGCTGATGTGATCGACGGCCGGCTGAAGATTGCGCGTGGCGATGTCCGGGCGCTTCTGATGGAGGCCAGGATCGGCTACACGGGGCTTGCTGTGTCGGGCAGGACCTTGCAGGTGCGCATCACGAATCCGGCTCAGCTTGAGGCGGCAAAGACAGCGCTCAAGAGGGTAACGGATGTTGCCCCGGACAGCCGCGTTCAGGAAATGACGCTGGATTCCGGCAAAGCCGGCTTGCTCAAATTCACGCTGACGGATGCGGGTTTGAAGTATCAGACCTCTAACGCGATTTCTCAGTCGATTAAGGTCATCAAAAATCGTCTCCAAGATCTGCGTGTCGCCGGCACGGTGGCCCAACCAGCGGACCAAGACGGCATACTTGTTCAGACGTCAGACATCGCCGATCGGCAAACGCTGGAAAAAATTCTCACCCGGCCTGGTCGCCTGAGCTTCCATTTGGTTGACCTTTCGATGCCGGTGAACGATGCGATCAGCGGTTCCCCGCCTGTTGGCTCGCTGGTGGTGTATACGCAGGACGATCCGCCGGTTCCTTACCTGGTCGAGAATCGGGTCATCCTCTCGGATAAGGACGTGCTCGACGCCCGCCCAACTTACAGTGGGCAGCAAAATGACGAACCGGTTGTCGTGTTCCGGTTTGGCGCCAAAGGCGCGGCACGGTTCAAACAGGTTACAACGCAAAATGTGGGCAAGCCATTGGCTGTGATCCTGGATGACCACGTGATTTCAGCACCTGTCATTCGCGAGCCCATCGATGGTGGTTACGGTCAAGTCTCGGGCAATTTCACTGTCCGGGAAGCCAACACCATCGCCATGCTGTTGCGAACCGGCCCATTGCCGGCAAGATTGACAATCGCTGAAGAAGCACGATAGGGCCGGCCGTGCTCAGAATGAGAAACGGGCCCGCGAACCGAACCGATGGCGGAATGCTGCCGCTTGTACGCCTGAACGGATAAGAACTGATGCTTTATTTCTCGCGCTTCAAGATGATCCTGATCTGGCTGGCCGTGGCCGCCACAGTGGTCCTCGCCGCGCCCAATCTCATTCCCGCAAGCACGCTGGCGCAGCTTCCGAGCTGGGTGCCCAAGCGGCAGATGACGCTCGGCCTCGACCTGCAGGGCGGCTCGCACATCCTGCTCCAGATGGATCAGAACGATCTGGTGAAGGCGCAGCTGGAGACGACGCGTGACGAGATCCGGACACTGCTGCGCGAGGCCAAGATAGGCTATACCGGCCTGGCGGGCACGGGCAGGACCGTACAGGTCCGCATACAGGACCCGAACCAGCTCGATGCGGCCAAGACGGCACTGAAGCCGCTGACCGATCCGGTCGCCGCCAGCCTGTTCACCGGCGGCTCCGTCCAGGAGATGGCGCTGGATGATTCCGAGCCCGGCCTGCTCAAATTCACCGTCACCGACGCCGGCATAAAATATCGCACGTCGGCTGCGTTGGCACAGTCGATCGAAGTCGTCGAACGCCGCGTCAACGAACTCGGCACCACCGAACCGATCGTGCAGCGGCAGGGCGACGACCGCATTCTGGTGCAGGTGCCCGGTTTGCAGGACCCGCAAAGGCTGAAGGAAATCATCGGCCAGACCGCCAAGCTGACCTTCCAGATGGTGGACCAGTCTATGCCGGTGCAGGATGCGCTGAAGGGCCGTCCGCCGGCCGGTTCATCGATCCTCTATTCGCAGGACGATCCGCCGGTTCCCTACCTGATCGAAAACCGCGTCATCGTTTCCGGCGAAGACCTCTCCAAAGCGACCGCAACCTACAACTCGCAGACCAACGAGCCGGTGGTTTCCTTCACCTTCAACTCGCGCGGCGCGACACGGTTCGGGCAGGCGACATCGCAGAATGTCGGCAAGCTGTTCGCCATCATCCTCGACAACCAGGTGATTTCGGCGCCGCAGATCCGCGAGCCGATCCTGGGCGGCAGCGGCCAGATCTCAGGCAATTTCACGGCCGAGAGCGCCAATGACCTCGCGGTCCTGCTGCGCGCAGGCGCGCTGCCGGCAAAGCTGACCGTGATCGAGGAGCGCACGGTGGGTCCGGGCCTCGGCCAAGATTCGATCCATGCCGGCAAGGTCGCCGGCATCATCGGCTCTATCCTTGTCGTCGCCTTCATGTTCGTCGCCTACGGCTTCCTCGGCTTCCTCGCCAACATCGCGCTGGCGGTGCACGTGGCGATGATCGTCGGACTGCTATCGCTGCTTGGCGCGACACTGACCTTGCCAGGCATTGCCGGTATCGTGCTGACCATCGGCATGGCCGTCGATTCCAACGTGCTGATTTATGAGCGCATCCGCGAGGAGCGGCGCGCCGGACGCTCGGTGATCCAGGCGATCGACACCGGCTTCTCGAAGGCGCTGGCGACGATCGTCGATTCCAACGTCACCTCGCTGATCGCGACCGTGGTGCTGTTCTATCTCGGAACGGGGCCGGTGAAGGGCTTTGCCATCACCTACGCCATCGGCATCCTGACCACGGTGTTCACCGCCTTCACCTTTACCCGGCTGCTGGTGTCCATCTGGCTGCGCCGCGCGCGTCCGAAGGAATTGCCGCGGGCGCCGGTAACCTTCATTCCGCCCGGCACGAAGATCCCGTTCATGGGCATCCGCCGCTGGACCTTCGCGCTGTCGAGCCTGCTGTCGGTCCTGTCGGTGGTGCTGTTCATGACCGTCGACATCAATTACGGCATCGATTTCAAGGGCGGATCACTGATCGAGGTGAAGTCCAAGAGCGGCAATGCCGATCTTGCCGACATCAGAGCCAGGCTCTCGGAACTGAATATCGGCGAAGTGCAGGTGCAGCAGTTCGGCGAGCCGAATGACGTGCTGATCCGTGTCGGCACGCAGGACGGCGGCGAGAATGCCGAGCAGACCGTCATCGACAAGGTTCGTGGCGAGTTGCAGGACAATTACGATTTCCGCCGCGTCGAGGTGGTGGGACCGACCGTGTCAGGAGAACTGGCCAAGCAAGGCACGATCGCCATGCTGGTCGCGCTGGTGGGTATCCTGATCTATGTCTGGTTCCGCTTCGAATGGCAGTTCGCGGTCGGCGCCATCGTGGCGACGGTCCATGACGTGGTCATGACCATAGGCTTCTTCGTTATAACCGGGCTGGAGTTCAACCAATCGTCGCTGGCGGCGATCCTGACCATCATCGGCTACTCGCTGAACGACACGATCGTGGTCTATGACCGCGTTCGCGAGGATCTCAGGAAATACAAGAAGATGCCGCTGCCGCAGCTCCTCAACAACGCCATCAACGAGACGCTGTCGCGAACGACGCTGACCTCGGTGACGACGATCCTGGCGCTCCTGGCACTGGTGCTGTTCGGCGGCGAGGTGATCCGCTCGTTCACGATGGCAATGCTGTTCGGCGTCATCTTCGGCACCTATTCGTCGATCTTCATCGCCGCGCCGCTGCTGATCCTGTTCAAGCTGCGGCCGCAGGCCACGAGCTCGGACGAGGAAAAGCCGGTCGGCGGCGGCAAGGCGGTCGCGACCTGACGCGCGACCCGAAGGGCGGATCGGCAGGGATGGCCAAAGGCATCGTCATCCGCGAGGCGCATTTCCCCGGCCGCGCCCCCATCGAGGCGTATGGCAATGGCGGCTTCCGCTTCGCCGACATGTCGCATCGCGGTTCGCTTCTGTGCCTGCCTTCGGGTATCCATGGCTGGGAGCCGGCGGACCCATCTGCGCTGACGGTGGCGGATTTCGAACGGCTGCTGGCCCAGGCCGAGAAGATCGAAATCCTGCTGGTCGGCACGGGCAAGGATTTACGACCCTTGCCGGCGGGGCTTCGCGCCGCCTTGAAGACCGCGGGCATAGCCGCCGACCCGATGGCGACCGGTGCAGCGGTGCGGACATATAATGTCCTGCTCGCAGAGGATCGCGCGGTAGCCGCCGCGCTGATCGCCGTCGACTGACGTGGACCAAAAGGGCGAAATCGTCATGGGCGCCGTGCGCGCCGCCGACCATGACCGCTATCTCAGCGCGCTCTACGCGCCGACGGACAAGCGCGAAGCGCTGTTTTCGCTCTACGCCTTCAATGCCGAAATCGCGGGCATTCGGGATCGCATCCGCGAGGCCTTGCCGGGCGAGGTGCGGTTGCAATGGTGGCGCGATGTCATCGCAGCCGAAGGGTCCGAGACGGGCCATCCGATCGCGGATGTGCTGAAGGCCACGATTTCCAGGTACGGCCTGCCGAAACAGGCATTCGAGAATATGCTCGAGGCCCGGATCTTCGACCTCTATGACGACCCGATGCCGTCGCGAACCGATCTCGAAGGCTATTGCGGCGAAACGGCAGCCGCGCTTATTCAACTGGCGGCAATGGTGCTGGATCCAGGAGTGGCGCCACGTTTCGCCGAACTGGCCGGTAGGGCCGGTTGCGCGCAGGCGATTACGGGACTGTTGCTCCTGCTGCCGCTGCACCGCAGTCGCGGACAGTGTTTTGTTCCGGCCGATATCCTGGCCGCGGCGGGTTCGTCTCCGGAGGAATTCGTCACCGACGATGGTGGACCAGGTGCGCAGCGCGCCGTCGCCGCCATGATCGCGCTGGCGCGGGAGCATCTCTCGGCCTTCGAGAAAGGCGCATCGGATTTGCCGGCTTCGCTGCGCCCGGCCTTTCTGCCACTGGTCCTGTCACGAGCCTACCTGACGAAAATGGAACGCGGTTCGCCGCTCGACGGCACGGTGCGACTCTCGACCATGCGCCGCCACTGGCTCATGCTGCGTCGCGCCATGGTGGGCTGGCCAGCAGTTTGACGTAAACGTCAATTGTGTTAAGGGATCGCTCAACCGGAACTGTTGCCAAGACAACAGGCCGGCTGGAGGAGATGCCTGTCCATGAGCCTGCCCGTGCTGGTCGTGATCGTCGTATTCGGCATCGCGTTGTCGGTCGCCGCCGTTCATTTCACCGGCGGCAGCCGCAAGGCCAGGCTGGCCGATGCAGAGCAGGCGCGAGAGCGTTTTGCCGAGGATTTTCCGGATGAACCGGCGGCCGCCATCCACCTCACATCCGATGGCCGAACCGCGTTCCTGGAACTCGGGCGAGGGCGCCTTGGCATCGTCCATGCCATCGGAGATCGTTTCCTGACGCGTATCGTCACGCCGCGCGATGTATTGGCGCGGAGTGACGATGGTGCCGGGACGATTGCGCTGCGCCTTGCCGATTTCACCTGGAAAGGCGGTCACTTCACCTTCGCTAACGCTGCCGACGCGCACGCTGTGCTAAGAGTTCTTCAGCCGCAGCATCCTAGTTCGACCAAGGAGGCCGCGTGATGGGCGATTACAATTTCCCGCAGGTTACCCAGCTCGCCATCCCGTTCTTCGTTGCCGCCATCCTGATCGAGCTGTGGCTGGTGCGCACCGGCCGGGCCAAGGGCTCGTTCGAGACGCACGACACGCTGACCAGCCTGATGATGGGCACCGGCAATGTCGTCGCCGGGCTGCTGCTCGGCGTCGTCTCCTACTGGGCGCTGCTGTGGCTCTGGCAGTTCCGTTTCTTCAACCTCGGCCTGTCGATCTGGGTGTTCCTGGCGGCCTTCCTGCTCGATGATTTGCGCTACTACATCTACCACCGCATCGCGCATCGGGTGCGCTGGGTGTGGGCCGAGCACGTCAACCACCATTCCAGCCAGCACTACAATCTGTCGACGGCACTCAGGCAGAGCTGGACGGGCCTGTTCACCTTCATGTTCGTGCTGCAGGCGCCGCTGGTGCTGCTCGGCTTCCATCCGGCGGTGATTGCCTTCACCTTCGGCTTCAACCTTATCTGGCAGTTCTGGATCCACACCGAGACGATCGGCAAGATGTGGGGCTGGTTCGAATTCGTCTTCAACACGCCCTCGCACCACCGCGTCCACCACGCCACCAATCCGCGCTACCTTGACGCCAACTACGCCGGCACGTTGATCATCTGGGACCGCATGTTCGCCACCTTCGTCGAAGAGTTGGAAGAGGACCGCCCGCGCTACGGCATCGTGAAAAATCTTGGCACCTTCAATCCGCTGAAAGTGGCTTTCCACGAATGGATCGGCATGTTCAGGGATGCCTTCGCACCTGATCTGACCCTGAGCGACCGCCTGAACTACCTGATCAAGCCGCCCGGCTGGAGCCATGACGGCTCGCGCGAAACCTCCGAGAGCCTGAAAGCAGCCTATGTCAGGCGAAATCCGGGTGAGGCCGGGAAGCCCGGGCTGCGACCGGCGCGTGCCGAGCCGGCCGAGTAGTTATTTCGTAGCCCTTTCTAGGAAAGGCCACTCGATCCGCCATCTCGCATCAATGTCTCGTAGTCGCGGCCACTGTAGAAGATGTTGACGACGCGAATGATGTCGCTCTCGATTATAGGCTATGACGGCGGAGTGCTCGAACGGAACGGTTCGCAGTCCCGGCACGATGTCGTCGCGCAGGCGACCGCCACGAGGTGCGTTGCCGATGTTTTGACAATGGTCTTCAATTCGAAGCACGAATCTCAGCGCCGCGTTGGGGCTTCCGCCCGACTCAACTATGTATCTGAAAATGTTGGTAAGATCGTCTTTGGCACTTTCGCGATACTCGACCTCAAGCCGCCGAATCATCAATGCGGCTCGAATATTGTTCAGCGAATTTCTTAAGCTGCTCGCGAACCTCTTTTCCGGAAAGGTTCGGCCTTGTGTCCTCAATCGAAGATTTTACCCGCGCCCTGATCGACGCCATGCGCTCGGCATGCTCTTCCTCTTCGCGCTGGAAAGCGCGGAGCGCGGCGCGAATGACTTCGCTCGCCGAGCCGAAGGAACCGTCCTCGACTTTTTCGCGGATCATGCGCGCCATGGCCGGCGTGACGGTGACGGACAGTTTCTCGGCTGTTTCCATGCAATGACTCCCACTAGGCGAGTGGGATAGTATCCTACTTCCGCGGCAAGGCCAGTCAGTAAGGCTATTCCGCCGCTTGAGCTTGCGCCGGCAGTCCCAGCCATCGCCGGCAATCACCCAGCGCACGCGACGTGATCGCATGCCGCTTGGCGACCGTCTTGTCCTTGCCGCGCAGGCGTTTGCCTTCGATCTTCACCGCCTCGACAGGCGGGAACAGGCCGAAATTGACGTTCATCGGCTGGAAAGAGCGCTTTCCCGGCTCGTCGTCTGAAACGATGTGTCCGCCGGTGATGTGGTTGAGCAGCGCTCCGAACGCCGTGGTGAGTGGCGGCAGCGACGGCGCGTGGCCGAGCCGCTCGGCAGCGGCGAAGCGGCCGGCGAGCAGGCCGATGGCGGCGCTTTCAACATAGCCTTCGCAACCGGTGATCTGGCCGGCAAAACGCAGGCCCGGGCGCGACTTCAGCTGCAGCGAGGCGTCGAGCAAGGTCGGCGAGTTGATGTAGGTGTTGCGATGGAGGCCGCCGAGGCGGGCGAATTCGGCGTTCTCCAAGCCAGGAATCGTGCGGAAAATGCGCACCTGCTCGGCATGCTTCAATTTGGTCTGAAAGCCGACCATGTTGTAGAGTGTGCCCAGCGCATTGTCCTGCCGCAGTTGCACGACGGCGTAGGCCTTGACGGTTGGATTGTGCGCGTTGGTCAGGCCCATCGGCTTCATCGGCCCGTAGCGCAGCGTCTCGACGCCACGCTCGGCCATGATCTCGATCGGCAGGCAGCCGTCGAAATAGGGCGTGCCTTCCCATTGCTTGAATTCTGTTTTCTGGCCCTCCACCAGTGCCTGCACGAAGGCAAGATACTGGTCCTTGTCCAAGGGACAGTTGATGTAGTCCTTGCCGGTGCCGCCGGGCCCGACCTTGTCGTAGCGGGACTGGAACCAGCAGGTGTCCATGTCGATCGTGTCGAAATGGATGATCGGCGCGATCGCATCGAAGAAGGCGAGCGCATCGGCGCCGGTTGCCTCGGCGATCGATTGGGCAAGCGACGGTGCGGTCAGCGGGCCGGTGGCGATGATGGCCTGGTCCCATTCGACCGGCGGCAAGCCGGGAACCTCCTCGCGCTGGATGGAGATCAGCGGATGGGCCTCGATCCTGGCCGTCACCGCGTCGGAAAATCCGTCGCGGTCCACGGCCAGCGCGCCGCCGGCTGGCACCTGGTTGGCGTCACCGGCGCTCATGATCAGCGAGCCGGCCAGCCGCATTTCGGCATGCAAAAGACCGACGGCGTTGTTCTCGGCGTCGTCGGAGCGGAAAGAATTGGAGCAAACGAGTTCGGCCAAGCCGTCGGTCTTGTGCGCCTCTGTGCCGCGAACGGGCCGCATTTCGTGCAGCACAACGGGAACGCCGGCTTGGGCTGCCTGCCATGCTGCTTCGGATCCGGCGAGGCCACCGCCGATGATGTGAATAGTTTTTTTGCTCATGAGCGCCGGAATAATCGCTTGGCGGGACGATTGCAATTGCCGCACCTGGAACATGCCGCGGCGGCGAAGGCGAAGGCTGCCCTGAAAACAACAACACCCGCCGGGGGAGGAGGTCCGGCGGGTGTCGTTTTGGGGGTCGACCCTCGGGAGGAGGTGAAGGCCGACCGTATCCGTCATCGCCGGGGAGGAGGTCGGCTTTGACGAAATTCCTTTCGCCGTTTGAAAAGGGGCGAAGCCTCTGGAGCAAAATTCGTTTTGCTCCGGGGAAACAACGCCCGCCGCGGGAGGAGGTGCGGCGGGCGCCGTTTGGGTGGCCAACCTTCGGGAGGAGGTGAAGGTCGGGCCTATCCGTCATCGCCGGGGAGGAGGTCGGCTTTGACGAAATTCTTTTCGCCATTTTGAAGAGGGGCGAAGCCTCTGGAGCAAAACTCGTTTTGCTCCGGGAAACAACGCCCGCCGCGGGAGGAGGTGCGGCGGGCGCCGTTTTGGTGGTCAACCCTTGGGAGGAGGTAAGGGGTGACCGTATTCGTCAGGATCGGGGAGGAGGTCGACCCTGGCGAAATTCCGTTGTTAGATCGCCTGGCGGGCGACGATCTTGATTTCGTCGCGGACGATGCCGAGATCATGCAGCTGGCGGTTGGAAAGGCGACCCAGCTCGGTAACCGTCTCGCGATAAACGCGCCAGTTACGATAGTTGCGGATCAGGTTCATTGTCATGCTCTTCTCAAAACTGGTTCGGACCATTCGCGGTCCGAAGGATTAGACCGCCTTGCGAGCGACGTAAGGAATGTCGCTGCGGCTGATGCCGAGGTCGGTCAGTTCACGGTTGCTCAGGCGGCTCAGCTCGGAAACGGTGTCCCGGTAGCGGCGCCAGTTGCGGTAGTTGCGGATCAGGTTCATGGTATTTCTCGTTTCGTCTTTTCTTGCGGATCATTCCGTTTGTGTACAAACCATAAATAGGCGGGCCCATATCGATTTAAAAGCGCTATGGCTGCATGGCAGCAATGCAAATTGTGCAATGCAACATTAACAGGCCTTCGCGGACCTGACACAAAGAAGCCGGAATCAGAAAGTGCCGTGACGTCAACGGTTTGGCAGCTCCAGCTGAAAAACCGACCAAGCAGCAGGGGGAAGCATGGCGGGCTACGCGACACGGGTCAGGTCGGACATTGCGCGATGGCTTGAGGCCGGGCTGATCGACGCCCCGACGGCCGATGCATTGCGGCGCGACGTCGAGATCAACGCGCGCCAGTCGTTGAGCTTCGGTTCGATCCTGGCGATGATGGCGGCGCTGCTGTTCGGCGCGGCCATCCTGATCTTCGTTGCCGCCAACTGGGAAGCCATCCCGCGGCTGGCGCGCGTTGCCGCGCTCTTTGCCGTCATCCTTGGCGGCTATGTCGGCGGTGCGGTGCTGAAAACCCGCGACCACGCGGCGATCGGCGAGGCGTTGTGGATCGTGGCGGCGGCGGCTTTCGGCGGTTCGATCGCGCTGATCGGCCAGATGTACCATCTGTCGGGCGACGAGGCCTCGGCCTTGATCACCTGGGGCGCCGGCACCGCATTGGCGGCGGTGGCGCTGCGGTCCAACCCGCTGACCGTCGCCGCGGTCGGCATCGCCGACGCCTGGCTGTTCCTGAAAGGGTTCGACTATTTCAATCGCAGCGAATTTCCGCATCTCTTCCTCGTCATGGCGGCTGTGCTGTTTGCCGTCTCGTTCTGGACCCGCAGCCAGGCGGCGCGGCACCTGATCATCCT
This sequence comes from Mesorhizobium sp. B2-3-7, assembly GCF_006442695.1. Lineage (NCBI taxonomy): Bacteria > Pseudomonadati > Pseudomonadota > Alphaproteobacteria > Hyphomicrobiales > Phyllobacteriaceae > Mesorhizobium > Mesorhizobium sp. B2-3-7. Next base: position 243,912 of record NZ_VFVV01000004.1, on the reverse strand, counting down.
GTCGCTGCTCTTCTATCTTGTGCTGGTCGCCGTGGATCACGAGACGCTGCCGGTGGCGATCCCGCTGGTCATCGTATCGGTATTGTTGTTCGTGGCTTCCCTCTTCGCGCCGGAACCGGTAGACCGGATCGTGCAGCTTGGCGGCCGCTTGCCGCTGCATGCTCTGCTTGGCTTCCTCACCGGACTGGCCATCATCCAGTTCGAACTGGCCGGCGAAAGCAGCTACGACAGAGGCTTCGCCATTGCTTCGGTCGTCGCGCTGGCCGGCATTGTCGCCGCCATTGTGCTCGCGGGGCGCGAGAGCCGTGGCCTGCGCTGGCTTGCCTATCTCGGCTTCGCCTTCGAACTCGCCATGATCTATGTCGTGACCCTGCAGTCGATGCTCGACACCGCCGGCTTCTTCCTTGCCGCGGCGGTGCTGCTTGGCATCCTGGCGATCGTCATCATCCGCGTGGAGAAACGCATGAAGGATCCGGCCACCGGAGGAGCCACGGCATGATGACCGGAAAGAGGCTCGTTATCTTGGCGCTGGTGCTGGCGCTCGTCCAGATCGGCTTCCTGGGTTGGATCATCGCCGGCCGGGCGGCGATCCTGCGCAGCGGCAAGGAAGTGCTGCTGAAGATCGAGCCTGTCGATCCGCGCGACCTGCTGCGCGGCGACTATATCATCCTCGGCTACGACATCTCGCGCATACCGGTGAAGATGATCGCCAACATCCCGGCCGGAAAACTTTCCAGCGACGACACCTCGATCGTCGTCCGTCTGAAGAAGAACGCCGACGGCTACTGGACGCCGAGCGCCGCGTGGTTCGGCGCGGCGCCGACACCGACCGGCGCCGACGAGGCCGACATTCGCGGTCATGTCGCCGGAGGCTGGGATCTTCGCGGCGAGGGACTGACGATCGCGCCGGATTACGGCATCGAACGGTTCTACCTGCCGGAAGGCTCGGGGATGGCAATTCAGAACGACATGCGGGTACGCCCGTTCGGGATCCGTCTTGCACTGGCCAGCGACGGCACCGCCCAGATCAAGGCGCTGGTGGACGGCGACAAGACGCTGTTTCAGGAGCCTCTATATTAAGGTGTGCAGGGGTGGGCTGCCATCCATAGCTTGAACGGGGAGGGCGGTGCGGCCTCGAAGGCTCAAGCCTTGGAAGCTTACGTCTAATCGACCTCAGGGGCGTCCTTTACGGCGCTAGCGTCTCGCCACTGGATTGTGTTGCGTGGTAGGTATATTCTCGACGCTGGCGGTGGCATTCAGAAAGATGGAAAGCCCATGGCGACCGGGTACTTGGATCACCAGTTGGAGTGTCCTTTTTGCGGCACGATAAGGCTGCGGATTCCTGCCGATGCCGAACCTTCGACGGGCATCCGGTGCGACGACTGCGGTCAGTATCTTGGCACATGGGACGAATTGCAGGATGATTTCCAGCGCCAAGGCGGTAACGATGGCATCTTCCGCCTCGACAAGGGACGTATCAAGAAGCTCGCCTAGGCAGTGTCCTGATTTCCTGCCAACGCCTGTGCGCTAGTGGACTATCCGATGCCATGCCGGCAGTGGTGCGCGTGAAGGGACTCGAACCCCCAAGCCTTGCGGCGGCAGGACCTAAACCTGCTGTGTCTACCAGTTCCACCACACGCGCCTCGGGCGGGCTGTAGCAGAGCCTCGGCGGCCTTGTCGAGGTCTTGGGAGTGAGGTGGAATACCGCATCGTCCTTTGAATATCGCGGCAGCCGCCAGCCGCGACCTGAGGGTCTGGCAATTCCGTCACGCCCGCACGGTCTGGCGATCCCATTAGCCATCATTCTGTCAATGTCAGGGCCGAAATGATGGTTATTCGCCTAAACGCGAAGATGGTTGAAAATTGGCCTCGCCTGTGACAAAAGGCGTGTCGAATGTGACGGGACGCGACGATCCGCTTCTGCAAAATGTGATAAGAAGTAGGAAAAACAAAGACTTATTCACATTTTGGAACGCAGTTTGGAAGAGTTTGAGCCGTATTTCAGGTCAAATCGCCAGGTTCCGTACCAAAAGCCATTCCCGGCAAGATTATACCGGCAGGCTGTGAACGGCAGAGAGCCGTTTGGCAGCCTCATTGGTGAAAACAAAGGTTTTACGATGCAGGTCACCGAAACACTCAATTCCGGTCTCAAGCGCGAGATCAAGATCACCGTGCCGGCTGGTGACATGGAAGCCAAGCTGATGGCGCGGCTGACGGACGCCAGGAACAAGGTTCGCATCAACGGCTTCCGTCCCGGCAAGGTGCCGGTGCAGCACCTGCGCAAGGTCTATGGCAAGTCGTTCATGGCCGAAGTGGTCAACGAGATCCTCAACGATTCGACCCGGTCGATCATTTCGGGCCGCGGCGAAAAAGCCGCCATGCAGCCCGAAGTCATCATGACCGAGGACGAGAAGGAAGCCGAGAAGATCCTGGCCGGCGGCGCCGACTTCGAATTCCGCCTTAACTACGAGATCATCCCGCCCATCGAGATCAAGGATTTTTCCGACATCAAGGTGACGCGCCAGGTGTTCGACGTCCCTGACGCGGAGATTGACGAGCAGGTCAAGCGCGTCGCCGAATCGGCGCGCAGCTACGAGCCGAAGACCGGCAAGGCGGCCGAAGGCGACCGCGTCACGATCGACTATGTCGGCAAGATCGACGGCGAGGCCTTTGCCGGCGGCGCCGGCACGGATCAGCCGCTGGTGCTTGGCTCCAAGGAATTCATTCCGGGCTTCGAGGATCAGCTCATCGGCGCCAAGGCCGGCGATGAAAAGCAGGTCACCGTGACCTTCCCGGAAAACTACCAGGCGGCGCATCTGGCCGGCAAGGAAGCGACTTTCGACGTCACGGTCAAAGAAGTGTCCAAGCCGGGCGAACTCGAAATCAACGATGAGACCGCCAAGAACCTCGGCCTGGAATCGCTGGAGCGCCTGCGCGATGTGGTGCGTGGCCAGATCGAGAGCCAGTTCGGCTCGATGACGCGCCAGAAGGTCAAGCGCCAGCTGCTCGACCAGCTTGACGCGGCTTACTCGTTCGAGGCGCCTTCGAGGCTTGTCGAGGCCGAGTTCAATAACATCTGGGCGCAGGTCAACCGCGATCTGGAAGCGGCCGGCCGCACCTTCGCCGATGAAGAGACGACCGAGGAAGAAGCGCGCGCCGAATATATGCGGCTCGCCGAGCGCCGCGTGCGCCTTGGTCTTGTGCTGGCCGAGATCGGCGAGAAGGCCGGGGTCACCGTGTCGGACGAGGAATTGCAGCGCGGTCTGTTCGAGCAGGTTCGTCGCTTCCCGGCCAACCAGCAGCAGGAAGCCTTCGAGTTCTACCGCAACAATCCCGAGGCGCTGAATGCGCTGCGCGCGCCGATGTTCGAGGAGAAGGTGGTCGATCACCTGCTCGGGCAGATCTCGGTCACCGACGTCAAGGTCAGCAAGGAAGAGCTGATGGCCGACGACGAGGAAGCCGAGACCGCGACCAAGGCGAAGCCGGCGAAGAAGGCCGCGTCGAAGAAGACTGAAGACAAGAAGAGCGATGACGCGGAAGAGCCGAAGAAGAAGGCAGCGCCGAAGAAAAAGGCCGCCAAGGACGCCGAGTAAATCCCGAGTTGATGGAACTGACGAAGGCCGCCCCTCGAGGCGGCCTTTTTCGTTGCGAAACTGCAACAGCCAATCCGTTTCGCGGACGGTGACCATTGTCGATACCAAGCATTGATCACTATCTGCGCTCCTGCTGCAAACCACAGGGTTGTTGGAGGGGCGGTTGAGCCTATTCTTCGAAACGCGACGCGTCGTCGCCTTGGCGATCGTCCTGGCCTTCGCCTGCGATTTCGCCCAGGCCGATGCCGGCACCTGGCGCATCGGCACGGACGATGACGGCCTTGTCACGGCTTCGGTCCATGCCACCAACAAGCTGATCACCGGCGGTGGCGCCCTGAGCTATAGCCCGATCCTGACCATCGCCTGCCGCCCGGACAGCCAACCGCGCTGGACCGAATGGTTGCAATTGAACGACACCGTCTCGGCCAATCGCAAGATCACCATGTCGGTCACCGTCGACGGCGACAACAAGTTCGACGAGAGCTGGTTGGTCGGCCCGCGCGGCCGCATGCTGGTGCGCGATGGCGCCGACGGCATAAAGCGCCTTACCGCCGCGAACCGGCTCCAGCTTTCGTGGCGCTTCGGGCTGCTGTCGGGGCGGGGCCACGCCGATTTCGATCTGACCGGATTTGATGAAGCGGTCAGCCAGCTCGCCGGCAGCTGCAACACTGCTATGCCTTGATCCGCTGCGGACAACCTAAACCTTTGTAGGTCGACCTCTTCTACCTGCCGGCCAGATTCCGTGGTATATAGAGGCCGCAATTTCATATGGGAGAAGTGGACAATCTGTTCTGCCGTACAAGGCGCTTCGCTGGCGATGCTGGCTTATACCAGATCGTCTCAGGCGCATTTGACGATCAGGGAGGAAAAAGTCATGCGCTTAGCCGCATTTTTCGCCGTCGTGTTTGTTGCAACCTTCGTCGCCAATCCATCGCAGGCTCAGGATACTGCGGCTGGCGAGAAGGTCTTCACCAAATGCAAGGCCTGCCACATTGCGGACGAGGACAAGAACAAGATCGGTCCATCGCTGCACGGCGTCATCGGCCGCACTGCCGGTACGCATCCCGGTTTCAAATATTCCGACGCCATGATTGCGGCCGGCAAATCCGGCGTCAAATGGGACGAACCAACACTGATGACCTATCTTCACGATCCCAAGGCTATGGTCAAAGGCACCAAGATGGCGTTTCCCGGCCTCAAGAACGATGCAGACGTGACCAACGTCATCGCCTATTTGAAAACGTTCTCCAAGTGACTTTCTCCTCCGCCATGCGTCTATCCTCTCGTTCGCCGTGATCTCGTCCGAACCCGAAGGGGCCGCGTAAGCAAAAACCGGGTTTCAATTTCGCTCACGCGTGCCTTCGGTTCGGGATCATGGCCTAGGTTTCTTGCTTCCATCGGTCTGAGATGTCGACTAGGGAAAGCCGCCTCAAGGATATCGTCATCCGCCTTCCGGAAGCGACGGCGGGTGATTTCTTCGCGCTTTTAAAACCGCGGGTCATGGCGCTTGCCGTATTCACTGCTTTCGTGGGCCTAATGACGGCGCCTGGCCCGACGAATCCGGTCATCGCGGTGATCGCCATCAGTGCGATTGCGATGGGAGCAGGCGCGGCCGGGGCGCTCAACATGTGGTACGACGCGGACATAGATGCGTTGATGTCTCGCACGTCCAAGCGGCCAATCCCGTCGGGCCGCGTCGCGCCAGGCGAAGCCCTCGGCTTCGGTCTGGTGCTTTCCGCACTTTCGGTGACGGTGCTCGGCGTGCTGGTGGGGTGGCTTGCCGCATCGCTGCTGGCATTCACCATCTTCTTCTACGTCGTCATCTATACGATCTGGCTGAAACGCTCGACACCGCAGAACATCGTCATAGGTGGCGCGGCAGGCGCTCTTCCTCCGGTGATCGGGTGGGCTGCTGCCACCGGCGCCATCGGCATTGAAAGCATCATTCTGTTCCTGATCATTTTCCTCTGGACACCACCGCATTTCTGGGCGCTAGCCCTGTTCAAGGTCGGAGAGTACGCCGCGGCGGGCGTCCCCATGATGCCGAACGTGGCTGGCCAACCCTCGACCAGAAAGCAAATCTTGGCCTATTCGCTGGTTCTGGCGCCAATCGGCGTGCTTCCCTGGGCCTTTGGATTCGCGAGCGGATATTACGGGACTGTCTCGACCGTCTTGGGTGCGGGATTCGTCTGGCGCGCCTGCAAGGTGCTCACCATCCCCGACAAGGAGATGAAGCAAGCAAAGGCGTTGTTTTCTTATTCGATTTTCTACCTGTTCGCGATCTTTGCAACGTTACTTGCCGACACTACTGTAATGCGTACGATCGCATCAGCTGGCCGTTGACGCCGGCGCAAAACATTACGTCGGCAGTGCGCAAAAACCCAGCAGCAGCAGAACAACGACGCCAAGGCCGAGTATGAGAACTGTCCTTCCGTCCATGACCCTTCACCTTCGACTTGAGGAGAATATCGAAGAAAGGCGTCCAGAGCTAGCCAGGCGACCGGGCCTTCTTACCCAACCTTCTTACAAAGCGCGACAAGTCGCTCGCATGAGAGTATATTGATCCTGGTGCAGGTCGCGGTTTGCGTGGCCAGTCATGCAGAACGGCAGCACCGTGAAACCGCGGCCTTACCAGACCTGTCTGGAGGAATGGTCATGGCAAGCTTTCACGTCATAGCAGGCGCCAGCGAGACGCTGGAGCACACCAGAATTCGCAAGATCGGTGTCACCGACCTTTTCGATGCGCTCAGGCGCGGCGTCGACGATTTCATGGTCAAACCGTCGCACATCATTTTTCTCTGCCTGATCTACCCGCTTGCGGGGGTCGTGCTTGCAGTCTGGACATCAGGCAATAACACGCTCCCATTGTTGTTTCCGCTCGTGTCCGGATTTGCGCTAATTGGTCCATTCGCCGCAATCGGCCTCTATGAGATCAGCCGGCGACGGGAAGCCGGGCTAGACGCCTCATGGAGGGCCGCCTTCGAGGTCAGGAATTCTCCGGCGCTGCCAGCCATCGCCGCGGTTGCGATCATGCTGCTTGCAATCTTCATCGCCTGGCTTTTGACTGCGCAGGCGTTTTACCAACACCTGTTCGGCCCCGCCCCACCGCAATCCTTCTCCAGCTTCATCAATGACATATTCGCCACAGGACGCGGCTGGACGCTCATCATCCTGGGGCACGCCATCGGCTTCGTCTTCGCTGCGATCGTGCTGTGCACGACGGTCGTCGCCTTCCCGTTGTTGCTCGAGCGAGATGTCGGCGCCTATGAAGCCATCCACACCTCGGTGCGCGTGGTGCTGGCGAACCCGATCGTGATGGCGGTATGGGGCCTGATTGTCGCCGTCGCCCTGATCATCGGCACGCTGCCAGTATTCGCGGGGTTGGCGATCGTGCTGCCGATCCTCGGTCACGCTACCTGGCATGTCTACCGCAAGGTCGTGGAACCGCCGCCGACGGCCGGACCGGCGCCTCGATGAACTCCCTGCCGCGCCGGCAAGGACCGGTGCGTGCAGGTTGATCAGAGCCCTTTCCGGCTTCAGTAAGCCGGATGGCTGAAGCGGGCCTGGTGGGCGCCCATAGTCAGGTTACGGAAATCCTTGCCGCTGACACGCACCAGCGTCCTGTGATCGCCGCCCTCGAAATAGATATCGGCGGCACTGCCAAGGCTTTCGTCAAGGACTACCGGCACATCGTAGGCCGCGCCGATCGGCGGAATGGCGCCGGTATCGCAATCGTCAAAGAGCGAAACCGCTTCATCTTCGGTGGCGAGTCCAAGACTCTTGTCCATGACCTTCTGCAACGCGCCGACCTCGATCCTATGTGTGCTGGGGACCACGGCCAGCGCATAACCCAGATCGTGGTGAACGAGCACCGATTTGGCCATTATGCTGCCGGGCACGTGCGCGGCTATAGCGGCCTGCCTGCTTGTGGCCGTGCGATGATGCGCGACAGTGTCGTAGGAAATCCCTTTCCGGTCGATATAGTCCTTCAGTTTGTTTGCGATTGTCATTTTGGGCGTCCCTTGCTGAGTTCGCGACGCAGGTCAAAACGCGGCAATCATTTCGCTTCCGTCGTTTCGGTATGAATAAAGATGGCCCAACCGTCGATTGTTTCAAGGCGAGGGTGGCGGCACCGGACCGCCCGCAGCATCGTCGGAATCCTGATCGGCCATCGACAAGGTCTGAACTCCGATTTGGCGTCAGGGCCCAGCCCCGAAAAACGCCATCCGGGTGAGAAGCGTGTAATCCGCTTCAAAGACCATCATCGCCACGAATACCAACACCAGCACGGGCGGCAGGATGATTGCGTATGTCAGCGCCAGCCGTTCCCAGGCCATGTGCATGAAAATGGCGACGATGAGCCCTGCCTTGAGGATCATGAAGATCAGGATCAGCGACCATCTGAGATAGCCGTGCAGACCGAAATAATCGATCAGATAGGAGCAGGTGCTGAGAATGAACAGCCATGCCCAGACCACCAGATAAAGCTTGATCGGGTGCTCCTGATGAACTTCTGCCGGGGGGGCGCCGGTCGTCGCCGCGTCATGAGTAGCGTGCAGCGTGTGTTGCCCGAGGCCGTTTGCGGTTGCTTCAGCCATATCTGCCTCTCACCAAAGATAGAAGAACGCGAAAATGAAGACCCAGACCAGGTCGACGAAATGCCAGTAGAGTCCCATGATCTCGACGTTCTCGTAGCGGCCCCTGCGGCTGGTAAAGAAGCCGGGCCGCCCAAAGTCAAAATCTCCACGCCACACCTTTCGCGCCACGATGATCAGGAAGATCACCCCGATTGTCACATGCGTGCCGTGGAAGCCGGTGATCATGAAAAAGGTTGACCCGAACTGGGCAGCGCCCCAGGGATTGCCCCAGGGCCGCACGCCTTCGGTGATCAGCTTGGTCCATTCGAAGGCTTGCATACCGACAAAGGTCGCACCGAGTGCTGCGGTCAGAAGCATCAGGATTGCCGTTTTGCGGCGGTCGCGGCGATAGCCGAAATTGACCGCCATGGCCATGGTTCCGCTGCTTGAGATCAGCACGAAAGTCATGATGGCAATAAGGATCAGCGGAATATCCGAGCCGCCGATACGAAGCGCAAAGACCTCGCTGGGATTGGGCCACGGCACGCGTGTCGAAATGCGCGCGGTCATATAGGAGAGCAGAAAGCAGCCGAAGATGAAGGTGTCGCTGAGCAGGAAGATCCACATCATGGCCTTGCCCCATGACACGTTCTTGAACGCCCGCTGATCCGAGGACCAGTCGGCGGCGATGCCTTGCCAGCCTGCGGGCCGCGGCTCTGTCTGAGCGATATGCGTGAGTGTCTCTGCCATCCGCCCGTTCCTCCTACGTCAGTAACCCCCGGCAAATATCGATGAAAGTCGCGGCCCAGCCGGCCAGAAGCGCGAAGATGGCAAGCCAGACGAAAAGCAGGAAATGCCAATACATGGCGCACAGCTCGACGCTGAGGCGAAGCCGCGCCGGCCTTGCCCCGTTCCAAGCGCCGACGGTTGTTCTGCCCAGGCCCACCAGTCCGCCCAGTATGTGCAGGCCATGCATTCCGGTAAGCAGGTAGAAGAAACTGTTGGCCGGATTGGAAGCCAGAAAGTAGCCATCGGCAGACAGCTCGCGCCAGGCCATAAACTGTCCAATCAGGAAGGAGAGCGCCGTAAACCCGGCGGTGGCAAGGCCGAGCTTAACCATGTCCATTTGACCCTTACGCGCCGCGAGCGAGGCGCATTGCAGCGCAATGCTGCTGAGGACCAGCATGCCGGTGTTGAACCAGAGCAGCCGCGGCAGCGGCAGCGCCTGCCAGTCCGACAGCGCCATGCGCATGAAGTAGGCGCTGGTGATCAGCGCGAACAGACAGCCGACGACCGCCAGGAAGACGCCGAGGCCGATCTTGGCGGTCGGTAGCGCCGATCCTTCCATACCAACAAAATCCCCGGCCATACCTTGCTCGAGCCATGGCTTGGTCATCAGCCGCTGGTGGGAAAGCCACCATCCGGCAAAACCGGCGATCACGAGCATGAAGACCAGAATGACGCTCATGCCGGCTCCTTGGAGGGACCGAAGGAGCCCGGTACGTTTTGCGGGATAAAGTCCTCCTTGGCGCCCGGTACGCTGTAGTCATAGGCCCAGCGATAGACGATCGGTAGGTCTTTGCCGAAATTGCCATGGGCCGGTGGTGTTTGCGGCGTCTGCCATTCGAGGGTCGTGGCCCGCCACGGGTTGCCGCCGGCCTCGCGGCCATGACGGATGCTCCAGATCAGATTGAACAGGAACACAATCTGGGCAAAGCCGACGATGAACGCCATGATGCTGATGAACGAGTTCAGATGGTGGGCCGATTCTGTCATCACCGTCATATCGGTCAGTTCATTGTAACGCCTGGGCACGCCCATCAGTCCGAGGTAGTGCATGGGAAAGAAAATCAGGTAGGCGCCGAGGAAGGTGACCCAGAAATGGAACCGGCCCAGCGCCTCGTTCAGCATCCGGCCGGTGACCTTCGGATACCAGTGGTAGATCGCACCGAAGATCACGATGATCGGCGCGACCCCCATGACCATATGGAAATGGGCAACGACGAACATCGTGTCCGACAGCGGGACGTCGACCACGACATTGCCAAGGAACAGCCCGGTCAACCCGCCATTGACGAAGGTGACGATGAAAGCCAGGGCAAATAGCATCGGTATGGTGAGGTGGATGTCGCCGCGCCACAACGTCAGCACCCAATTGTAGACCTTGATGGCGGTCGGAACCGCGATGATCAATGTCGTGGTGGCGAAGAAGAAACCGAAATAGGGATGCATGCCGCTGACATACATGTGGTGCGCCCAGACGACGAAGCTCAGCGCACCGATGCCGACGATGGCCCAGACCATCATGCGATAGCCAAAGATGTTCTTGCGCGCATGGGTGCTGATCAGGTCCGACACGATGCCGAAGGCCGGAAGGGCCACGATGTAGACTTCGGGATGGCCGAAGAACCAGAACAGATGCTGAAACAGGATCGGGCTGCCGCCATTATGCTGTAATTGCTCGCCCATTTCGACGATCGCCGGCATGAAGAAGCTGGTGCCGAGCGTCCGATCAAGCAGCATCATCACACAGGCGACGAATAGCGCCGGGAAGGCGAGCAGAGCCATGACGGTCGCGGTAAAGATGCCCCAGACAGTCAGCGGCAGACGCATCAGCGTCATGCCGCGCGTGCGGCCCTGCAACACCGTCACGACATAGTTCAGCCCGCCCATGGTGAAGCCGATGATGAACAGGATCAGTGAGACGAGCATCAGGATGATGCCCCAGTCCTGGCCCCCCGGTGTGCCGGTCATGATTGCCTGCGGCGGGTACAGCGTCCAGCCGGCCCCCGTCGGTCCGCCAGGCGCAAAGAAGCTCGACACCAAAACCAGCACGGCAAGCAGGTAGATCCAGTAGCTCAGCATGTTGACATAGGGAAAGACCATGTCGCGAGCCCCCACCATCAATGGGATCAGGTAGTTGCCGAAACCGCCGAGGAAGAGCGCCGTGAGCAGATAGATCACCATGATCATGCCGTGCATGGTGATGAACTGGTAGTAGGCTTCAGGCGTGATGAAGTCGAAGGTGCCGGGAAAGCCGAGTTGCAGCCGCATCAGCCAGGACAGCACCAGGGCGACCAGGCCAATTCCCGTTGCCGTCGCCGAATACTGGATGGCAATGACCTTGGCGTCCTGCGAGAAGACGTATTTCGTCCACCAACTGTGCGGATGATACAGTTCGACTTCCGCGACTTCGGCCGGCGGGATGGCATCTGCAGGGGTAATATCGACCATAGGAACACCTCCGTGTCCTTTTTAGCGAGACCCGACGGTTTCGAGCTTTGCTGCAATCCTCGAACTTGACACCGTCGTTGGACCCGGCGCCTGGCTTGCCGAGCCCGTCTGCTGGGGCGCCGACAATTGCGCAAACGTCTGTTGCTGGCCAAGCCACGCCAGATAATCCTCCTGCGTATCGACCATCACCACACCGTGCATCATCGGATGTCCTTGGCCGCAGAGTTCAGCGCACAGGACCTGGAAGGTTCCGGTTTTCGTTGGGGTGAACCAGAAGTAGGTGACCGAGCCCGGGATCATGTCCATTTTCGCGCGGAATTCCGGCACATAGAAATCATGCAGCACGTCGATCGAGCGAAGTAACATCTTGACCGGCTTGCCAACCGGCAGATGCAGATCGGCCGCTTCGACCACGACATCGTCCTGGCCATTGGAATCGCTGGTGATCACGCCCAACGGATTGTCAGCGGTGACGCCGCGGGTGTCGGATGTGCCGAGCTTGCCGTCCTTGCCGGGCAGGCGGAAACTCCATTGCCATTGCTGGCCGACAACTTCGACCACGGTTGCGTCGCTCGGAACGTTGACGAACCGGTTCCAGACGAACAGGCCGGGAACCAGCAAAGCCGTTACGCCGACCGCGGTGACAACCGTCAGCCAGGATTCGAGCCGCCTGTTCTCCGGTTCATACGCCGCCTGATTGCCTTCCCGATGACGGAAGCGGAAGACGCAATAGGCCATGAACAAAACCACGGCGGCAAAGACGACGCCGGTGATCCAGAAAGTTATGATGATGGTGTTGTCGATATAGTCCCAGTTCGAGGCAATCGGCGTCCACCACCATGGGCTCAGGAGGTGGAACAGCACCGAGCCCACAACTATCAAAACGAGTACAAGCGCGAAGGCCATGTCCCGTTCCTCCCGGCATTCCAGGGGCGCGAAGCCGTCTCCGGAAATGCCAAGTGCATCATAGCTTGATTTGGGGTCGCAATTCTAGAGCCGACTGTCTTGACGGGAAAAATCCCGCCTTGCCTGCGCCAACCCTTCGAGAGGAGCCGTCCATCACACACGGGGACGCGTTCGTCCGGCTGATGCGCCTGCGCCGGATCGTTTGGGCGAAGTCGACGGTGGGGTGTGCCAAGCCACGTCGGCAGGCCGAATTCGATCTTCGCGCCGACGAAGTTTCGTTTGTGCTATTTCAGCAGGCCGACCAGAACGTCGAAGGCGGCGTCGATGTCGGCGCGGACCGCGGCCTTGACCGCTTCCGCGTCCCGGTCGCGCAACGCAGCGAACATCTCCTGATGGTGCGTATTGGCGGTCGAATAGTTTCCGGAATCGTGCAGCATGTTGAAATAAGGACTGATCTGCAGCCACAAGTTCTCGATGATGTTGAGAATGTTCTCGGAGCCGGCCGCCCGGTAGATGGAGAAATGAAAGGCGTAGTTGGCGCGCAGATAGGACTTGACGTCTCCCGCCGCATTGGCCTGTTCGAGCGCGTCCAGATGCTGGCGCAGCCGGGCGATAGCTTGGTCGTCCATACGCTCGGCCGCCCATGCGGCGGCGATCGCTTCGATCTCGAAGCGGACGTTTCTCAGATCGACGAGGCGTGTGCGGCTGAGTGCGGGAATGCCGATCGAGCGGCCTGAAACCACCATCAGCGCGTTGGCGGCGGTCAGCCGCCGCAGGGCCTCCCTGACCGGCATCGGACTGACGCCGAAAGCATCGGCAAGGCTTTGCACCGTTACCATCTCGCCCGGCACGATGCTGCCGTCGAGGATCAATTCGGTGACATGGCGATAGACCCTGTCCTGCAAGGTCTCCTTGGACAGGGGCGCGATCTCGACACCCGGCTTTCTGAACGCCGCTCCAGCCATCTCCCCTCAACCTTCCCGCGCAAGCTGCGCCATAGCCCGTATCCGGAATGCAGGCTTCCGGCTGCGGCGTCAAGCACCCCCGCCGTCGCCTTGTCATGAGCATATTTCATCATTGATCTTTGATCAAATGGTGATACGGTTGCGATATCGGATGGCAAGGTCACGTCTCGTGCCCTTGGGAGGCATCCGATCGTTCGGATCGGGAGGAGTTTCATAATGGGTATCGGATTGAAAGCCCGGCGGCTTGCGCTGCTGGCCGGCATGGCTGCCTGTGCTTTTGGCATCTCCGCGGCCGAGGCCGCTGAAAAACACAAGATTTTTCTCAGCATGAGCTTCATCGGCAATGACTGGCAGGCCGAGGCGGCGAACATGGTCAAGGCGATGGCCTCGCACAAGAGCCTGGTCGACAAGGTCGACCTGCAGGTCCAGGTGGCCGGGCCGAATGCGCAGCGCCAGATCCAGCAGATCAACGCCATGGTGCAGGCGGGAGCGGAGGCGATCGTGATTTATCCGATCTCGCCGACGGCGCTGAACCAGGTCGTCAAGAACGCTTGCGAAAAGGGGGTCAAGGTCTTCGCCTACGACGCCGAGATCACCGAGCCCTGCGCTTACAATGTCCATATCGACCAGGAGGAGGCTGGCAGGGTGACAGCCGAATGGCTGGCCAAGAAGCTCAACGGCAAGGGCAACATCATCGCCGTGACCGGCGTTCCCGGCACCTCGGTCGACGAGCTGCGCACCAAGGCCGCCAAGGCGGTGTTCGCCAAATATCCGGACATCAAGATTGTCGGCGAAGCGGTCGGCATGTGGAGCCAGGCGGTGGCACGCACCGAACTCTCCAAGATTCTCGCCACGCGCAGCTGGGACGACATTAACGGGCTGTGGATGCAGGTAGGCTGCTTCACCGCCAATTCGATGCAGCTCGAGGCGGGCAGGAAGGCCAGCCAGCTTCTGCCTTGCGCCGGTGAAGGCTCCAATGGCGGCCGCATCCAGATGCTGCCGGAAGGGACGGAGGTCGAGGGTGCTGCTTCTCCCTATGCACCGCTCGGCGCGCCGCGCATTTCCTATGCCTCGCCGCCCTATTCCGGCGCGCTCGCCTTGAAGCTCGCCATCGAGGCGATCGAGGGCAAGGATGTGCCGAAAGCGACAATCCTGCCGCTGCCGATCGTCACCAACGAGACGAGCAAGCTTTGCAACGAGGGCACCTGGGCCGAAATGAAGGCCGGATGCAACACCTTCAAACCGTCGCTGGTTTCCAACCCCGGCTGGTTCGCGTCGATCTTCTCCGACCAGACGCCCGAGATCGGCCTCAACGCGGCGCTCGTCGGCCAGCCCGAGGAGTAGGCTTCAGCAATCCGTGCGCGTGGGGCACTGTGGGCTCCACGCGCCCGCAAGCATGGCATGCCGGAACCGGGAATGATGACTTCAACAACGCATGTGCCGGCTATTGCCGTCAACGGCATACGCAAGGCGTTTGGCGCGACGGTCGCGCTTGACGACGTCTCCTTCGCGATCTCGCCTGGCAGCGTGCACGCTTTGCTGGGTGAGAACGGCGCCGGCAAGTCGACGCTGGTCAAGCTCCTATCGGGACTGGTGCGGCCCGATCAGGGCCAGATCAGCATCCTTGGCGCGCCGGCCGCGCTCGGTTCGCCGCGCGCCGCGCATGAACGCGGGGTGCAGACGGCGTTCCAGGAGATGACGCTGGTCCGCGACCTCAGCGTTCTCGACAATATGCTGCTGCCCTATGCGCCATCCGGCCCGACCGGATTGATCAGGCGGTCGGCCGCGCGCAAGGCAGTCGGCCGGCACATTGCCGATCTCGGTTTTTCGGTCGATCTCGACGCCGAGGTGGCGACGCTCGATCTCGCGGTCCGCCAGAAGATCGAGATCGCGCGCGCCGTCTACCGCAAGCCGCGCATCCTGTTGCTGGACGAGCCGACCTCGACGCTTTCGGGCGGCGACGTCGAATGGCTGGGAACAATCATCGCGCGGCTCAAGGCCGCCGGAACGACGGTCGTGTTCATCACCCACCGCATGCGTGAGGTGCGGGCCTTCTGCGATACCTTGATCATCCTTCGGAATGGCCGCCACATCATCACCGCACCGGTGGCCGACATCTCGGATGAGGATGTGATCGAGAAGATCATCGGCCGCGCCCTCGCGCAGACCTTTCCGCCAAAGCCTGAGGGCGCGGCCGTCTTCGGTCCGCCGGTGCTCGGCGTGCGCGACCTCAAGGCGGGCAGAAAACTCGACGGCGCCAGTTTCGATTTGCGCAGGGGCGAAATCCTCGGCATCGCCGGACTTCAGGGCATGGGCCAGCTAGACCTGTTCCTCGCCTGCTTCGGCATGGCCGAGATCGAACGCGGCCACGTCATGGTCGACGGCCGCAAAGTGTGGCTCGGCTCGCCGGCCGATGCGCTGAGGCCCAACATGGCGATCGGGCTGGTGCCGGAGGATCGCAAGACCGAAGGCCTGTTCCTGAAATTGTCGGGCCGGCAGAATGCATCGCTGCCGGTGGTCGGCCGCTTCACCCGGCTCGGCTTGATCCGCGAGGAGGAGGAAGCACGCGCCGTGCAGGCGGCCTTCTCGACGGTCGAGGTGGACAACCGAGCGCTGTGGACAAGGGCAGGCGCCTTTTCCGGCGGCAACCAGCAGAAGATCGCCATCGCCAAGTGGCTGGTCGCCGAAAGCCGCATCCTGCTGCTCTTCGACCCGACCCGTGGCATCGATGTGGGCACCAAGCATGAGCTCTACGTGATGATGCGCAACTATGTGGCGGCGGGCGGCTCGATCCTGCTGCATTCGACCGAAATTCCCGAACTCGTCCATCAATGCGACCGCGTGCTCGTTCTCTATGACGGACGGCTGGTGGCCGAGCTCGCCGGCGACGAGATCACCGAGAGCGCGATCATGCGTCCGGCGCTGGGACATGGCGGCAATATGCTGGAGGCAGCACAGTGAGCGCGGTCGGTTCGACGGCAACCGGACAGGCCGGATCCCTGGTGCGCCTCCTGGCGCGGCATCGCGGCGCCATCATCGCGGCGATCGTCTTTGCAGTGCTGCTCGTCGTCGTCGACCTGATCAGCGCCGGGCGGCTCAGCTATTTCGACATCTCGTTCCTGTCGAGCGGCGGCGCCACCTCGGCGCTGGCGGCGATGGGCCAGACCATCGTCATCCTGTCCGGCGGCTTCGACCTGTCGGCGGGCGCCGTGGTTTCGCTGGTCAATGTGGTGCTGGCCACGTCGATGGATCCGATGGCGACCGGAACGAGCGTCTGGCTGTGGACGATGGCCGGCATTGGCGTCGGCATGCTCGTCGGGGCGTTCAACGGCTTCTTCATCGCGGTGCTGCGCATGCAGCCCATCGTCGTCACGCTGTCGACCATGTTCATCTTGCAAGGCATCACACTGCTGGTCATGGACAAGCCCGGCGGCTTCGTCTCGCCCGATCTCGGCGCTTTCTATCTCGGCGATGCGATCCCGGGCTGGTTGCCCATGCCGCTGGTCGTCATCGGCATGGTACTGCTGGCATGGTTCTGGCTGAAAGGCACGCGGTTCGGCACGGCGCTTTACGCGGTCGGCAGCGATCCGGACGCCGCGTCCGCGGTCGGCGTGCGCGTCGCTCTCGTGCGCTTCCTCGTCTATGTCATCGCCGGTGGCTGCTACGGGCTTGCCGGCGTGTTCATCAGCGCCCAGACCGGCAGCGGCGATCCGCTCGTCGGCAATCCGCTGCTGTTGTCGATGTTCGCTGCCGTCGTGGTCGGCGGCACGCGGCTCGGCGGCGGGCAGGGTGGTCCGTTCGGCACCGTCTTCGGCGCCTATATCCTGATGATGGTCGTCAACGTCCTGCTCGTCCTCAACGTTTCGGCCTATTATTCGACCATCGCCGAGGGCACCATCCTCATCCTTGCCGTTCTCGCGGGCTCGCTGTCGCATGGCTCCGTGCTTGCCTACCAGGTCCGCGCCTTGCGCGCGCGGTTCGCCGCATGGCGCGCCGGCATGCTGCCGTCGCAACTCGATCATACCGACCGCAGGCTGCGCATCGCTCACAAAACGGCCGTTCCAGGACAGGCACCCGGCTTTCGCGTTCGCAATGCCGAGGCGCTGCGCTACGCGCTGCCGGCTTACGTCTGCCTGGCCGTCGTCATGATCGTCACCCAGATCTGGCTCGGCCGGGCCATCTTCAATCCCACCTACTGGAACTCGTTGTTCGTGCTGTCGAGTTTCCTTGCCGTGCTTGCGCTCGGGCAGGGCGGCGTCATCCTCACCGGCGGGCTCGACTTGTCGGTGCCGTGGACGATCGGCTTGTCGGGCATCCTTCTTGCCGGCATGGTCAACGGATCGGACGCGGCACTCGTCTATGCGCTGCCGGTGGTGCTGGCCATCGCCTGTCTTATCGGATTGGCGAACGGCGTCGGCATTGTTTTCCTCGGCATCTCGCCGATCGTCATGACGCTCGCCACCAACGGCATCTTGCAAGGCTTCGCGCTTCTCTATTCGCAAGGCACGCCGGCCGGCTTCTCCTCGCCGATGCTGCGCTGGTTCATGACCGGCAAGATATGGGTGGTGACGCCGGTCGTGCCATTCATGATCGTCTTCGTGGTCTTTGCGGTGCTGCTGCTCGGCCGCACCGCCTTCGGCCGCAAGGTCTACGGCATCGGCAACAGCCTGCGCGCGGCCCAGCTCTCGGGCATCGCCGTCGGACGGACGCTGATTTTCGTCTACATGCTGTCGGCATTGTGCGCGGCGATCGTCGGCGTCATGCTAACCGGCTTTTCAGGCCAGGCCAGCCTTGGCATGGGTGACGACTATCTCCTGCCATCCATCGCCGTTGTCGTGGTCGGCGGTGCGCTGATCACCGGCGGGCGCGGCCACTATCTCGGCATGCTCGGCGGCGTGCTGCTTTTGACGGCGCTGCAGATGCTTCTGGCCGGCACGACGCTGCCCTACGCCACACGGGCGATCCTGTTCGGGCTGGTGGTGCTCGGCGCCGTCATGGCGCTGCGCGAAAGACGCATACAATGAAGGGAATGGAATCATGAGCACGAGCGCACCCAAATCGCCCGACGAATTCCTGGCGGGGCTCAAAGGGCAACGTGTCCTGGTCACGGCGGGCGCCGGCGGCATTGGCTTCGCCATTGCCGAAACGCTGTCGCGGCTCGGTGCGCGCATCGTCGTCTGCGATGTGTCCGACGAAGCCCTGGCGGCCGCCCCCAAGAAGATGGCGCTCGTCGCAGCGGTCAAGGCCGACGTGTCGCGCGACGACGATGTCGACCGGCTGTTCGAGGCGGTGGAGGAGAAACTCGGCGGCCTCGACGCACTGATCAACAATGCCGGCATCGCCGGGCCGACCGGCGGCGTCGACGAAATCGATCCGGCCGACTGGAGGCGCTGTCTCGACATCGGCCTGACCGGCCAGTTCCTGTGCGCACGGCGCGCCGTGCCGCTCATCAAGGGGGCCGGCGGCGGTTCGATCGTCTCGATGTCGTCGGCGGCCGGCCGCCACGGCTATGCGTTCCGCACGCCCTATTCGGCGGCCAAATTCGGCGTCATCGGCTTCACGCAGAGCCTTGCCAAGGAGCTTGGGCCGCACGGGATCAGGGTCAACGCCATCCTGCCGGGCATCATAGAGGGGCCGCGCATCGAGAGCGTTATCTCGGCACGCGCCAAACAGGTCGGCATCAGCCATCAGGAGATGACCGAACGCTATTTGCAGAACATCTCGTTGCGCCGCATGACCAGCCCGTACGACGTGGCTTCGATGGTCGCATTCCTGCTGTCCGACGCGGGCATCAACATTTCAGGCCAGTCGCTCGGCGTCGACGGCAACGTCGAAACGCTTTGAGGAGCAAGCCATGGCCAGGGTTGCAATTGTCGGAAGCGGGTTCATCGGACGGGCATGGGCGATCAGCTTCGCGCGCGCCGGCCATGATGTGCGCATGTGGGACCAGTCGCCGGTCGCGGCAGGCGGCGCGCGCGACTACATAGAAGGCGTGCTCGGCGATCTCGCTTCGAATGATCTGCTGCGCGGACAGACCGCGCACGCGGTGCTCGAGCGCATCGTCGTCATGGGAGACTTGGACGCGGCTCTGGCCGGCGCCGTGCATATCCAGGAGAACACACCGGAAAATCTCGAAGTGAAGCGCGAGGTGTTTTCGCGGATCGATTCCCTCTCTGATCCGCAGGCGGTGATCGCCAGCTCCACCTCGGCGCTGCTGCCGTCGAAATTCACCGATCATCTCCCGGGGCGGCACCGCTGCCTGGTCGTGCATCCGATCAACCCGCCCTACCTCATTCCGGCGGCGGAGGTGGTGCCGGCGCCGTGGACGTCCGCCGAGACGCTCGAAAGGACGCGCGCCTTCCTCCTCGATGCCGGCCACGCGCCGCTGGTGATGAAGCGCGAGCTCGACGGCTTCATCATGAACCGGCTACAAGGGGCGCTGCTCGAGGAAGCTTTCCGGCTTGTCGCCGACGGCTATGCCAGCGTCGAGGACGTCGATATCGGCATCCGTGATGGCTTGGCGCTGCGCTGGTCGTTCATGGGGCCCTTCGAGACCATCGATCTCAACGCGCCGGGCGGCGTGCGCGACTATGCCGAGCGCTACCAGGGCATCTATTCCAATATTTTCCCGCAGATGCTGCGTCGCGTCGACTGGGCGGGCGAGGTGATGGAAACCGTCGAGTCCGAGCGCAGCAGGCGCTTGCCCAGGGAGAAACTGGGCGATCGGCAGGTATGGCGGGATCGCCGGCTGATGGCGCTGGCGGCGCACAAGAAGAAATCGGATCAGGAGTTCGGACAATGAAAGAAACCAGCCGCAAGCCCGGCGCCACGGCGGCCAGGGGCAAGGTCATCATCACCTGCGCGGTGACGGGGGCGATCCACACGCCGACCATGTCGCCCTATTTGCCGATCACGCCGGACCAGATCGCCTCGGAGGCGATCGCCGCCGCGGAAGCCGGCGCCGCGATCCTGCATCTGCATGCCCGCGATCCGGAGACCGGCAAGCCCGACCAGACGCCGGAGGCCTTTGCCCGTTTCCTGCCGCTCGTCAAGCAAGGCACCAACGCCGCCATCAACATCACCACCGGCGGCAGCCCCTACATGAAGGTCGAGGAGCGGGTGCGCCCGGCCGCCCAGTTCAAGCCGGAGGTAGCCTCGCTCAATATGGGCTCGATCAATTTCGGGCTCTATCACCTCGCCGACAAATACGAGACCTTCAAGTTCGACTGGGAAAAGCCGCATCTGGAAGCGACGCGCGACCTCGTCTTCCGCAACTCGTTCAAGGACATCGAGTACATTCTCGCGACTTGCTACGACAACGGCACGCGGTTCGAGTTCGAGTGCTATGACATTGCGCATCTCTACAATCTCTCCCACTTCGCCGACCGTGGGCTGGTGAAACCGCCCTTCTTCGTGCAGTCGGTGTTCGGCCTGCTGGGCGGCATCGGCACGCATCCGGAGGATGTCGCGCATATGAAGCGCACGGCGGACCGGCTGTTCGGGGACCAGTTCCGGTGGTCGGTGCTCGGCGCCGGCGCCAGCCAGTTGCGCATCGCCGCGCAATCGGCGGCCCTCGGCGGCAATATTCGCGTCGGGCTGGAGGACAGCCTGTGGGCCGGCAGGGGCAAGCTTGCCAAGTCGAATGCCGAGCAGGTCGTGCTGGCGCGCAAGATCATTGAGGGGCTCGGCATGGAGGTGGCGACGCCGGACGAAGCGCGCGAGATCCTGTCGCTGAAGGGCGGCGACAAGGTCGCTTTCTGACGCAGCCAATCGCCGCGCGAGCAAAGAGGAGGACGGCATGAAGATCGAAGTCGTGGTGGACGTGAAGACCACGCTTGGCGAGGGACCGCTCTGGGACGTCGAGCAGGAGCGTCTCTACTGGATCGACAGTTTCGACGGGCGCGTCTTCCGCGCGACCGCCGACGGGCGCGAGATCCGTTGCTGGGACGTGCCGATGAAAATCGGCTCGATGGCGCTGCGCAAGGATGGCGGCGGCGCTGTCGTCTCGTTGCAGCGCGGTTTCCATCTGCTCGATTTCGCCACCGGCGAGGTGACGCGGATCCACGATCCGGAGCCGGACAAGCCAATGAACCGTCTCAACGACGGCAAGGTCGACCGGCGCGGCCGCTTCTTCGCCGGCTCGATGGACACGATGGAAGAGGGGCCGTCCGGCGGCCTTTACAGGCTCGATCCGGATTTCTCCGTCACCAGGATCGATTCCGGCATCATCTGCTCCAACGGTCCATGCTGGAGCCCCGACGACCGCACCTTCTATTTCGCCGACACCTGGACCGGCGAGATCTGGGCCTATGATTACGACATCGAGACCGGTACGGCCAGCAACCGCCGCACCTTCGTTCGCGTCGATACCAGCCGCGGTGGTGCCGCCGACGGCTCGACCGTCGATGCCGAAGGCTGTCTGTGGAATGCGCTGGTCTATGACGGCCGCCTGGTGCGCTACGCGCCGGACGGCAGCATAGACCGTATCATCGACATGCCGGTGAAGAAGATCACCAGCGCCATGTTCGGTGGACCGAGGCTCGACACGCTCTACGTAACCTCGATGGCCAAGCCGCCGCTGCCGCGTTTTCCCGGCGATGGCGTGCTGCGCGGCAGCCTGTTCGCCATCACCGGCCTTGGCGTGACCGGAGTTCCCGAGCCGAGGTTTGGTGGCTGACGGGCGGCCTCTTAGCCGCTCCCCCGGATTTTTTCCCCAAGCTCTCTTGCCGTCATCCCGCTCGCAGTCAGTTAGGCTAAGACTACCGGCACCATTTCTCCACCGCTAAGGCGATGGCCTTCGTGCAGTCGACGAGATCGCGCACCGAAACGCGCTCGTTCGGCTGATGCGCCTGTGCCGGGTCACCGGGACCGAAGTTGACGGTCGGGGTGTTGCCCAGGCCGGTCGGCAGGCCGATGTCGCTGTGTGCGCCGAAGCCGCTTAGGGCCGGCGACAGGTCGGCTGCTTTGACGGCCTCCTGGAACAGGCCGACAAAGGGGTTGTCCGACGGGATCTCGGCGCAATCGGCATCGAGGATCCATTCGACACGGGCAGGGTGCTTTCGCAGATAAGGATCCGCCTGGCAGACATTGGCGATGTGCTCTTCGATTTCGCGTTTGACATTGCCGCCCAGCCTGAACTCGTCATGCTCGCTCGGCAGATACTGTGCGTCGATGATGATCTCGCCGCGTCCTGCCATGGAGGATGGATGTTCGCCGGCATTGATCTGGGTGACGATGATCTGGTTGGGCAGGTCCATCAGCGGGTGGTTCTTCCTGGGATCGAACATCCAGCGCCGGTTGAGGATGTCGATGCCGTCGAGGATCTGCCGGCAAAGCTGGACGGCGTCGACCGGGCCGCTCGAATACCAGGCGTTCGGCGTCAGTTCGGCATGGCCGCCTATGCCGTCGATGATGATCTTGCCCCACAGAATGCCGTGACAAAGCGGTGCGATCCTGTTCGCCGTCGGTTCCGTCATGATGCCGGCGTCGGCGCGAAAGCCGCGATCAACCATGGCGAGCGACCCCATGCCGCCGATTTCCTCGTCGACGACGGTGGTGAAGACGACGTCGCCGGAGAGGGAAACGTCGAGTTCCTTCAGGATTTCGACCGCCATCAGCATGCAGGCGACGCCGCCCTTCATGTCGACCGTGCCGCGACCGTGCAGGAATCCATCCTTCAGGACAGGCTGGAAGGGATCGGTGGTCCAGTGCCCGGCGGCGCCCGGCGGCACGACGTCGATATGGCCGGTCAGCATGATGGACCGCCCGCCGCCGGTGCCTTTCAAAACGCCGCCGAGATTGGGCCGACCCTCGAACGTCCTGCCCTTGTTGGCGCCGGCACGTCCCTTGTATTTCTCGTAGAGCGCCGGGCCGTCCGGATCCCAGAGATCGGTCGAGAAGCCGAGCGCCTCAAGGCGCTTTTGCAGGTAGAGCTGACAATCGCGCTCGCCCGGGCCGGCCTCCTTCGGATTCGATTTCACGATCGAAGGGAAGGCGACGAGATCGCTCAGCGTCTTCACGATGCGCTCGGCGGCTGCCTCGACGCGCGCGGCGATGGTCTCTTCCATGGAAGGCATTGTTATCTCCAACGTTGGGAAAGTCGGTCGGCGAGAAGGACGAAAACCAGAAGGGCGCCGACAATCCCCACCTGCCAGACCGTGTTGATGTTCAATTGCAAAAGGCCGGTCTTCAACGTGACCAGCAGCAGGACGGCCGCGAACACGCCGCCGACGCCACCGCGCCCGCCAGTGATGACGATGCCTCCCAGCATGGCCGCGGTCAGCGATTCCAGTTCGAGGTTCTGGCCGATATTGGGCCTGCCGCTGCCGAGCCAGGCGAGAGAGACGAGGCCGGCCGCACCGGCAAGCGCGCCGCTCAGCACATAAAGGATGAAGCGCACGCGATCGACCGGGATGCCGACCAGTTTGGCCGAACGTTCATTGAAGCCCATGGCGTAGATCCAGCGCCCCCAGGCCGTCGAGAGCAGCACGAGACCGGCAAGCGCGAAGCAGGGGACGGCGAGCGTAAGGAAAGGCACGGGGATGCCCATGATCGCACCGCGCCCCCAAACTAGCAGCCAGGCAGGCACGCCGGACTGGGCCGCGCCGCCGGTGACCGCAAGCGCCAGGCCGGAATACACGAAAAATGTTCCCAGCGTCGCGATGAAGGGGAGAAGGGCGAGCCCGTTCACCAGCCATCCGTTCAAGGCGCCGAGCATAGCGCCAGCCAGGATGCAGACGACCGGCAACAGAAGGGGTGGCAACCCCAGCTTCAGGGAAAGCATGGCAACGATCGCCGAGAGCGAAACGGCGCCGCCAACGGACAGGTCGATGCCCGCGCCCCCGGCCAGGACGACCAGCGCCTGTCCAAGGCCGACCAGGGCCAGGATCGTCGAAAATTGCAAAATCGTGGTGACGGTGCCGAGATTGAAGACCGAAGGCTTGAGCGCCAGCAGGCCGACAATAACGACCAGCCAAAGGCCGCACAGCAGAGCCAAAGTGAGGGCGGGGCCCTGCAGGTTCCGGATCCTGTTCATGCGCGGGCTCGCAGGAATTGGGCAAGCGGCAGCCGGTTGGAGACGGCTTCGAAGCCGAGCACGCCGATGATGAGAACGCCGGTAACCACAGGCTGCCAAAGCGAGGGGACGCCGATCAGAAGCAATCCATTCTGGAGAATTCTCAGAAGCAGTACGCCGAAGACCGTGCCGATCAAGCTGCATCTGCCGCCCAATATGCTCGTGCCGCCGAGAATGACCGCGGCGATCGCATCGAGAGCCAGCGTGCTGCCGATCGTCATCTCCACGTTGCGGTAGGTGGCGACGTAAAACGTGGCGGCAATGCCAGTCAGGACGCCACTGATGACGAAGGTCATGAAGCGTACCTTGACTACGGGGATTCCGGACAGCCGCGCCTTTTCCTCGGAATTGCCGATCGCGAGCAGATGCGGGCCGTAGGGGGTTCGCCGCAATGCCAGCCAGACGACCAGATAGGCGATGGCAATGACGATGGCTGGGACCGGAATGCCGAGTACGGTGGTTGCCAGAACATTGGTAAGGCTCGAGGGCAGGCCCGAGAGCCACTGCCCGCCGAGAAGGACAAAGACGGCGGTGCGGTAGACGCCAAGCAGGCCGAGCGTTCCCACGATTGCCGGAACGCGACCGAGGACGACGACGGTGGCCGTCACGCAGCCGAGCAGCGCACCGACCGCCGGGCCAGCGATGAGCGCCAGCAGCGGACTGCCGTCGGCGCTGAGCACGCGGCCGATCGCAATGGCCGCGAGGCCCATGATGATGCCGATCGACACGTCGATGCCGCCCATGGCAAGCAGCAATGTCATGCCAAGGCCGATCAGCAGCAGTTCGACGCTGTTGCGCAGGACGGTCGCCGCATTGCCTGGCGTCGCGTAGTGGGGCGATGCGACAGAAAAGATGACGATCGCCAGGAGACAGGCGGCAAGCAAGGACCACTCCCGCCCGTTCATGGCCAAAACGCCGTTTCCAAACTGTCGCACCCTGTTCATCCCAAGGCTCAGAAGTTGAACTTGTCGACATTGTCCTTGGTGAAGACCGCCGGCGGCCCGAGCAGCAGGATGCCCTTGGCGGCATCATAGGTGGCGGGCTTTTCGAGGCCGGCGATCTTGTTTTCCGCTTCGAAGCTCTTGCCGTCGATCAACTGCTTGCCGGCCCAGACCGTGAGATAGCCCAGCTGTTCGGGATCCCACAGCACGGTGAAGCCGAAGGCGCCGCTCTTCAGGTAGGATCGCGCCGTGTTCGGGCTGCAATAGCCCGTGCCTATGACGGAGCCGATCTTGCCGGCGGTTTCGATGGCCTGGGCGACGCCCGGACAGGTCGAGGATGCGACGGCGATGATGGCCTTGATGTCGGGATTGGCGGCCATGAGATCGCCTGATATCTGCGCGGCGCGCTCGGCCGTGCCGCCGGCGAATTGCGGAGCGAGCAGTTTCAGCTTCGGATATTTGGCGGTGGCCTCTTTCTGCATGAAGCCGATCCAGGCGTTGAGATTGGACGCCGTCGCCTCGCCGGAGACGATGCCGATCGTGGCGTCCTCGCCGACGCGCTTCACCAACTCATCGATGATCGTCGTGCCGAGCCCTTCGTCGGTCGCCTGCGCCACATAGACGGCACGGCCGCTGTCGGGTGCATCGCTGTCGCTGGTGAAAAGCTTGATGCCCTTGGCCTTGGCGCTCTCGACGACGGGCGCGATGCTGGACGCATCCAGCACGCTGACCGAGATCGCCTGGACACCCTGGTCGATCAGGTTCTGCACGATCTGCAACTGATCGACCGGGTTGGTGTCGACGGGGCCGGAATAGATGAAATCGACGCCCAGGTCCTTCGCGGCGCGATTGCCGCCGGCTTCCATGGCATTGAAATAGGGTATGCCGATCAATTGCGGGACGAAGGCGACCTTGGGCTTGTCGGCGGCATGCGCCGCCGTGGCGACCACGAGTGACAGCACGGAAACGGCGAGCGCTTTTTTGAGTTGAGAAAGCATTGGTTTATCCTCTCTGGAATGGACGTGCATTTCAGTTTGATTTTTCAAGCGCCCGCACGTCGGGATGAGCGCCTGTTATGAGCGAAACGACTTCCTCGTGATTGGTCTCGGCCGCCAGCCGTTCGGCCACCTTGCGGCCGCGCCGGAACACCACGATGCGGTCGGCAACCTCGAACACTTCGGAAATGTTGTGGCTGATGAGGACGACGGCACAACCGCGCGCGGCAAGCCGCCGCGTCAGTGCCAGGACCTTGCGGGTTTCGGCGACGGCAAGGGCCGCCGTCGGCTCGTCCATGATGACCAGCCTGGCATTCAGATTGAGGGCCCGGCAGATGGCCACGGCCTGGCGCTGACCGCCGGACAGGCTGCCGACGGGTGCTTCCGGATCGGAAATATGCGCGTCGAGCTCTTTCAGCAGGCCGTCGACGCGCTGGCGCATTTCCTTGCGCTTCAGGAAGGGAATACCCAAAATGGAGCGTTTCAATTCGCGGCCGAGAAAGACGTTTTCGGCAATCGACAGGTTTTCCGAGAGCGCCAGTTCCTGAAAGATCGTCGCGATCCCCGACGACGCCGCATCCTTGGGCGAGGAGAAAGCCACCGGATTGCCCTCGATGAGAAGCTTTCCATCGCTGGGCGGATGGGCGCCCGCCAGGATCTTGATGAAGGTGGATTTGCCGGCGCCGTTGTCGCCGAGAAGCGCCAGCACCTCGCCGGAGCGGATTTCCAGGTCGACATCGGCAAGCGCAGTCAGAGCGCCGAAGCGCTTTGCGACATTTCTGGCGACAAGAAACGGTTCTGTCATGGCGGTTCCCCGGCGGTTGCTGGTCGGCTAGACGGCCTTGCTGACCCAGCGCAGCACGTTGGTCCAAAGACGCGCATAGCCCGGCCATTCCACGAAGCTGTTGGGCAGCCAATGCGGGCCGATATCCGACGTCCAGGCCAGCGTGCGGCCCTGGCCATGGCGGCCGGTGACCAGCAGCGGATGACCGCCGTGATCCTGCGGCAACCGTGCGAGGATTTCGACGTCATCGCGATCGCGAGCGACGACCTCGTTGGCGCCGAGCAGCAGCGGCCATTCGCCTTCGATGCCGGCAAAGATCGGGTGATCCTTGGGACCGGTGATTTCAGGCCGGAACCCTTCGGGAATCTCGAGCCGGTCGTCATAGGGGAGGCAGGTTACCGGCAGCGCCTCCTCGACGGCCGTGCGGTGCCAGCGCGCCTTGCCGTCGATGCCCTGGAAAGAGAAATAGCCGCCGATCATGACCATGCCACCACCGGCCTGCGTCCAGTCGCGCAGAAGCTTGAGCCGGTTGGGCACTGTCTTGCCGTGCAGCCAGACATCGGGGTGAAGCAGCAGCGAGTTCGCGCCGATGTCGGAGAGGATGATGGCCCTGTATTGCGACAGGCCCTCCTTGGTGAAAGGCAGCTTTTCGACGGCTTCATGGGCCGGCATGTAGTCGAGGTCGAATTCGCTGCTCTTCAAGGCATCGACCAGCGGCGTCGCGCCCAGGTGAAAGGTGACGCTGCCGAACTGATCGAACCCCTTGTAGTGGGTCGCCGAACTCATCCAGCTCTCGCCGACCAGAAGCACTCTTGTTTTCGCCATGACCAATACTCTCCTGGGTTCCCGTAAGTTGTTGGTTCAGCTTGCCAACATGGCGTTGTTCGCCAAAGCGGCAGCCTTCAAAGTCGCGAAATCCGCGATGTAGCCCTGTGCGCCTTCGACCGTGGTCGTCAGGCTCGCGCCGATCGCCGCATGGCGGGCGGCGTCGTCCAGCGACGCACCATGCAGCCAGAGGCTTAGGAATATGCCGGCGAAGCTGTCGCCGGCGCCCGTCGCATCGACGCGGTCGACAGGCAGTGCCGGCACCTCGATCTGCGGTCCGCCATTCGCCGGAAAGACGACCGCGCCAAACTCGCCGAGAGTGAGCACGACCGTTCCGCGCGGCTTGATGCGCGCCAGCATCAGCCGCACCTCTTCGATCATCGTCGCCATCCTGGAGCGAAAGTCGAAAATCTCCCGCATCATCACATCGTTGATGAAGGTCAGGTCGATGTGCCGGACCATCTGCGTGAAGGTTTCAGGCGTGCGTGCGCTCTTGGGCAGGCCGGCCGAATGCAGGCTCACCCTCCAGCCGGCCTGATGAAAGCGCGCGATGGAAGCGGTCATCGTTTCGTAGTGGAAGCCTTCGATGTGAAGACAGGCCGGGCGCGGCTCGGGCTGGATGTCCAGATTGGCGGTCAGATCGATCTCGCCGAGTTCGAACGGTTCACTGATGATCGTGCGGCTACCATTGCGCTCGATGATCACGATGGCTTGCGAAAGGCGGTTGTTGGGCGTGTTGCGGATCGGCAATGCGTGGACGCCCAGTTTGGAAAGCGCGCCGAGCGCCCAGTCACTCTCCGGGTCTTCGCCGACCGCCGTCGCCAGTTCCACGTCGAGAGCGTAGGGCGTCCCAACACCGGCGGCGGCAACCGCGAGATTGGCCGCCGGCCCGCCCAGCGCCTTCTCGATATGGCTGGCTGTGATGCGGTCGTCGCGATGCGGCAGGACGTCGACGCGGCAGAGAAAGTCGACGCTGACCCGGCCCGCGACCAGGAGCCTCGGCAGATGATCGAGATTCTTCGGCCTGTGGGGCGCGCGGCCCGGCAGCGAGCGCGCAAACGAACTCGGCCGGTACATCAGCGTGGCGATCGCCTTTTCGATGCGTTCGCGCGTGGCCTCCTTCAGGCCGGCGGTCCCATTGATGAAGTTCGACACCGTTCCGATGGAGACACCGGCCGCGCGTGCGACATCCGCTATGGTTGGGCGCTTGCGTTGCAATGGCAGGTTCCAATTGAAGCGTTTCAAACGGTATCAACGGAAAAGCCGCCCCTCAACGGAATTATGTTCTAAAAGGTCAGGAATCTGCGAGGGAATTTGGAAACCTATGGCGATATGGCCTCAACTTCGGGCCATTCGTTCCAGAATTGAACGATTTTCAAATTCTTGAGCCGAAAGACCGGGCCGGCGAATTGCCTGCTTTCATTCGGATAGCTTCGCCGAGCCGATGATCTAGATCAGCAGCAACCCCTTCATACTGGAATAGCCCTTGCGACCGATGATGATGTGGTCATGCACGGAAATGCCCAGCCGCTTGGCCGCGTCGATGATCTCCTTGGTCATCTCGATATCGGCACGCGATGGCGTCGGATCGCCCGACGGGTGGTTGTGCACCAGGATGATTGCCGTCGCCGACAGTTCGAGAGCGCGCTTGACCACCTCACGCGGATAGACGGGCGTATGGTCAACAGTGCCGGTCTGCTGCACCTCGTCGGCAATCAGCGTGTTCTTCTTGTCAAGGAACAGGATGCGGAACTGCTCGCGCGCCTCGAAGGCCATGGCTGACCGGCAATAGTCGAGAAGCTGCTGCCAAGAGGAGAGGATTTCGCGGCCATGGACCTCGCTGCGCGCCATGCGCTGGGCCGTCGCCGCAATGACCTTCAGGTCGAGCGCTACCACCGGGCCCACGCCCTTGACCTCCTGGAGGAGGCCGACGGGCGCGCCAAGCACCTCGGCCAGGGTACCGAAGCGGGAGAGCAGCGCCTTGGCGACCGGCTTGGTGTCGGCGCGCGGGATCAGGCGGAAGAGCAGGAGTTCCAGAAGCTCATAGTCGGGCAGGGCGTCGGGACCTGCCGAGGCGAAGCGTTCGCGCAAACGGTCGCGATGGCCGAGATAATGCGGCTTCTCCTCGATCCCCTTGGTCTTCGCGGCAGGCCCGGCTGTCCCAGGAGAGTGCATGGTCGCGGAAAGCTGCGCAGGCTTTTCTGCAAAGAAACTGCGCTCGTCGTCGTCACCTGACATCTCGTCTGCCCCCAGCTCCCCGACCGCGAGCGCCGGGAGAACGAAACATTAGGCTGGCAGGCCGGGGCGGTCGAGCTTTTTGGGGGAGAGCGTGAAGATCTCGCAGCCGGTGTCAGTCACGCCGATCGTGTGTTCGTATTGCGCCGACAGCGAGCGGTCGCGTGTCACCGCGGTCCAGCCGTCCGACAGGACTTTCACATGCGGCCGGCCGAGGTTGATCATCGGCTCGACGGTGAAGATCATGCCGGGCCGCATCTCGACGCCCTCATTGGCGCTGCCATAATGCAGGATATTGGGCGCGTCGTGGAACAACTGGCCGACGCCGTGGCCGCAGAAGTCGCGCACCACCGAGCAGCGCTCGCCCTCGGCATAGCTCTGGATGGCCGCGCCAATGGCGCCGGTGCGGGCGCCGGGCCTGATCGCGGCAATGCCGCGCATCAGGCATTCGTGGGTGACTTCGAGCAGGCGTTCCGCCGCGCGTTTTATGGTGCCGACGGGGTACATGCGCGAGGAATCGCCGTGCCAGCCGTCGAGGATGTAGGTGACGTCGATGTTGACGATGTCGCCATCCTTCAGCGGCTTGTTGTCGGGGATGCCATGGCAGACGACATGATTGATCGAGGTGCAGGAAGACTTGGTGTAGCCGCGGTAGTTGAGCGTCGCCGGCAGCGCGCCATGATCCATGCCGAACTCGAAAACGAAACGATCTATGGTGTCGGTGGTGACGCCGGGCGCAACCATCGGCACCAGTTCGTCGAGGCAGCGCGCCGTGAGGTCGCATGCCTTGCGCATGCCGGCAAAACCTTCCTCGCCATAGAGGCGGATCTGGCCGGTGTTTCTGAGCGGTGCCGTGGCGGCGTCGAGATAAGTGACCATTGGTGTCCGTCTTGCCGGTGTGGCTCTGCAAGGGAGCCGGCGTGAAAATCTCCCCAGATTTGGCACTTGAGGGCAAAAGGTTCAAGGAAGAACTGCCCGGACACGACCAAGCGGCAGGGATATTCGGCGCGCCCCGGTGTCCTTGACGCCCTTGTTCCTTCCCTTTCAGTCGACCGTGCGGTAGGGCGAGGGAGGTTTTTGGAGATTTCATGAGCGTCGAGCACGCCAGATTGCCTGAAGCGCCGTTGAAGGCGGCCTGCTCATTGCTGATGAGCCTTGTGCTGCTGGCGATGCTGTCGCTTGGCCGGGCGGAGGTGCCCGTCTTTGCCGGAGCAGCCTCCGGTGTCGCCAGCGCCGGCGTGGAGCGGTCCGGCGAAGCGGCGGCGCTGCTGCGCATCACCGGCAAGGCGCAGGCGCTGGAAGTTCGTTCCGGCCGGCCGGCCCTGGTTAAGTTCGCCGGCGGCCATCCGGCCCTGTCGGCTCGGGACACCGTCTTTTCCTGGTTTGTTTCGGTTCCGCCGGCAGAGGTCGTCGCCGCCGACGGGGACGCCCGCACACCGTGGGCGACTGCCAATCAGCCGCGCGCGCCGCCATCGGTTCCGGCCTGAGCGGTTTCAACCGCTCCTTCACTCAAACCACTTCCTGTTCGCGCCTCGATCCGCGCGGCGGCTTCGGTCGCGCAGCGGTGCGTAGCGCGTCATTTCCGGATTGTTTCCATGCAACGTATCAAGACACTCAAGAGCCTTTCGCGCGCGGCCTGCGCCGCCATTTTCCTTTCCGTCCAGGCGCTCATCTGTATCGGAACCGTCTACTGGGCGCTGACGGAGACGCTCGGCCTTTCGGCGACAGGGGCACTTGTCCTTGGCGGGATTTTCGCTGTGCCGTCTGCTCTCGTGCTGCTTACGGCGGTGCGCATGGCCTTCGGTGCGGAGACCGATCCCGCCAACCAGTAGCCGGACCGCCAAGGCGCCCGCGTTCGACAAGGCCGGGCGCCTTGGCGCTTGCTTGCGGCGGCTGCGGCAAAACGTCCATGACCGCGGAGACGCCACATTCCTGCGGTAGCGACAGGCCAGAGCAACTTTTTACGACGGATGGCGTTGCCGCTGGTGACGACAGTTCGGGAGATGGCGGATGGACAGACTGCAATTCGAGGTGCCGGTGCGTATCGCGCCCGGACCCGGCCTGCCTGTCGAGGAGATCTACAGCGTCGAACAGGCCCTTGATTTTCTCCAGGCCTGGCCGCTGCGCCGGCAAGGCCCGATTTACCAGAAGGCCTTCAACGCCTGCTTCGGCGCAACCGTGGACGTGGTCAAGACCGAGGATGCCTGCCGGGCGTTCATGGCGTTCTGCCGGGTGACCGGGCTGATGGCCCGGGACATGATGGCGCCGCGCAAGCGCGGTGGCCAGGCGAGAGGGCTGCAAGCCTGAGGTGCGCTGCGCTCTTCGTTCTCCTGGCCGAACGGCGCATCGATGCCGATGCCATTAAGCTTCCGTTTCCACTTTCGCGGCTACGCCATGCTTGTTCGGCAATGGTTGATTCGTTGCGTCAGTCTCGTGGTTCGGAAGATGTCCCCAGAAAAAATCCGTGCATTCCCGATCGACCGTCAGGCATTCCTGGTTCGGGAGGTGGCTGCCAGGCTCGACAGTTTGCATGGCGACAGCGCCACCTCGTTCTGGAGGGCCAAGGCGACGGAGTTGTTCGATCTCGTCGTCAGGTCAGGCACGGACAGGGCGGCGGCCAGCGACGAGGTGCGCAGGTTCTTCTTCGCCGTGCAAAAAGAGATATCGGCCGGCGCGGCCGCTGAGCCGATGCCAATTCTTTCCGCCTGAAGTGCTCCGCAAGGCGTCCCACAGCCGGTCCATGCCACCGCTAGCGTAACAGATATTTTGAAACTTCGGGGTTGCCGCGTCGCCACATGACGTTGTCAAGGAAGTAGTGGTGCACGTTGATGAAGATCAGCACTATGAAGAAGAACAGCGACGAACCCAGGACTTCCTTGTCGTAAGGGATCAAGGCAGTCAATGCCGCCGGGATCAGCCAGAAACCGAGACCGCCGAGGATCCCGCCGGCGACGACGAACCCCAGGACTCGCGTCCTGTAGATCGGACCAAGAACGGACAGGATTCTGGAGTCCGGAACCTTTTGTGCATCGGGACCGTCACGCTCGACATTGCTTTGATAGCGCCAGACCACGGCCAGGTACTGTAGCGAATGGAGAGCCGGCACCACGAGCAGCCAGAGCGGGTTTATTCTCACGACCAGGATCCAAAGATATAGGGACGCGATATAAGCGACGACGCCGTTATACGGCAGGCTGCCGCCATTTTTACTCCAGCGATTGATCAGCATCACGACGGTGGCGGCCGTGGAAGCGGCCGCGGCCGACAGCGCAATCGTGTTGAGCCACGCAGGCGTGGCAAACGTATAATATTCCAAGCCGTAATATTTTGCTTGGCTGACCGCCGTGTTCGTCTGAAGCCATGCGAACAGCCATACGGCATAGCTGTTGACCAGCAAGATTTTCTTGTCCGGATTGGTGAAGAACCTGCACTTCAACACGGCGTCCACCATCAACATGCCGTAGCCTTGCTTGACGTAGTGCCAGCCCACGAAAAAGAACATCGCGTTGGCTGCGTTTCCGAGCAGCCGGGCGTTCGCCGTTATCGAGCCGTAAGCAAAAAACCCGACCATGAGCAGGGGAACGACAATGCCGGCGAAAATGTAGCGGATCTGGAGGCCCCTGTCGTATCCCTCGCCGCGCACCTTGCTTCCAAAATTGCGATAGAAAAGTTGGTAAGAGTGGGCGAAATGCGGATAGTTTATCAAGTAGGCCAGGAAAAACATCGCCGCCGCAACAAGGCTGTCGTATTTGGTAGGCACGAAGTACAGGGCCGGCAAAATCAGGAATGCGCTGCCGCCAAGCATGAGGAAGTCGGCCAGCGGGCCAAAGAGATATCTTTGTGGCGGCGTCGCCGCAGGAGCTCGAGCATCCGCCGAAAGGTGAACTGCCATATTAGCATCCCCTGGGAAAGCCGATTTAACCATCGAGCCTTGCCCTCGACAAGGTCGAGGCGGCGGAATGGTCAACACGTAAAATGACGTTTCGGAAGGGGGTGTTACCCTGTCCGGCGCAATAGCTCTTGACGCCGAAAGGAGCGGAGGGGACATCGAGTGAAGCTGGTACGCCCAAGGGGAATCGAACCCCTGTTACCGCCGTGAAAGGGCGGTGTCCTGACCGCTAGACGATGGGCGCGCTCAGATGAAAGCGGCTTATACTGGCGTTGTGCGCAACCGGCAACCCGTCAGGTGCCGGCTTGGACAACTTTTTTCCTGCCTGCCGAAGCGAGTGATTCACGCAGCGCCAGCGGCAATTTTTCTGGCGGCCGTCACCAGCCGCTGCGTGGATTTCCGGGCACTTTTCAGACGATTGCGGAAGCGGCCCGATGCAAATGCATGTCGCTCAAAAGTGAGCTCCGTTTCAGCGCGACGCGCTTTGGCGCGTCCAGCCGAACCGGCCCTGGTCAGCCTTCGCCACCGCTGCGCCGGCGGCAGCGCCAGTTCCAGTCGCGCTCGGGGCCGACGTCGACATGGACCGATTCGGTGTGGCAGTAGGTGCCGACGCCGCCGCGGCCGGGCATCGTCCTGACGTAGCTCGCCAGCTCCCATTTCGAGACGCCCGGCACCTGGATGTCGGCGGCGGCGCAATACATGTGCAGCGAATTCTTGGCGCCGTTGGCACGGCGGTTGCGGGCGGGGTCGCGATAGCCGGAGGTGACGACCATCTTGCGGCCGTAGTGGCCTTCGATCGTCTTGAGCACGCGCACCAGCGAGGGCTTGAGGCACGCCACGTCGACGCTCTCGTTCTGCTTCAAGAGGCCGTTAGGCGCGAGGCGCGCCATGCCGGCGGCGGAGGCTACCTGGTAGAGGCCGCCCGAACCTTCATCCTCGTTGAGGTCGACGTCGCTTTCGTCGTCGAGGCCGGATTTGCGCTTGATCTCGAACAGCGCCGTCTGGCGGACGCCCGGCAGGGCATCGCTGCCGGTGATGTGACCTGAGTCGTCGCCGAGCGAAGCCAGCTGCACCGGTTTCGCCGTGGAATCGGCCGAGGCCAGTGTAATGATCGGCTTTGCCGCCGCCGGGGCGGGCTTGGCCTGCACAGCCGGCTGTTCGCCTGCGCGCGTGTTGACCAGTGGAGCGGGCTTCGCCGAAGCCGGCGTGGCGCCAAACATCGAGGCCAGGAAACCCCTTTTCTTCGGCGCCTCCGCTTGCTGCGCCTCGCCAGCGGTCACATAGACCGGATTGTTCATCGCCGGTGTGGCGGCCTGCTTCGGCGCCGTCACGGCCGCGTCGGCGGCGGCGATCTTCTGCGCCGCCGCATCGGTCTGCTGCGCCGTCTGCGGCTGCTGCTCCAGCGATTGCGGCGTGTTTCCGGCAATCGTTTCAGCTTCAGCCGGCGCGGTGAGCGGGAAGGCCGCCTGCGGCTTGGTAATCGGCACGTAGGCGACCGTCTCGGGCAGCGCTGTGTCGCCTTCCGCCATCACGGTGGTCTGCGTGGTCGCCGTCTGCGACGACGAATCGCCGGCCACGATCGGCTTGTTTGTCGAGGCTGCATTGATGTCCGACGCGGAGGCATTGTAGCCGGGCATGCCAACCGACATTGTGGGGTCGC
This sequence comes from Mesorhizobium sp. B2-3-7, assembly GCF_006442695.1. Taxonomy (NCBI): domain Bacteria; kingdom Pseudomonadati; phylum Pseudomonadota; class Alphaproteobacteria; order Hyphomicrobiales; family Phyllobacteriaceae; genus Mesorhizobium; species Mesorhizobium sp. B2-3-7. The sequence continues at coordinate 208,234 of NZ_VFVV01000004.1, read as the reverse complement.
CGGCCGAGGTGCAGGAGGCCAGGAGCACGGAGCAGAGCGCCGCCGCAATGGTGCGGCGTTCTCCCTTCGCGAGGCTCCACCCTGCTGATTTCAAAGTCAAATTCCCCCTCGATGTCCGATCGGTATATCCTTGGCGCGGCGTCCGAACGGCTGCGTCGAGGTGCCCCTTGTCTCCGATCCGGAAACGAGACCTGTGTCAAATCAGCAAGCCTGGAAGTATTTTTGCGGCAATTGCCGAATTTAGGCGGCAAGATGGTTGACGACACCATTTCGCCCGCTTTTACGGGTCCGTCAACTCACCAGACATTACAGTCGGTTACACACGCACCTTGACATAGGTGCCGGGGGCATCACCAAAAGTTTTCATATGCTTGCCTGCTTTGCGGGCGGGCACGCGATTGTTGTCCTTGGCCTCTATCCAGCTCTGCCAGTGCGGCCACCAGGAGCCAGGATGGTCGGTGGCCCTTGCGATCCACTCGCCGAAGTCGCCCTCCGGCTTGCCGCCGGTCCAGTACTGGTACTTGCCCGATGCGGGCGGGTTGACGACGCCGGCGATATGACCGGAGCCCGCCATCACGTATTCGACCTCGCCACCGAAATATTTCGAGCCGAGGAAGACGGACAGCGCGGGAGCGATGTGGTCTTCCCTGGAGGCGAGGTTGTAGATGGGGATCTTGATATCGGCGAGCGAAACGGTGCGTCCGGCAAGTTCCATCCTGCCGCGCGAGAGGTTGTTCTCGAGATAGCAGTTGCGCAAATAGAAGGAGTGGTTGGCCGCCGCCATGCGTGTCGAATCGGCATTCCAGTAAAGCAGGTCGAAGGGCAGGGGATCCTTGCCGCGCATGTAGTTGTTGACGACATAGGGCCAGATCAGGTCGCCCGAGCGCAGCATGTTGAAGGCGGTCGCCATCTTGGTGCCGTCGAGATAGCCCTTTTCGTTCATCGCCTTTTCCACCGCCGCGACCTGTTCCTCGTCGACGAACACCTTGAGGTCGCCGGCATAGGTGAAATCGACCTGGGTGGTGAAGAAGGTCGCCGATTTGATGCGATCGTCACCTTCCTGCGCCAGCAGGGCAAGTGCCGCCGCCAGCAACGTGCCGCCGACGCAGTAGCCGATAGCGTTGACCTCTTTCTCGCCTGTGGCCTTCTCGATAGTGTCGAGGCCGTATTGCAGCCCCTCTCTTGTATAAGCTTCCCAGTTCTTCATGCCGTGGCGTTCATCAGGGTTGATCCAGGAGATGACGAACACGGTGTGGCCCTGTTCGATCGCCCAGCGGATGAAGGATTTCTGCGGGTTGAGGTCGAGTATGTAGAACTTGTTGATCCAGGGCGGGCAGATCAGCAGCGGCCGTTTCAGCACCGTCTCGGTGGCGGGATCGTATTGAATGATCTCGGCGACGTCGCTGCGGCCGACCACCTTGCCGGGGGTGGTGGCGATGTTGCGGCCGATCTCGAAGGGCGAGTAGTCGGCCTGACGCAGCTTCAGGTCGCCCTTGCCGGCCGCGATGTCCTCGGCCAGCATCTTCATGCCGCGCACAAGATTTTCGCCGTTCGAGGCGATGGTTTCGCGAAACAGTTCCGGATTGGTCAGGATGAAATTCGACGGCGAGATGGCGTTGGACACCTGCTTGACGTAGAAGCTCGCCTTGTGGCGGGTGTGGTCATCCAGGCCTTCGGCGTGCTCGACAAGATCAGCCGCCCAGCGCGAGGTGACGAGATAGGCCTGTTTCAAGAAATCGAAGAAGGCGTTGCGGCCCCATTCCGGATCCTGGAAACGCTTGTCGCCGCGCTCCGGCTTGACCGCGTCCTCGGTTCGCTCGGCATCGGCGCTGACGCGCTGGATGGCGTTCGCCCAAACCGTCATATATCCGGCGAACAGCCGCGTCTGCGCTTCGAGCGCGCGTTGTGGGTCGGCAAGCCAGTATTCGCTGAGCTTGGAGAAGGTCTTCACCATGTCGACGACCGGTTCGGCGACATGGTCGCGCACTTCGCCCTTCTCGCGCGGCTCGGCCCAGGCGGAAGCCGCCTTGCCGGCCTGCTCGATCATGCGCGCCATGTTCAGGGCGAAGCGTTCCGGGTCCTTCACCAGATATTGCTCGACCGTCGAAGGTCCGCCATCTTCCGCTTTGCCCGAATCGGGTGTTTTGGACATGGTGCGCGGGGTTCCTCCCGAAGCGTTTTCTTGACATATTACCATGGGACATCCGACTGGGTCCAACCTCGCTCTACCCCGGCTGCCAAGGAAACAATATGACGATTAACATTGGCGAGACTGTTTTTTTCGGCGCCGGTCGTTTTTGCCGCATCGGTGCGGCAATTGCCCTGCTGTGCCTTGGGGCCTGCTCGAGCACCAATACCAGCGGCCCGGTGCCCATCGCCACATCAGCGGGACCGAAGGATACCGGCACCTTTCCGAACCTGAACATCCCGCCGAAAGTAGCGGCCAAACAGTTCACCGATGCCGAGAGGAATGCCAGGCTCGCGGAATTGAAGGGGGACGAAAGCGCGCAGGCAGCCAATGGCGGCGCCCCCAACGTCACCAATCAGGCGGCGCTGACGGACCTGGCCAGCAAGCATGGCGCGCAGACGCTGAAGCAGATCGAAGGCAAATGCGACCCCACCCTCGACCCTACCTGCAAATAAGTATATAGCGCGCGCCCAAGGCACTTGCCGACACGGTGCGCCTTGCCAAACGCCAAGTGATGTCTGGAACTGCCATGGAAGAGTTTCACAAGGTCCGCCGGCTTCCGCCCTATGTCTTCGAGCAGGTCAACCGGCTCAAGGCCAGCGCCCGCTCGCGCGGCGCCGACATCATTGACCTCGGCATGGGCAATCCGGACCTGCCGACGCCCAAGGCAATCGTCGACAAGTTGTGCGAAGTGGTGCGCGATCCGCGCACCCATCGCTATTCCTCCTCGCGCGGCATTCCGGGCCTGCGCCGCGCCCAGGCCGCTTACTATCAGCGCCGCTTCGGCGTGAAGCTTGATCCCGATACGCAAGTGGTGGCAACGCTGGGTTCGAAAGAAGGCTTCGCCAACATGGCGCAGGCGATCACCGCCCCTGGCGACGTGATCCTGTGCCCGAATCCAACCTACCCGATCCATGCTTTCGGCTTCATCATGTCGGGCGGCGTCATCCGGTCGCTGCAGGTGGAACCCGATGACGGTTTCATCCCGGCGGTCGAGCGCGGCATCCGCCATTCGATTCCGAAGCCGCTGGCGCTGATCCTCAACTACCCGTCGAACCCGACGGCGCTGGTCGCCTCGCTCGATTTTTACAAGGACGTGGTGGCGTTCGCGAAGAAGAACGACATCATCATCCTGTCGGACCTTGCCTATTCGGAGATCTATTTCGACGGCAATCCGCCGCCTTCGGTGCTGCAGGTGCCGGGCGCGATCGACGTTTGCGTCGAGTTCACCTCCATGTCGAAGACCTTCTCCATGCCCGGCTGGCGCATGGGCTTTGCGGTCGGCAACGAGCGGCTTATCTCGGCGCTGACCCGGGTGAAATCCTATCTCGATTACGGTGCGTTCACCCCGATCCAGGTGGCGGCCGCACACGCCCTCAACGGCGATGGCGCCGACATCGCCGAAGTGCGCGACATCTACCACAAGCGGCGCGACGTGATGGTGGATGCCTTCGGCCGCGCGGGCTGGACCATTCCGGCTCCGGCTGCGTCCATGTTCGCCTGGGCGCCGATTCCCGAGCCGTTCCGCCATCTCGGCTCGCTCGAATTCTCCAAGCTGCTCATCGAACATGCCGACGTTGCGGTGGCGCCAGGCGTCGGCTTCGGCGAACACGGCGATGATTTCGTGCGTGTCGCGCTGGTCGAGAACGAGCACCGGATCCGGCAGGCGGCGCGCAACATCAAGCGCTTCTTGGCGACCAGTGCCAAGCAACCCAACAATGTCGTGCCGCTTTCCGCCCATCGGTAAGCTTTCCGCACACAATTTCGTTTGATCTTTCGGGGGACATCGCCGGCCATGGCTGAAGCTCTGCGTGTTGGAATTGCCGGCCTCGGCACGGTCGGCGCCTCGGTGGCGCGCGTGCTGCGCAACAAGGCGGCGGAGCTGACACGGCAGTGTGGGCGCGACATCGTCGTATCGGCGGTTTCGGCGCGTGATCCCAAGCGCGACCGCGGCGTCGATCTCAATGCCGCCAAATGGTTCGACGATCCGGTCAAGATGGCGCAGGCCGCCGAGATCGACGTTTTCGTCGAGCTGATCGGCGGCGACGAGGGGCCGGCGTTCGCGGCGGTCAGGGCGGCGCTCGAAGCCGGCCGCCATGTCGTTACCGCGAACAAGGCGCTGCTGGCCAAACATGGCGTCGCGCTCGCCGAGATCGCCGAGAAGAAGGGCGTGCTGCTCAACTACGAGGCCGCGGTGGCGGGCGGCATTCCCGTTATCAAGACGATGCGCGAGGCGATGGCCGGCAACTCGGTCACCCGTGTCTTCGGTATTCTCAACGGTACCTGCAACTATATCCTGACCCGGATGGAGGCCGAAGGCATCTCGTTCGACGCCTGCCTCAAGGACGCGCAGCGGCTGGGCTATGCCGAGGCCGACCCGACCTTCGACATCGAAGGCCATGACACCGCGCACAAGCTGTCGATCCTGACCAGCCTGGCCTTCGGCACCAAGATCGCCGCCAACGACATCTACATGGAAGGCATCTCGAACATCACCCAGGCCGATATCCGTGCGGCCGGCGATCTCGGCTACCGGATCAAGCTGCTTGGCGTTGCCCAGCGCACCGAGAGCGGCATCGAGCAGCGCGTGCATCCGACCATGGTGCCGACGGCCTCGGTGATCGCGCAGGTCCACGGCGTCATCAATGCGGTGGCGATCGAGACCGACATCCTCGGCGAACTGCTGCTCTCCGGCCCCGGCGCCGGCGGCAATGCCACCGCCTCGGCCGTCATCGGCGACATCGCCGATATAGCAAAGAGCCGTCCCGGCTTCCAGCACGGCCCGGTCTTCGGCAGGCCGGCGAGGGAATTGAAGCCCTACAGGAAGGCGCAGATGCGCAGCCATGCCGGCGGCTATTTCATCCGGCTGACCGTGCATGACCGCATTGGCGTGTTCGCGGCCATCGCCAAGCGCATGGCCGACAACGATATCTCGCTGGAATCGATCGTCCAGCACGCGATCAGCGGCGAAGTGGCGGCGCAAAAGACGGTGATCCTCGTCACCCACGAGACCACCGAAGCCGCGGTGCGCAAGGCCGTGGACGGTATCACCAAGGATGGTCACCTGACCGACAAGCCGCAGGTCATCCGGATCGAACGGGCAGGATAGATATTTCCTTCCGTCGCGCACCACTGGATTGCTGCGACGATACTGTTGCGGCCGATGCCGCTGCCTGGCTCGCCGGAACCAATCCCGGCCAGCGCCGTTCTCACGAGGTGCAAACCGAGGGAATGCCAATGGCCGAAACATCGAAATCCGACACCCCCCAGATCGACGACATCCAAAAGACGCTCGAAAAGCAGATCGCCGACCTGCGCAAGGAGATCACCAGGATCAACAAGAGCCTTTCGGAGCGAGGTGCGGAACTAGTTGACGAGGCCTCGGCTCAGGCATCCGACGTCTACGACAGCGCGGCGAGCCGTGCGTCGCGAACGGCTCAGCAGTTGCGCAGCCACGCCCAGGCGGTCTCGGAGGTCGCGCGTGAAAACCCGGGCACGACGACGGCAGTGGTCGGCGTCATCGGGCTGCTGGGTTTTCTGGCCGGCCTCGCCGTTGGCCAGTCGATGAATGACAGCCAGCGCCGCTGGTATTGATCCGGTAACGACCGAGCCGGTTTTTGCCGGCTTACCTGTCCGTCGAGCAATTTCCAGGGGAGCACTATGGCTTCTTCCGTCCTGATCGGCATCCTGATCACGTTCCTGGTGATCATTCTGGTGCTTTACCTCATTCAGCGATTGCCGCTGGACGCCAGGATGCGGCAGATCGCGCAGATCATCGTCATCATCATCGGCATCGTTTCGCTATTGAAATATCTGGCCGTGTTTTAGATCTCGATACCTACTTTGAAAGCGGCCCAGGTTCGCCGGAATCGTGCTATCCATAATTTAATCGGTTGATATTGCAGGCTTTTCGAGAAAACCTTCGAGAGGTCTTGCCGTTGTCATGCTCGTTTGACACAAGAGGCGCGCCTCCGGCGGGAGGCGGCATGCGAACGAGGATCGACCTGATGAACGTGGCCCACAACATTATCGCCGGACTTGACCGGATACTCACCATGGAACTGGTGCGCGTCACCGAACGCGCCGCCGTCGCGGCCGCCAGGCTGCGCGGACGCGGTGACGAAAAGGCCGCCGACCAGGTCGCGGTGGACGCCATGCGCCAGGAGCTCAATCGCCTCGCCATCAAGGGCACGGTGGTGATCGGCGAAGGCGAGCGGGACGAGGCGCCGATGCTCTATATCGGAGAGGAGGTCGGCACCGGCAAAGGCCCGGCGGTCGACATTGCGCTCGACCCGCTTGAAGGCACCACGATCTGCGCCAAGAACCTGCCCAACGCGCTGGCCGTCATCGCCATCGCCGAGAAGGGCAGCCTGCTGTTCGCGCCCGACGTCTACATGGACAAGATCGCCATCGGCCCGGGCTATGCCGAGGGCGTCATCGACATCGATGCCTCGCCGGCCGAAAACATAGCCAGCCTGGCAAAGGCCAAGGGCGTCGCGGTGTCCGACGTTACCGCTTGCATCCTCGACCGTCCGCGCCATGGCAAGCTGATCGACGCCGTGCGCGCCACCGGGGCGGCAATCCGGCTGATCGGCGATGGCGACGTCGCCGGTGTCATCCACACCACCGATCCCGAGGAAACCGGCATCGACATCTATCTCGGCATTGGCGGCGCGCCGGAGGGCGTGCTGGCCGCGGCGGCGTTGCGCTGCACGGGTGGCCAGATGCAGGGCCGCTTGATCCTCGATACGCCCGAAAAGGTCGCCCGCGCCGGCAAGATGGGTATTGCCGACCCGAAGCGGGTCTACCGGGCCGAGGACATGGCGCGCGGCGATGTTTTGTTCGCGGCCACCGGCGTCACCGACGGCAACATGCTGGCAGGGGTCAAGTTCGGCCGCAACTACATCACAACGCACACGATCGTGCTGCGCTCGTCGTCGCGCACCGTGCGCGAGATCAAGGCCCGGCATCAGGACCTGGAAAAGTTTTGATGCATTCCTGACTGGCCGTCGCATATTGTGGGCAATGATCATCCGCAAACGTCGCCTCGCATGACGGGCGAGAGACGCCTTTTTCTCGATGTCCGACAGTCGGCCACCGGTGTTTCCTGGGAACATCGGCTGACCGAGCGGCAGGACATGGTCGCGCTTGCCATCGCACAGGGGCACGGCGTGCCCGATATCGTCGCGCGCGTGCTTGCCGGACGTGGCGTGACGGCGGAACAGGCGGAGCGCTTTCTCGACCCGACGATCCGCGACCTGCTGCCGGACCCGGCTTCGCTGACCGACATGGACAAGGCGGCCATTCGAATAGCCGCCGCGGTGATGGCCCGGGAGAAGGTGGCGATCTTCGGCGACTACGATGTCGATGGCGCCGCCTCGTCGGCCTTGCTCAAACGCTTCCTCGCGCATTTCTCAATATCGTCGGAAATCTACATTCCCGATCGTATCTTCGAGGGTTACGGTCCCAATCCCGAAGCCATGCGCGAGCTCATCTCGCGCGGCGCGACGCTGATCGTCACCGTCGATTGCGGCACCAACAGCGCGGCTTCCATCGACGCGGCCAATGCCGCCGGTGCCGATGTCGTGGTGCTCGACCATCATCAGGTCGGCGGCGCCTTGCCGGCGGCACACGCGGTGGTCAACCCCAACCGCGACGACGACCTTTCCGGGCAGGGCCATCTCTGCGCCGCCGGAGTGGTTTTTCTCGCGCTGGTGCAGACGGCCAAGGTCCTGCGCGGCCGGCTGGCCGACGCCACGCCGCCGGACCTGCTCTCGCTGCTCGATCTCGTGGCGCTGGCCACGGTCTGCGATGTGGTGCCGCTCACCGGCGTCAACCGTGCCTTCGTCGTCAAGGGCTTGCAAGTGGCGCGCCAGCAGAAGAACGAGGGAATGTCTGCGCTGGCGCGGGTCTCGCGCGTCGGCGAGCCGCTCAGCACCTTCCATCTGGCCTACCTGATCGGACCGCGCATAAACGCCGGCGGGCGCATCGGCGACGCCGCCCTCGGCAGCCGGCTGCTTGCGACCGACGATCCGGTCGAGGCCCGCACCATCGCCGAGACGCTCGATCGGCTCAACCAGGAGCGGCAGCTGATGGAACACGAGATGCTGGCCGCGGCGCGTGCCGAGGCCGATGCCGAGCTTGCCGGCGGCAGCGGGCCGGCCATCGTCGTTACCGCTAGCACCAACTGGCATCCCGGCATCGTCGGCCTGCTTGCCTCCAGGCTCAAGGACCATGCCCGACGGCCGGCCTTCGCCATCGCCTTCAACGCCACCGGCACCGGCACCGGTTCAGGTCGCTCGGTGTCGGGCTTCGATCTCGGCCGGCTGGTGCGCGAAGCCGCAGATGCCGGGCTGATCGTCAAGGGCGGCGGCCATGGCATGGCAGCCGGCATTACCGTCGAGCGCACGCGGCTCGGCGAGCTCAGGGCATTTTTCGAGGAGCGCGCAGCAGCCGACGTGTTCCGATTGCAAGACGAGGAAAGCCTGGCGATCGACGGCGCGCTTGCCGCCGAGGGTGCGACGCTGGCCTTGCTGGATGCGCTGGAAAAGGCCGGCCCGTTCGGTGCAGGGCATGTCGCGCCTGTTTTCGCGCTGCCTCGCCATCGGCTGGCCGACGCCCGGCTGGTCGGCACCAACCACATCCGCGCCGACCTCCAGTCGGGCAGTGGCGGTCGCATCCAGGCGATCGCCTTTCGTGCCGTCGACACCGTGCTCGGCGACTTCCTGTTCAAGAACCGCGGTAAGACGATCCACGTCGCCGGCTCATTGTCGGGCAATTACTGGAACGGCAATCGCAGCGTGCAGTTCCGCATCGTCGACGCGGCACGCGCCTGATGCGTCTTTGATCAGGCGAGAACCGTCTGAAGCCGGGTCAGTTCGCCGATCTGTGCCATCGTTGCCCTATAGCCGATCTGGATCGCCTCATCGGCGCGGTGGAATTCGGTCAGACCGATGTGGCTGAGCTTGGGCTGCAGCGACATGTCCGGCGGATCGCCGGCAAGCCTGGCGCGCGAGATTCGGTCTTGGATGATGTTGAAGGCCTCGACCATGACGCCGGTGATGCCAAGCCGCGTCTGATGCGCCCGGTGCTCCGGGTCGAATTGGCCACTGCGCGGTGCATCGTTCTCGACGACCAGTTCGCCGGCGCTATGCTTGATGACGGCGGCACGGCCGAACAGGTCGTAATGAAGGTTGACCGCGACAACCAGCGGCTGCTCATAGGCACGGCAGACCGACACCGGCACCGGATTGACCAAAGCTCCGTCGACCAGCACGCGACCATTGCAAGTCACCGGCTCGAACACGCCGGGCAAGGCATAGGAAGCGCGCATGGCTGTTATCAGCGAACCGTTCGACAGCCAAATCTCATGGCCGGTGCGGATTTCGGAAGCGACCGCGACGAACGGCTTGGACAAATCCTCAAAGCGAATGCCGGCCACATGCTCACGCAGGCGAGCATCCAGCTTCATGCCGCCGAACAGACCGCTGCCGCGCAGCTTTAGATCGAGCAGGCCGAAGATGCGCCGCCTGGTTAGGCTGCGGGCGAACTCTTCCAACTCGTCCAGTTTTCCGGCGAGGTAACAGCCGCCGACCAGCGCGCCGATCGAGGTGCCGGCAATCATCGAAACCTCGATGCCGGCTTCATCGAGCGCGCGCAGCACGCCGATATGCGCCCAGCCTCTTGCGCAACCGCCGCCCAGTGCAAGCGAGATGCCAGTTTTCTTTGGTGATGTTGTTTCGGACGCGCCGCCGGACGAAGCGGGACCATTCGCCTCTCGTACGTCCGCTCTGTTACGCAATGACGCCCACTCGAGCATCATGATCTCCCTTGTCCCACAGCTAATATATAGGCGGGCCGTATCGAAATGGTGAATCTATGTGGTTGGCTGCGGGCAAAAGGTTCAAGCTGGTCATTCACGGGAGCTTCCGATACGTTTTTTCCGCATCGAACAAGGGCTCGCTGCCATCGTCGGCAAGCATCGCCTTGCCGTCGATCAGCCCCACCGTCCGATAGAAGCAGGAACGCCGGCCTGTGTGACAAGTTGCGTCGTGGCCTAGCACTTTGACGCGCAACCATATGGCGTCCTGGTCACAATCCGTGAGCACCTCGATGACATGCTGGAGATTGCCTGACGTTTCGCCCTTCTTCCACAGCGCATTGCGCGAACGCGACCAGTAGTGGGCGATACCTGTTTCAAGCGTCAACGCCAGAGCCTGCGCATTCATGTGCGCGACCATCAAAAGCACGCCGTCTGCCGCATCGGTGACGACGACGGTGACCAGGCCGGCGGCATCGAAGCGCGGTGAAAACACCGCGCCTTCTTCCAGCGCTTTCTTGTCTGAGGGAGCCTTCGGAAATTCCAGTGCCGACATCGCCGGGCTATCTTCCTGTTTGACCATAATTATCCGAAAACCGGTAGCCACTTTCGGAATCATGGTTCGGCGATGCCGGGCGAGGCGGCTTACACCCCACCGCCACGCACCATGGTGACGAAACGAACCTGTTCTTCGGGAGTATCCTTGAACACGCCGGTGAAGGTCGAGGTCAGCGTGGTGGAGCCCTGCTTGCGGATGCCGCGCATGGCCATGCACATGTGCTCGGCCTCGATCATCACGGCAACGCCGCGCGGATTGAGCACATCCTGAATGACGCCGGCGATCTGCGCGGTCATGGCTTCCTGGGTCTGCAGGCGATGGGCGAAGATATCGACCACGCGCGCGATCTTGGACAGGCCGACGACCTTGCCGTCCGGCAGATAGCCGACATGGGCTTTGCCGATGATCGGCACCATGTGATGTTCGCAATGCGAATGGAACTGGATGTCCTTGACGATGACAAGGTCGTCGTAACCAGCCACTTCCTCGAAGGTGCGGCCAAGCTCTTCGGCCGGGCACATGTCATAGCCGCCGAACATTTCCCGATAGGCCTTGGCCACCCGCTTGGGCGTGTCGACCAGCCCTTCGCGATCGGGGTTGTCGCCGGTCCAGCGCAAAAGCGTGCGTACCGCAGCCTCGACCTCGGCCTCGCTCGGCCGGTCGGTGACGGGCTTTTCCATGTAGGCCGACTGGGGCATGAACTTCTTGATAACGGCATCCATAAAGGCGTCTCCCGTAGTCCCTCTCTCAGGAGGAACGAGTTGAACGGACCACGACCTTTCGGCGTCGGAAACTCGCCCGGTTTCCAGCCCCGTAAGCGGCGTGAGCAAACTGCGGCAAAGACGTGGGCTTTTCGTCGCCTTGTCGATACCGGACTGCCACCATTATATATGGTCATGACGAGCGAAAGAAAGACGCGTCAGCGGCAAACGCTGTTCGCTTGGCGGCGACGGACTGGAAAATAATGATCAACGACGTCTACAATGCGAAAATTCTCGGTTTTGCCGGAAATATCACACGGATTGGCCGGCTCGATCATCCCGATGCCAGCGCGAGGGCACATTCCAAATTGTGCGGCTCTACCGTTACCGTCGATCTCAACATGGCGGACGGCGTGGTTACCGATTTCGCACATGACGTGAAGGCCTGCGCGCTCGGCCAGGCCTCGTCCTCCATCATGGCGCAGCATGTGGTTGGCGCTACGGCCGACGAATTGCGCGCGGTGCGCGAGACCATGCTGAAAATGCTGAAAGAGAACGGAGCGCCGCCGGAAGGCCGCTTCGCCGATCTCAAATATCTGGAACCGGTGCGCGACTACAAGGCGCGCCATGCCTCGACCATGTTGACCTTCGACGCGGTGGTCGACGCGATCGGTCAGATCGAGAAGAAGCGCGCCGAAGAAGCCGCCTGATAGCCCATTTGGCGGCCTATTGGAGCCGTCTGCTTTCGGCGAATTCGCTTCTCACCCAGTCGGCGAACGCGGCGGCTGGCTCGGGGAGATCGCGCAGGCTTCTGGCCACCAGCCAATAGGCGCCGGACGCGACGTCGATGTCGAATGGCTTGACCAGCGTGCCGGAGGCGAGCTCTTCACCGATCTGCAGAAGATCGCCCAGCGCCACCCCGTGTCCGAGCAGAGCGGCCTGCTTCGAAAGCGACGCATCCGCCAGCATAGGACCGCGCGCGAGCACCGCGTCGGCAGGCACACCGGCCGCCTCGAACCAGCGCGCCCAACCCTGTCGGTTTTCCTCATGCAACAGCGTATAGCGGCCAAGGTCGGCCGGCTTGTCGAGGGGAGGCCCCGCGGCAAGCAGCGCCGGCGACAGAACCGGTGAATCGACCGTCGAGGCAAGCTGCTCGGCCTCGCTGCGCGGCCACGAGGCAGCATGCGCACTGAAGCGTAACGCAAGTTCAGGCTGGTCGCCGCGAAACTCAATCAGCCTTGGATCGACTTCGAGCGCAACGTCGATGTCGGGCCGCAATTGGCGAAAACGGTTGAGCCGCGGCACCAGCCATACCGATGCCAGAGACGGCTCGACGCTGACGCGAACCACTGTCTGCGCGGGAGCCGCCACCAACTCGGAAAGCAGGGCGTCGATGGCGTCGAAACTCCTGACCAGCTGACTGAGCAGCCGGCGGCCCGCATCGGTCAGTTCGACGCGGCGATGGTGACGTTCGAACAGGGGCCGGCGCAGAAAGATCTCGAGCTCGCGGATCTGCCGGCTGATCGCTGCCTGCGAGACGAAAAGCTCCTCGGCCGCCCTGCTGAAACTCAGGTGCCGCCCGGCTGCTTCAAAGCTCCTCAAGGCCGTCAGCGGCAGTCGCCCACGCTTCATTCGCATAACCCAGGATTATCCGAAGTGGAAATTATACTCGTTTGAAGGCGAAGGCCAGCGGCGGTCTACTCGTCGTCAAGGAGATACGGCCATGGTCCAGTTGCTAGAGATTTTTGGCGATGTGATGCGGATTGCAACCTATCAGTGGCGTGACGAAAGGACCCGTCGGAAGCACCACGAAGAGCAGTCTAGCCCCCGCCGATGGGCACTGCCGGCTGATCGGCAGCCACTTCGCCGCTTCCGCCCGTGAAAGCTCAGCAAGCAGGGGCGGGATTGCGTTCTCCCGATGAAGCCCACATCTATCGTGTGGAAAGACGGAGATCGCAGTGGGCGACCAGCATGGGCATACACATACAGCCGGGCCGCCGCGGCAAGGCCGCAACTGGTCCGGCCCGTGGCGCAAGACCCCCGGCCGGGTGTTGGGCACGTCGCTGGTGCGCCTCTATCAACTGACGCTGTCCAGCTTCATCGGCAATTCCTGCCGTCACCTGCCGACCTGCTCGGAATACGCGCATGAGGCGATCGCCCGCCATGGCCTTTGGGCCGGCGGCTGGATGGGATTTTTCAGGGTTCTGCGCTGCGGACCATTCGGCACCCATGGCGTCGACCTTGTTCCGGAGGTTCTGGCGGATCGGTATGTCTGGTTTACGCCGTGGCGATATTGGCGGATCGGCGGCAACCACGACGAGGCGCGAAGCTGACTGCCGGTCAGTTCTTCAAGGCAACCGTTTACGATCTGGTAGGGTTAACGGCAGCCTGCACAATAACTGCGAATTTGAGACAAAATCGAGACAAGAGACCTCGCTAAGCCGCTCGCCGAACCCCCCTCTGGAGCGAGCATCCAATGCGCAATGTCGACCGTCTTCCCTTCATCCTTGCCGGAGTCCTGTTCCTGCTTGCCTGGCTTCTGGGATTTCCGATGCGCGCGCAGTCGGCGCCGCTCGGGGATGTGCAATGCACGCTGATCGCCGATGCGCAGAGCGGCAAGACGCTTTACCAAAACGGCGTCTGCGATCAGCGGTTCAGCCCGGCCTCGACGTTCAAGGTGCCGCTGTCGCTGATCGGTTACGATGCCGGCATACTAAGCGACGAGCACACGCCGAGCTGGGACTACAAACCTGAATTCAAGGCGGTCAAGCGGGACCACAAGACCGTCGATCCGATGATCTGGGAGCGGGACTCGGTGCTGTGGTATTCACGCGAGATCACCCGCCGGCTTGGACCGGAGAGCTTTGCCGGCTACGTCTCGAAGTTCGGCTATGGCAATGCGGACGTTTCCGGCGATCCCGGCAAGAATGACGGCCTGACTCATTCCTGGGTGAACTCCTCGCTCAAGATCACGCCGGTCGAGCAGGTCGATTTCCTGCGTAAGCTCCTCGCCGGCAAGATACCGGTCTCGGCCAAGGCTCACGACATGACGAAAGCCATCCTACCCAGCTTCAAGGCCGGCGACTGGACCGTCCAGGGCAAGACGGGCAGCACCAGGGGAGGCGAGGGCGGCAAGGACAGGCGTTCACTCGGCTGGTTCGTCGGCTGGGCGCAGAAAAACGGCCGCCAGATCGTGTTTGCCCGGCTCGTCGTCGATACGAAGCGGAGCGATATGCCGAAGGGGCTCGCGACGCGCGCGGCCTTCCTGAAGGACCTGCCGCTGCTGATTAAATAGCCGAGGCTTTACGGCGGCGGCATCTGCCCATAAAAGACTGCCGCCGCCGGACGCCTCCGGCTATCTGGCAGGCCGCAGCCTCGAACGGCTGACGACCTGCATTTCACCACCCGCGCTCGTTTGCGGGACTGGATAGGAGAATACCTGATGCTGAATGCCGTTTCCCTGACATTTCCCGATGGCTCCGTGCGCGACTACGATGCGGCGATGACCGGTGCAGGCCTTGCCGAATCGATCTCCAAGTCGCTGGCCAAGAAGGCCGTGGCCTATGCCATCGACGGTACCGTGCGCGATCTCTCCGATCCGCTCGGCAAGTCCGGCAAGATCGAGATCATCACCCGCGACGATCCGCGCGCGCTGGAACTCATCCGCCATGACGCGGCACATGTGCTGGCGGAGGCCGTGCAGGAGATATGGCCGGGAACGCAGGTGACCATCGGGCCGGTGATCGAGAACGGATTCTACTACGACTTCGCCCGCAACGAGCCGTTCACTCCGGACGACTTCCCGGTGATCGAGAAGAAGATGCGCGAGATCATTGCGCGCAACAAGCCGTTCACGAAGGAAGTCTGGTCGCGCGACAAGGCCAAAAAGGTCTTTGCCGACAAGGGCGAGCGCTACAAGCTGGAACTGATCGACGCCATTCCTGACGATCAGGATCTCAAGATCTACGCGCAAGGCGACTGGTTCGACCTTTGCCGCGGTCCGCATATGGCCTCGACCGGGCAGATCGGCAATGCCTTCAAGCTGATGAAGGTGGCGGGCGCCTATTGGCGCGGAGATTCGAACAACCCGATGCTGACGCGCATCTACGGCACGGCGTGGGCTGATCAGGCGCAGCTCGACGCCTACCAGACAATGCTGGAGGAAGCCGAAAAGCGCGACCACAGGAAGCTCGGCCGCGAGATGGATTTGTTCCATTTCCAGGAAGAGGGGCCCGGTGTCGTCTTCTGGCATGCCAAGGGCTGGAAGATGTTCCAGAACCTGGTCAACTACATGCGCCGCCGCCTCGACGAGCAGGGCTACCAGGAGGTCAACGCACCGCAGGTGCTCGACAAGAGCCTGTGGGAGACGTCGGGCCATTGGGGCTGGTACCGCGACGCCATGTTCAAGGTCACGGTTGCCGGCGACGACACCGATGACGACCGCGTGTTCGCGCTGAAGCCGATGAACTGTCCTGGCCATGTGCAGATATTCAAGCACGGGTTGAAATCCTATCGCGACCTGCCGGTAAAGCTTGCGGAATTCGGCAATGTGCATCGCTATGAGCCGTCGGGCGCGCTACACGGGCTGATGCGCGTGCGCGGTTTCACGCAGGATGACGCGCATATTTTCTGCACCGAGGAGCAACTGGCGTCGGAGTGCCTGCGTATCAACGATCTGATTCTGTCGACCTATGCCGATTTCGGCTTCGACGAAATCAGCGTGAAGCTGTCGACCCGGCCGGACAAGCGCGTCGGCACCGACGAAGCCTGGGATCACGCCGAAGCGATCATGAGCGGCGTGCTGGAGACGATCAGGACGCGATCGGGCAACCGCATCAAGACCTCGATCAATCCTGGCGAGGGCGCCTTCTACGGGCCGAAGTTCGAATATGTGCTGAAGGATGCCATCGGCCGCGAATGGCAATGCGGCACCACGCAGGTCGACTTCAACCTGCCGGAGCGTTTCGGTGCCTTCTACATCGGCTCGGATTCCGAGAAGAAACAGCCTGTCATGGTGCACCGTGCCATCTGCGGCTCGATGGAGCGCTTCCTCGGCATCCTGATCGAGAACTATTCCGGCCATTTCCCGCTGTGGTTCGCGCCGCTGCAGGTAGTGGTGGCGACGATCACTTCGGACGCCGACGGCTATGCGAACGAAGTGGTGGCGAAGCTGAAAGCCGCGGGCTTGTCCGCCGAGGCGGATCTGCGCAACGAGAAGATCAACTATAAGGTCCGTGAGCACAGCCTAGCCAAGGTTCCGGTCATCCTCGTCTGCGGCAAGCGCGAGGCGGAAGAGCAGACGGTCAACATGCGCCGCCTCGGATCGCGCGATCAGGAGTCGCTGGGTCTCGCCCAAGCGGTCGCGCAGCTGACCGAAGAAGCGGTCACGCCCGATCGCCGACGCAAACCTGCGGCCTGACCCGGTAGTATTTCAAGCGGAATGGCGGTGGAGCAGTCCGCCGCCATTTCCATATCGCACCGTCTTCACATCCCTCCATTTTCACATCCCTGTCACGGCAGTCTTGTAACAAGCCCTCATGCTCAAGCTGAAATTGCGTGAAAAACCGTTTCCCGAGCTTTCCTATGCTAATCCCCGACAGCCAGCGCTGACGCGGTGGGTCATCCATTCCATCGAAGGCCTGTCCGGACGCGACCGTTTTGCAGCGCTTTATGATTTTTGGCGCCGCCAGGTGGTCCCGTCCGGCGAGCGCGTGTTCAACCGCATGCTCGAATTGATCGATGTGCGGGTGCGAACCCCCGACCAATGGCCGCCGCAGACCCTGCCTGACACGCCGCTGGTGATCGTCGCCAATCATCCCTTTGGCATCGGCGACGGGATTGCCGTGCTGTCGCTGGCCGAGCAGCTTGGGCGGCCGTTCCGGGTCATGATCCACAAGGATCTGCTCAAGATCAGCGAGATGGAGCCCTACTCGCTGCCGTTCGACTTTTCCGAGACCAAGGACGCTCTGAAGAACAACATGGCGGTGCGTCACGAGGCTGTGCGGCTCTTGAAAGAACGTGTCACCATCGTGGTGTTTCCGGCCGGCGGCGTCGCCACCGCGCCGAAAGGTTTTGGCCAGGCACGCGATCTGCCATGGAAGATGTTTCCGGCCCGTCTCGTGCAGGATGCCAAGGCTTCCGTAGTGCCGATGCATTTCTCCGGCCAGAACGGCAGGCTGTTCCATCTGGTCAGCGGCCCCATGAACATGGCCGAGCGCGACGGGCGCGTGGCGAAGTTCGTCGGCAAGGCATCGCTGACGCTGCGCATTTCGCTGCTTATCCACGAGTTCGCCCGGCTTTCCGGCAAGTCGATCGACGTGCGTGTCGGCGATGTGCTGAACTGGAACGAACTGGAGCCCGTGCGCGACCGCAAGGCGCTGCTCGAGCGCCTCTATAGAGGCGTCTTCGATCTGGCGCCGCCGGTTCCTCGCCGCCGGATTCCATTCCTGCCGGCACGAGCCAAGCTGGCGGCGTAGGTCCATTTCGTGGAGATCCGAAGGGAAAGCGGCTCGAGGCTTTCCGGAATTGACTAATCCGCGCCTTCTTCCGGATCCATCGCGGCTGCTTCCGTCGCGAGAACCTCGATTTCCTGGTTCTGTCCGGCCACGACAGTGAAATCCTTCTGGTAGATCCGGTCGCGGTTCTTGGCGATGATCGTGTAGTCGCCTTCGGCCAGCACCATGGAGGCGAAGGCGCCGACGGTTTCCTTGATCGGATCGCCGGATTCGTTGAGCAGCGACCACGACGTGTCGGCGATCGCTTCGCCGCCCGCTTCACGCACCAGCTTCAAGGTAATCTCGGCGGCGTGATGCTCGACGGTGGCTTCGGTCAGCTTGCCGGCCTCGACGCGGATGTCGGAGCGGATGACGGCATTGACCGCGCCATAGGTCGAGACCACGTGGTAGATGCCGGCATTGAGACGCACGACGCTGTTGGGCTCGACGTCGGGAATGATCAGCGCGCGATCGCCATTGGGTTCGGCATTGCCCTCATAGATCGAAAAGCGCAACTTCTTTGGCGGGATGCGCGCCCCTCCGGAAAGGACGGCGTCGAGCTTCAGGCCGCCGGCATCGAGCACGAGGCTCTCGCGTTTGGCGTCCTTGCCGACAGTGATGCGCTTGGTGGCACCGGCCCGGCCGTAGGAAGCGTGAACCAGATAGCTGCCGGGTTCGAGCTGGAAGACCGCCGTGCCCCCATGGGCGGAAGCCACCATCGGCAATTTGCCGTTGACGGCCTCCGGCTTGAAGACGCGCCAGACGATACCGCGAGTGATATCGCCTCCCTTGTCGGTCAATTGCGCGGACAAGGTGATGGCGCCGCCGCCACCAAGCGCCAGCGATGTCTCGCCTTTCGGCGTCGCGTAGCTCGAAATTCCGGGAAGCTTCAGGTCGCTGACGCCATCCACGTTCTGTGCCACGGCAACGGAAACCGGCGCCATGAGCAGCAGGGTGCAGACCCAGATCAGGAAAAGACGCAAAGCCCCCTCAAACATGCCTTGCGTTGAAGCCCATGGCGGTGGCAATTTCAAGGCTTAAGAGTCCGACGGATACGACTCTCCAGCCTGGCGCGCCCGCGTCGATGCCCGAGCCGCCCCGCATTCCCATGGCGCGCTTCAGCTCAAAATCGAACTTAGGAGACTTGCGCCCATGGCGTCCCCGATCATCGACTTCCTGCTGACCCGCAATTCAGCGCCGATACCGGACTTGAAGGAGCCCGCGCCCGGCGACGCCGAGATCGCCACGATGATCGCCGCGGCCACGCGCGTGCCCGATCATGGCCGGCTCGAGCCCTGGCGCTTCATTCTTTATCGCGGTGATGCCCGCATCGAAATCGGCAGGAAGCTGGCGGCCCTTGCCGAACAGCGGGAGGGACCTTTACCGGATGGCCGCCGCAACCAGGAGCTGGCGCGCTTCTCGCGCGCGCCGCTGGTCATCGGCGTGGTGTCGGTGCCGAAGGAAAATCCAAAAATCCCGCAATGGGAGATGTTCCTGTCCGGCGGCATGGCGGCGATGAACCTGATGATTGCTGCCAACGCACTGGGCTATGGCACCAACATGATCAGCAACTGGTATTCAGACGTGCCGGAAGGCAGGGCGATCCTGGGGCTGGCGCCGCAAGAGCGCGTCATCGGCTTCGTCCATATCGGCTCCTATGGCGGCCCGGCGCCGGAGCGGCCGCGCCCCGATCCGGCAAAGCTTTATGCGGACTATGCCGGGCCCTGGGCGGGGTAAGTGTTCTACGAGCCGTCAAAGGGGCACGGACTGCCGCATGATCCGTCGAAGGCGATCGTGGCGCCGCGCCCGATCGGCTGGATCTCGACCCTTAACGGGGCCGGCGAGATCAACCTCGCGCCCTATTCCTTCTTCAATGCCGTTTCGACAAGGCCCTTCATCGTCTGGTTTTCCTCCGAGGGCGAGAAGGACAGTGCCTCCTTCGCTGAGGAGACCGGCGAGTTCGTCGCCAATCTGGTCGGCCGCGATCTCGCCGAGAAGATGAACCGGACGTCGGTCGACGCGCCGCGCGGCGTCAACGAGTTCGTTTATGCCGATCTCGCCATGGCGCCGTCGCGTCTTGTCGCGCCGCCGCGCGTGGCGGCCGCACCCGCCGCACTCGAATGCAAGGTGACCGAAGTGTTCCGGCCAAAGGCCCTGGACGGAACGCCGACCAGCGCCGTCGTCGTGGCCGGCGAAGTGATCGGCGTGCATATTGACGATGCCTACCTGAAAGACGGCCTGTTCGATATCAGCAAGGCCGGCAATGTCGCTCGCCTCGGCTACATGGATTATGCCAGCGTCAACGAAGTGTTTTCGATGCGCCGGCCGCGTTGGGGCAAGGATTAGCCCGCAAGGGGGCCCAGTCACTGTGCTTTCCTGAGGGCGAGCCGTCATCACGACGCGCCCTGAGCTTGATGACGCGGCATGACGAAACCTTCTGCACACCAGGACCGTTTCGTCCAGGCGCGGGATGGGCGATAGTCCGCTGAGGGTCGGCGGTAGTCTGTTGCTGGTAAATGCCGACGGCAAATATCATGGAAGGTTGATCATGGTCTCGAGATTGATCCTCCAGACGTTCGTGTGGTTCGGCGCCATGGGCGCGCTGCTTTTCCTGACAGCGGGTACGCTGACCTGGCCGGGAGCCTGGGTATATCTGGCGGTGATGACCGGGCTGAGCCTGACCCTTGGCGTGACGCTGGCCCGGCGCGATCCCGGGCTGATGAACGAACGGCTGAGCTCTCCCATCCAGAAGGACCAGACCGCGGCCGACAAGGTTCTGTTGAGCATACTCCTGCTCGGCATATTTGCCTGGCTGGCCTTCATGGGTTTCGACTACCGCTTCGGCTGGTCCGTCGTTCCGGTCTGGGTACAGGCGATCGGTGCGCTGGTTCTGCTGGTCGGACTATGGATCAGCTATCTGACGATGCTGGAGAATAGCTTCGCGGCGCCCGTCGTGAAGATCCAGGCGGAGCGCGGACAGCAAGTGATCACAACGGGTCCCTATAGCTATGTGCGCCATCCCATGTATGCCGGCGCCATCCTCTTCTTTGCCGGCACGGCTCTCCTGCTCGGCTCCTGGTGGGGGCTGGCACTGGTCGTCGTGTTCATCGTTCTCTTGGCCATCCGCACATTCATCGAGGAAAAAACGCTTCGCACCGGCCTGCGCGGCTATGACGACTATGCGGCCCATGTCCGCTACCGCCTGATCCCGTTGGTCTGGTAGCGGTCAGGCGGAGATTCCGGCTGCCCGGGCGCGTGCCAGAAGCCGCTCGGCCAGCCGCAGATGCGGCCGGTCATACATCTTGCCGTCGATGCCGACGACGCCGGGATTTCCCGCCGCCTGGAATGCCGCGACAATTGCCGCCGACTGTTGCACCGCTTCCACCGAGGGCGTGAAGGCGGCGTTTATGACCGGCACCTGATCAGGGTGGATCGCCATCTTGCCGGTGAAGCCGTCACGTTCGGCCTCCCTGCATTCGGCCTCGAAGGCCGCCATATCGCGGAAATTCGGGAAGACGGTGTCGATCGCCGCGACTTTCGCCGCGCCGGCGGCGAGAATGGTCATGGCGCGAGCGAAGCGGAATATTTCGGTGTAACGGCCATGTTGGTCGCGGGTGGTGCGCGCTCCGATCGCCGCCGACAGGTCTTCCGCGCCCCAGGTCAGCCCGGCAAGTCGCGCGCTTGCCCCGGCGTAGCTCGCCGCCGCCAGCACGGCCGCCGGTGTTTCGGTAATGATCGGCAGGATTTTTGTCGCGCCGTCGGCCAAGCCGTTCTCCGCTTCGCGCAGCCTGAGCTTTGCCGAGAGGTGCTGGACATCCTGGCCGCCAGCCGATTTGGGCAGCATGACGGCGTCGGGTTTTGCCGGGATAAGCGCCGCAAGATCGTCGTCCGTCAATCCCGTCGAAAGGTCGTTGACCCTGACGTAGATTGCCGACCTTGTTTTCGCCCTGTGGCTGGCGATGAAGCGCGCCGCGGTCATTCGCGCCGATGCCTTGTTTTGGGGCGCCACCGAATCCTCGAGGTCGACAATGACCACGTCTGCGCCGGCGCCAAAGCCCTTCTCCAGCTTCCTCTCGGAATCGCCGGGAACGAACAGCAGCGAACGCATCAGGCTACCTTCTTCAGCATCATGGCCTGTCTCGTGCATTTGGCGACGAGGTCGCCGTTCTGGTTATAGGCCCGATGTTCGAACTCGACGATGCCGCGATCGGGCTTCGACCTGGATTCGCGCACCGAGACGACAGTGGTCTCGACGCGGATGGTGTCGCCATGGAAGACCGGATGCGGAAACACCGTTTCCTTCATGCCGAGATTGGCGACCGTCGTACCGACGGTGATGTCGTTAACCGAAATGCCGATCATCAGGCCGAGCGTGAACAGCGAGTTGACCAGCGGCTTGCCCCATTCGCTCCTGGCGGCGAAATCGAAGTCGATATGCAGCGGCTGCGGGTTCAGCGTCATCACCGAGAACAGCATGTTGTCGCTTTCGGTGACAGTCTTGCGCAGCGTGTGCTGGAAGACATGGCCGACGACGAACTCCTCGAGATAAAGCCCAGCCATTTCATTCTCCTCCGCTGCTGGACGGTTGATAGGCGCTGCATCCAGCGCTCGCAAGCCAGTTAACGAACATGGTGAACGCTTCATAAACCAATTCGGCCTAACGTCCGGCACGGGGTCGGAAACCTTCCGGCAAGGGGCGTAAGCAGGCGGTATGGTTGTTGTCTCGCATTTCCTGAAATGGATCTACACGGCCAGGGTGTCGGAGCGCGCCGCGGCGGCAAGCGCGCTCGCCCGCGCCTATGTCGACGCGGAATTGCCGTTCGAGGATCGCTGCGCCGCCGAGGCGGCGCTGACCTTGCTGCTCGACGACGCATCGTCGAAGGTACGGCTGGCGATGGCCGAGGCGCTGTCCATGAGCCATCACGCACCGCCCCAGATCATCAGCGCGCTTGCTTCCGACCAGCCGGAAGTCGCCGGCGTCGTGCTGACGCGATCGCCACTGCTTACCGACGCAGACCTGATCGATCGCGTGGCTTCAGGTCCGAAGGCGACGCAAAAACTGATCGCCGATCGGCCATTGGTCTCGATGGCGCTGTCGGCGGCTATCGCAGAGATCGGCGAGGCGGAGGCCTGCGCCGTGCTTTTGGCCAACAGCGGGGCCGATGTCGCTTCGTTGAGTTTTCGCCGCATGGCCGAGCGCCACGGCCATCTGCCGCTGGTGCGCGAGGCGCTTATATCGGATTCACGCCTGCCCGCCGACTGCCGGCACATGCTGCTCGTCAAGCTCGGTGAGATGCTCAAGACCTCGCCGCTGGTCATGGCCTTGATGGGAGCCGCCCGGGCCGACCGCGTCATGCGCGACGCCTGCGTTAAGGCCTGCGTGACGCTGATCGAGAGCACGCGCCAGGAAGAGCATGCAGCACTGATCGAGCATCTCAGGCTACGCGGCGATCTCACCGCGAGCTTCCTCATCCGCACCATCGCGCATGGCAAGGTCGACTTCTTCGGCTCGGCGCTGGTCGCGCTCAGCCAGCAGTCCGCCCAAAGAGTGAGGGCGCTGCTGGCCGGCGGACACGACGTGGCCTTGCAGGCGCTGTTCCGCAGTGCCGGCCTGGCTGCCGCCACGCACGCGGTCATCTTGCGCGCGCTGAAAATCTGGCGAGAGGTCGCCAACGGCAAGCGCGTCGCCGGCGTGCAGGAAGTCAGCTGGTTGATGCTGAAGGAATTGGGCGGACAGTCCGCGGAAGGCGATCTCGCCGCGCTGATCAAGTCGATCCATCTCGCTGCGTTGCGTGAAAATGCGCGCGGCCATGCGCTGGCGATCGCAGCCGCTTAACTTAGCCTTTATCCCTGGCAAAAAAATCCGGAAAATCCTCCATCGCCGCCGCGACAATCCGTAGTGACGCCGCAATCTGGAGCATTTCACCAGTGGCGTTTCGCTGGGCGATGCCGGCGGCATACTGCCGGGCGACGGCAATGGTGGATGTCTGCGGATCGCCCGGGGCGCGGAAGAGCAGTTCGCGTGCCAGTCCACGCAGGAAGTTGGCGATCGAAAGCGTCGTCTCGGCCGGAACGGCGTGCGCCTGCTGTGCGCCACGCAGCCGCAGGACCTCCAGACCGACGGTGACGGCGGCGACACTGCCGCCCAGAACCGCTTCACCCTTCCTGCCGCTGGTCTGCACCAGCGGCATCAATTGGTTGATGCGGTCATAGGCGAGGCTCTCGAAGGCCGAACGCCTCGGCACGCGCTCGTGCAGGCAAAGCCGCGCCAGATCCTCGCGCATGGCCCGCACGATGCGGTGCGCCGCGAGCCATGGGTCGGCGGGCAGCACGATGATGAAGACGCCGATTGCCAAAAGGATGCCGACCAGGATCGAGGCCGAGCCGGCGAAGAACGGGCCCGGGTCGTAGGTCATCGCCTGGTGCGGGCTGAGGAAAGCAAGAAAATTGATGGCGAAGGCCGTCGCCACGCCGACATAGCGGGGATTGGCCATGGCGAGCGCCGCCGGCACCAGGATCGGTACGACGAACAGCATGAACCAGCCGAAACCAGGAAAAACGGGAAGCGCGATCTGGCCGACGAGAAAGGCAAAGGGCAGAGCCAACAGCGTTCCCTGGAAGAACCCCCAGGCTACCCGCACCGGATCGGGGCGGGCGGCAAACAAGCTCGACACGACGGCAACCAGAATGACCGTGCCGGCGGCTTCCGACCATCTCGTCGTCAGCCAGAAAGCGGCGACCAGCAGCGTTGCAAGTGCCGCGCGGACCGCGTTGCGGCTCGCCCCGTGATAGTCGCGATGTACAACCAGCGCCGGGGGGCTGCGTTCGCGTGAAGGCCGCGTGACGGGCGCACGCAAGGCATCGAGACCGCGCAGCGTCTGCTTCAGCGCTTCGGCGAAATCGGCGGCGATGGTGAGCCGGGTGACGGTGCCGACCCTGTCGCCGTCCTGGTCGGCCAAGGCGTCGGGCATTTGCTTCGCTTTGGCGCCGATCGCGTCGAGCCGTGCCAGCCAGGGCGCCGTATCGTCGAGCGCGCCCGGCGTCGCCGCCATTTCAGTGACGAGGGCTTGCAGCTCCGAGCGCACCGGAATGAGCGCCGCGTTCTTCGGTGCGGCGTGTGAATGCAGCGCGCGGGCCGCGGACAGGGCTGAAAGCAGTTGTCCAATGGTGCGCCGGACCGGATGGGCGCGCGGCGCGAAGCTCGGGGCCTCCAGCCTGGCATAGGCGCGCATCTCGGCGAGCGTCTGGGTGTCGGCGACCAGCTTCCGATGCAGGCCGGAAAGCATTGCCGTGTCGCCGCCGGAAAAGGCGCCGCCGGCATAGGTGGCAAGGTCGAGAATGCTGCGCTTCAGCCGCGAGATGATGGCCTCGCTGGCCAATTTGGGCAGGATCAGCCGACTGGTCAGGCCGGCGCAGACAATGCCGAGTACGATCTCGGCACAGCGCGCGACCGCGAGGTCGACGACGAGATGCGGCTGGCCAAACGCCGGCAAGCCGATGATCATCGCGGTATAGCCGGCCAGCGCCGCCCCGTAGGCTTCCGGGTTACGCAGCAGCGACGAGACGAAGGTGCAGAGGCCGATCCATAGGGCAAGCACCGTCACCAGCACCCAGGGATTCGTGCCGAAGACAGTGGTGATGGCAATTGCGGCAACACCGCCCGCCAGCGTGCCGAGCAACCGATAAAAGCCTTTCGCCAACACCATGCCGGCGACCGGCTGGGCAACGATGAACACCGTCATCATCGCCCATTGCGGGTGATCGAGCTTGAGGGCGTAGGCGGCCATAAGCGCGATCAGGCCGGCCGAGACCGTGCGCAAGGCGAAGATCCAGTCCGACCGGGTCGGCTGTGTCAGCCCGGCAAGAGCCGCTTCGAAATAGTCTTTCAGCCGTTGCCAGCTCACACGCGCGTCTCCGCAAGCCTTGATCGACCGGCCTGCGCTCAGATATCCAGCACTTCCGTTTCCGCGAATTCGGCGCGTTCCTGGATGAACCGGAAACGAGCCTCCGGCTTGGTGCCCATCAGCGCATCGATCGCGTCCTTGGTGGCGGCCTCGGCATCGATCACATCGACCCGGAGCAGCGTACGCTTCCTCGGGTCCATTGTGGTCTCCTTGAGCTGCGCGGCCATCATTTCGCCCAGGCCCTTGAAGCGACCGATCTCGACCTTGCCGCGCCCAGTGAACTCGGTGCGCAGCAATTCGTCCTTGTGCGCGTCGTCACGCGCATAGGCGACCTTGCCGCCCTGCCGGATCGAGTAGAGCGGCGGCACCGCCAGATAGAGATGTCCGCCGCGAACCAGGTTCGGCATCTCCTGGTAGAAGAAGGTGATCAGCAGCGAGGCGATGTGAGCGCCGTCGACGTCGGCGTCGGTCATGATGATGACGCGGTCGTAGCGAAGATCCTCGTCGCGGTATTTCGACCGCGTGCCGCAACCAAGCGCCTGGATCAGATCGGAAATCTGCTGGTTGGCGGCCAGCTTGTCGTTGCCGGCGCTGGCGACGTTGAGAATCTTGCCGCGCAGCGGCAGCACCGCCTGGCTGGCGCGGTCGCGCGCCTGCTTGGCAGAGCCGCCGGCCGAATCGCCTTCGACGATGAAGAGTTCGGCGCCGGCGGCCGCATTCTGCGTGCAATCGGCAAGCTTGCCCGGCAGGCGCAGCTTGCGCACCGCACTCTTGCGCGACACTTCCTTTTCCTGGCGGCGTCGTACCCGCTCGTCGGCGCGTGCGATAACCCATTCGAGCAGCTTCGACGCTTCCTGCGGATTGTCGGCCAGCCAATGGTCGAACGGGTCGCGGATCGCCGTCTCGACTATGCGGATCGCCTCGATCGTCGCCAGCCTGTCCTTGGTCTGGCCGACGAATTCAGGCTCGCGGATGAACACCGACAGCATGCCCGCCGCCGAGATCATGACATCCTCCGACGTGACGATCGAGGCGCGCTTGTTGCCGACGAGGTCGGCATAGGCGCGCAGGCCGCGCGTCAAGACGTTGCGGAAGCCGGCCTCGTGGGTGCCACCTTCGCCGGTCGGGATGGTGTTGCAGTAGGAGTTGATGAAGCCGTCGCCGCCGAACCAGGTCACTGCCCATTCCAGCGAGCCATGGCCGCCTTGCCTGTCGCTCTTGCCGGCGAAGATTTCGCGCGTCACCTGGAATTCGTCGCCAAGCGACGCTTTCAGATAGTCCTTGAGGCCGCCGGGAAAATGGAATTCGGCCTTGGCCGGAGTGGTGTCCTTTTCCTTGATCAGGGAGGGATCGCAGGTCCAGCGGATTTCGACGCCGCCGAACAGATAGGCTTTCGAGCGCGTCATGCGGTAGAGCCGCGCCGGTTCGAACGCGGCGCCCTTGCCGAAGATCTGCTCGTCGGGGTGGAAACGGGTCCTGGTGCCGCGCCGGTTGTGAACTTCGCCAAGATGCTCGAGGCCGCTGACCGGAATGCCGCGCGAGAAGCGCTGCCGGTAAAGTTGCCGTCCGCGCGCGACTTCGACTTCGAGATGATCCGACAGCGCATTGACCACGGAGACGCCGACGCCGTGCAGGCCGCCCGAGGTTTCATAGACCTTGCTATCGAACTTACCGCCCGAATGCAGCGTCGTCATGATCACTTCGAGCGCCGGCTTCTTGAACTTCGGATGCGGATCGACGGGAATGCCGCGGCCATTGTCGGTGACGGTGAGAAAGCCGTCAGCCGAAAGCTCGACATCGATGAATGTGGCATGGCCGGCAACCGCCTCGTCCATCGAGTTGTCGATGACCTCGGCGAACAGATGGTGCATGGCCTTGTCGTCGGTGCCGCCAATATACATGCCCGGACGGCGCCGCACCGGCTCCAGGCCTTCGAGTACCTCGATATCGGCGGCGCTGTAGCCCTCTGAGCCGTCACGAGACGCCGCCGCCGGACGCTTGGCTGCCGCCTGCACCAGCGGATCGGCCGGACGCGCCGGTGTGCGAACCGGTTGCGGCTGCTTCTCCAGATTGCCGAAAAGATCGTTGTTGTCGTCCATGCCTGCCATAGAGCCCAAGCTGCGAATCACCCGCCGATACTGCCACGCTTTTCAGCGCCAAGCGACGGAGGTTCCTGTTACGTTCGGGGATTAACCCCCTCTTATCCTAAAACCATTCGATAACCAAGCCGGCGGAAATCAGGCGGATAGCCAGCGAGAAGATTCCTGATTCTTTAACAATGCCGCCTAGCGTGAGCCAACATAACAAGAAACTACGGGCATCAGGGGTTTGGGCGTGAGGGGCAAGGCCATAACGATGATCGGCATCGCCGCCGTTTTCGGCGCGATCTCGATCTTTGCCGCGGATTTCTGGGTCAAGCGCCAGGCCAGGGCCGACGCCGAGGAGAAAACCGCGTCGATCGCGGCGCCCGCCGCGCCGACGGTCGAATTCAAGACCATCGTGGTGGCGAATGCACCGTTGCGGTACGGCATGGATCTCGACCGCGCGAAACTCAGCGAAATTCCGTGGCCGCAGGATTCGCTGCCGCAGGGCGCCTTCGCCACCATCGATGGACTGCTCGGGGACGGCAACCGCGTGGTGCTGTCGCCGATCGAGGTCAACGAACCGGTGCTGCTTACAAAGCTGTCCGGCCCGAATGGCCGCGCCACGCTCTCCAACATGCTGACGCCCGGCATGCGGGCCGTCACCATCCGCACCGACGAGATCGCGGGCGTCGGCGGCTTCGTCACGCCGGGCGACCGGGTCGATGTCGTGCTGACGCGCGATGCCGGCGAAATCCAGGAAGTGGCCAAGAATGCGCAAGGCGCCGCCGGTTCGACCATCACCTCAGAGATCGTCGTTGCCGACGCGAAGGTGCTGAGCGTCGGGCAGGGCGCCGACGAGCGCCAAACGACGCCGCAGGTGGCCAATTCCATAACCATCGAGGTGACCACCGAAGGCGCGCAGAAAGTGGCGCTGGCCCGCACTGTCGGCACGCTGTCGCTGTCGCTTCGCTCCGCCAGCGAGGGCGGCGAGGGCAAGGACGGTGTCACCACCATCTCCTCCTTTGGCGGATCGGTGGCGGGCAAGGCGCAGGCCGCGGCCGGCTCGCTGTTCGACGCCATGGCAAAGGAGCCTGAGAAGCCGAAATTCAAGACGGTCATCGTGACGCGTGGAACGACGGCCGAGGAATATCAGGTTCCTGCGCGGGACCAGAAATAGGAATATCAGGTTCCTGAGTGGAACCAGAGCAGGACCGGTGGGGACCGGACGGGACGGGAACAATGTTCAGGCAACTTCAATATCGAATGACAGGCCGGTTGCACGTCGCGCAGGCGATGGCGATGGCGGTGACGATGGCGGCGGCCGGCATCTTCGCCGGCCCGGCCAGGGCGGACAACGACATCGTCTATGTCTCGGCGACCAAGAACGCCTCGATCAAGGTCGCCAAGGGCAAGCCAAAGACGATCATGACGAGCGCGGCCTTCTACCAGATCGTCATCGGCGATCCGGAGATCGCCAACGTCAACCCGTTGACCGACAAATCCTTCTATGTGCTGGGCAACAATCTCGGCACCACTGGCATTGCGCTGTTCGACGAGAACAAGCAGCTCGTCGGCACCGTAGACATCGAAGTGACGCTCGATACCGACCAGTTGGCCGACACCATCCGCGCCAGCGTGCCGGACGCCAAGATCAAGGTCGGCTCCGCCAATGGCCGCGTCGTGCTGTCGGGCGAGGCGGATGACGCGGTCGCCGCCGAAAAGGCAAACAAGATCGCCACCCGCTTCTCCGGCAATGAGGAGGTGATCAATTCGGTCAACATCTCGTCCTCGCAGCAGGTCCAGCTCAATGTCCGCTTCGTCGAGATCAACCGCCAGGCGGGGCAGGATCTCGGCGCCAAATACAGTGCCAATTTCGCTTATGGCATGGGCGGACGCGACGTTACGATTGCTCCCGGCACCATTGAGCCGGCGGGGACCGGCGAGATCATCGGCAAGCTGCTGTCGAACGGCGTTTCCATCGACATCGCCATCAAGGCACTGGAAGAGCGCGGCCTGGCTCGTCGGCTGGCCGAGCCGAACCTGATCGCCCGGTCCGGCGAGACGGCGAGCTTCCTGGCCGGCGGCGAGTTTCCGATCCCGGTTTCCGAAGACAACGGCAAGATTTCCGTCAGCTACAAGAAGTACGGCGTCAGCCTGGATTTCACGCCCACCGTTCTGAAGGACGGGCTGGTCAGCCTCGACATCGCGCCGGAAGTCTCCTCGATCGACGCGTCGGCTTCCTACAATATCGGCAGCATCTCGGTGCCCGGCTTCATCGTGCGCCGCGCCAGGACGTCGGTCGACCTGAAGAACGGCCAGAGCTTCATGATCGCGGGGCTGCTGCAGTCGCAGAACGACATCACCACCTCGCGCATACCGGGCCTCGGCAAGATGCCTGTGCTCGGGGCCCTGTTCTCGTCGAAATCCTACCAGCGGCGCGAGACGGACCTGGTGATCATCGTCACGCCTTACCTGGTCAAGCCGGTGGATCCATCGAAGAAAATGGCCGAGCCGACCGATGGCACGCAGCCTGCCAGCAATGTCGACTATTTTCTCAACAACACCGAGGAGGTGAGGGCGTCGGACACCAATCGCGCATTGGCGCTGGCTGACGGCAGCGCCGCGCGTGCCGCTCCCGCCACCAAAGTCGGGCATTTCCTCGACCTGCCGAAGGACTGAAGCCATGCGTCTGGTCTTGAGCTCGAGCGTCGCCTTGCTGCTTGCCGGCTTCACCGCCGGCTGCACGAGCGACGATTATGTGCGCAGCGAAGGCGTGACGAGCGGCGCCGGGGATGCCCAGGCCGCCAACACCGTCATGCAGATGGTTGATCCCTGGAAATACGGCGTCCAGAACACCAGGCTTCTCGTGCCTGCCCAGCGCGGCAGCACGGAACCCGCCACCGCCGAGCAGGCGGCCAGCGCCAAGGCATCGCAAGCCAGCGCCGACAATTGATCCGAGATCATAGGCTGACAAGTAATGGCAAACCGCATCAAGACCAGGAAAATCCTGCTCATATCGACGGACAGAACCTTCGCGCAGGACACCCGGACGGCGTTTGCCGCCTCGGAGATCATCCAGCTCTCGACGGTGGAAAAGAACATCACCGAACTTCGCGGCGAGGTCCAGGAGGCCGATCTCGGCGCGATCATCGTCGATATGGACGCAGCGAAGCTTGAGGAGATCGATGCGCTGCAACGCGTCATGCGTCGGCTGGAAGGCAAGGCGCCGGTCGTGGTCGTCACCCAGGAATTCAACGCCGCCGCCGCGCGCATCCTCGTGCAGCTCAAGGTCGCGGATTTCCTGGTCAAGCCGATCACCACGGCCGATCTCGTACGTTCGGTGGTGCGTGCGCTGCAAGGGCCGGGGCGCGAGGAAAACACCGAGTCGCAGATCTACACCTTCATGCCCGCGGCTGGCGGCGTTGGCACCACGACGCTGGCTTTGCAGACCGCGTTCCAGCTGCATCATTCAGTGACGCGCGGCGCCTCGACCTGCGTGGTGGACCTCAATTTCCAGCAGGGCGCCTGCGCCGAATATCTCGACCTGGAGCCGCGTTTCGACATCACCGAAATCGAGAACCAGCCGGAGCGTCTCGACAGGCAATTGCTCGACGTGATGCTGTCCAAGCATGCCAGCGGGCTTTGTGTTCTGGCCGCACCGACGCAGCCGGCGGAGATGCGCTCGTTCAAGACCGATGTCGTGGTGCGGATGCTGGACCTCGTCTCGGCCTATTTCGACAATGTCGTCATCGACATGCCGCGCACCTGGTTTCCGTGGACGGAGACGGTGCTGCTCGGCTCCAACAAGCTCTACATCGTCGCCGAAATGACGGTACCGTGCCTGCGCCACACGCAACGCCTGATCCAGGCGGTCTACGAGACCGCCGGCAAGGAAGTGAAGCCGAACGTCATCGTCAACCGTTTCGAGCAGAAGATGTTTGACAGCGGCATCAAGCAGGCGGACGTCCAGGAAATCCTCGGCGAGCATTTCGTCGGCGGCATCGCCAACAATTACCGGCTGGTGCGCGAGGCCGTCGATCGCGGCGTGCCGCTGCACGAGATCGATGCCAATGCCAACGTCGTCAACGACCTCAAGAGGATCATCCTTCCGGAGGAAGTGGCGGCGGCGCCGGGCAAATCGAAATCGCTGTTCGGCTTCGGCAAGAGCCTTTTGAAGAGGAAGGCCGGATGAGCAGCCGCTTTTCCACCTTGCAGAACCGCGATGCGCGTCCGCAGCGCTCCGCCGAGCCGACGGCGGTTGCGCACCACGCGGTCGTCATCCCGACGAGCCGGAAGGTCTTGCCGGCGAAAGTCGAAGCCGTGCCGGGCAAGAGCGCCAACAAGGTGCTCGATGCGCGCGTGCGCATCCACCGGTTGCTGCTCGAGGAGATCAATCTTGTCGCGCTGGAGCGGCTGCCCAGGGACGAGATGCGCCGGCAGGTGCATGATTTCGTGTCGGAAAAGACGCGCGAAGAGCGGATGGCGATCAACACCGTCGAACTCGATGCCCTGGTCGACGACATCGTCGACGAGATGGTCGGGCTCGGCCCGCTCGAGCCGCTGCTCAAGGACCCCGATATCAACGATATCCTGATCAACGGCC
This sequence comes from Mesorhizobium sp. B2-3-7, assembly GCF_006442695.1. Taxonomy (NCBI): domain Bacteria; kingdom Pseudomonadati; phylum Pseudomonadota; class Alphaproteobacteria; order Hyphomicrobiales; family Phyllobacteriaceae; genus Mesorhizobium; species Mesorhizobium sp. B2-3-7. The sequence goes on along the minus strand of NZ_VFVV01000004.1, from coordinate 175,882 downwards.
ATCAGAACTGCTTCGTCGAAAAGAAGGGCAAGCTGCAGCAGGTCCACATTCCGTTCAAGGATGAGGCGCATCTGCTTAGAATCATAAACAAAATCGTTGCCGCCGTCGGCCGCCGCGTCGACGAATCGCAGCCGATGGTCGACGCCCGCATGCTGGATGGCTCGCGTTTCAACGCCGCCATCCGTCCGGTGGCGGTCGACGGGCCGCTGGTGTCGATCCGCAAATTTTCCAAGAACAAGCTCGGCCTGCACCGGCTGGTCGAATTCGGCGCCATCACCCAGAACATGGCCGAAGTGCTTGCTGCGGCAGTACATGCCCGCAAGACGACGATCATTTCGGGCGGCACCGGTACCGGCAAGACGACCATGCTCAACGCGCTGTCGGCCTTCATTCCCGAGGACGAGCGGCTGATCACCATCGAGGACGCGGCGGAGCTTCAGTTGCAGCAGCCGCATGTCGCGCGCATGGAAACCCGGCCGGCCAACATCGAAGGCCATGGCGAGCTCAAGCAGCGCGACCTCGTCAAGAACGCGCTGCGCATGCGGCCTGATCGCGTCATCCTCGGCGAGTGCCGCGGCGAGGAGGCCTTCGACATGCTGCAGGCCATGAACACCGGCCATGAAGGGTCGATGGCCACCATTCACGCCAATACGCCGCGCGATGCCATTTCGCGGCTCGAGCAGATGCTGGGCATGACCGGCATGCCGATGACGGTGCAGTCGATCCGCAGCCAGATCGCCAGCGCCATCGACATCATCGTCCAGTTGACCCGGCTCTCCGACGGCAAGCGCAAGGTGACGAGCGTCGCCGAGGTGACGGGCATGGAAGGCGACGTCATCCAGATGCAGGAGATCTTCCGCTTCGTGCGCACCGGCATGGACGCCGATGGCACGATCCTCGGCCATTTCGAAGCGACCGGGATCCGGCCGCGCTTCCTGGAGGATCTTCGCGCCATGGGCATCGAGTTTCCCGGGCGTTATTTCGAACCCGGCCGGCCGCAGGAGTAACCAGGTGTTGGATGGGTTCAGCGCGATCTATGTCGTCTATGCCGGGGCTGCATTGACCGGCATCATGATCGCCGAGGCCGTTTACCTGCTCTATGCCGGCCGCAGCGACAGGCGCACCGCCATAAACCGGCGCATGAAGCTGCAGGAAAACAGGATCAGTCAGGAACAGGTGCTGATCCAATTGCGTAAGGAGCGTGGTCTCGATGCGGGCACGTCGCTGTTCTCGCCTGACCGTTTTCGCGCGCTGCGCGCTCAGTCGGGCATGATCATGCCGCTTTCGAAGTTCCTGATGATCACTTCGGGGATGGCGTTGGCAGCGGCCCTTGTCGCCATCTGGTATGGCTTGCCGCTGCTGATGGGCGCCATTCTGTTTGTCGTCGTGGTGCCGGTGCTGCCGGTGATGGCGATGCGCTCCATGCGCAAGCGCAGGCTGAAGCGGTTCGGCATGCAGTTGCCGGAAGCGCTGGAACTGATTACGCGCGGCCTCAAGGCCGGCCATCCGGTGCCGGTGGCCATCGCCATGGTGTCGCGCGAAATGCCCGACCCGATCGGCACCGAGTTCGGCGTGATTGCCGATGAGGTGACCTTTGGTTCGGATCTGGTTTCGGCGCTGAATTCGCTGTTCGACAGGGTCGGCCATGAGGATCTGCCGCTGTTCGTCACCGCCGTGTCGATCCAGACGAGTTCTGGCGGCAATCTGCGCGAAATCCTCGACGGACTGTCGACGACGATCCGCGAACGCGGCAAGCTGCGCCGCAAGGTGCGCGCCATTTCAACCGAAGGCCGTCTGTCGGCCTATATCCTGACGGCCGTGCCGGCGCTGCTGTTCACGACCATCATGGCATTCATGCCTGGGTATTACAGCGACGTCTGGGGCGTGCCGAAGACGTGGTACATGGTTGGTGGCTCGGTCACCTGGCTGATGCTGGGCAATCTGATCATGTTCAAAATGTCGAACTTCAAATTCTGACATGCAGAAGGTCGTCGAATTCCTCGCCTCGCTCGCGCCGACCTCGCTGATGCCGGTGGCTGTCCTGCTGCTGGCCGTGGGCGCTGCCGCTTTTGCCTGGCCGATGGTGGTGGCAAAGGGCGATCGCAACGAAGTCAGGCGCAGACTCAAGGTCGACGAGGGTCCAGTGGCCGCCAGGCCGGAACCGGCCCAGAAGAAGAATACCGGTGTCGTTCGCGAGAAGGCGGTGAAGAAGGCGCAGGAGTTCTACGCCAAGAGCGATCCGGAAAATGTCGCCCGCCTGCGCTTGAAACTCATCCAGGCGGGCTACATGGAGCCGCGCGCCGTCGGCATGTTCTTCCTCATCCGTTTCACGGCGATGGTGGGCATCGCGCTCGCCGTCTTCGTGCTCAACCGCTGGATGGCCAGTCCCGACGCCACGGTGACCAGCCGCTGGGCCTTCGTCGTGTTGTCGGGCGTGGCCGGCTATTTCCTGCCAGGGCTGGTGCTGACCCAGAAGATACGGGAAAAGATGCGCGAATACCGCAACGGCTTCCCCGATTTCATGGACCTGATGATCGTCTGTTCGGATGCCGGCATGAGCATGGAAGCGGGCGTCGAGCGCGTCTCGAAGGAACTCGCAAAGACCTACCCGTCGCTCAGCCAGAACCTGCAGCTCGTGTCGCTGGAGTTGCGGGCCGGGCGCGGCCTCGACGATGCACTGAAGGCGCTCGCCGATCGCCTGAGCCTGGACGAGGTGCGCTCCTTCGCCACGCTGCTGCAACAGTCCAAGGAGCTTGGCACCAGCCTGTCGGGGGCGCTGCGCGTCTTTTCCGACGAGATGCGCCACAAGCGCATGTCGCTGGCCGAGGAAAAGGCGCATGCCTTGCCGGCCAAGATGTCGGTGCCGGTCGTGGTTTGCATCCTGCCGGTGGTGCTGATGATCGCGGTCATTCCGATCATCGTCAAAATGACCGGCCACTAGGATTTGCTGATATTCAGTGAGGCCGGCCTGAGCGACCTGCGAAGTCCGTAAATGAGTGAGAAGTCCATGCGAATGCTGTTGCTCGTCCTCGGCCTTGCCGGGGCCAGTCTGTCGCCCGCCTGGGCTGCGGCCGATGATTGCGGCGATGCCGCTGCCCTGGTGCAGCAGGCCTATCCCAACGCCCGCAAAAGCGCTGACGGTGCCTCGTTCACGCTCGAACCCTACACCAGCATCGCCCTGACGTCTGCATTTGGCGACCCGCCGGGGCTGGTCTGCAAGATATGGCCCGCCCATGACGACCTGCTGTTGGTCGCGGTGCCGCTGATGGACAGCTCGCAACCCAGCGACTACGCGCATGCCGGCGATATCGAGCTTCTGGTCATCGACAGGAAGAGCCGGCAGGTGCGCCAGCGCCTGCTGCAGCCCGGGCTGATGAATGATGATGCCATCGCCATCCGCAAGGTCGAACTCGATACCGGCCGGTATGCGCTGGCGCCCGATGTCTCCGCCTTCGGCCTGCGCATCGAAATGGCGAACAATTCGCTGCCTAACCCTTTCAGTGAAATCGACCTGCGGCTCTATGCCATCGACAACGATGCCCTGCGGATGGTTCTCGATGGCCTGGTCGTGGCCGGCAATGGCGGCGAGGGCGATACCAATTGCGCCGGATCCTTCCATACCAGTCAGGTGAGCCTGGCGATGAGCCCGGCCAAACATCATGGCTACCACGACATGGTGGTGGTCGAACGGATGGACACCGACAATCCGTTGCCCGACAACAATGGCGAGTGCCAGTCCCATCCCGGCAAGTCCGTGAGCCAAACCTACCGGCTGCGCTATGACGGCAGCCGGTATACGGTTCCGGCGGGACTCAAGGCCCTGGAACCCTGAGAACGCCGCTGGCCATGGCTGAGGCGTTGCGGCCTGGTGGTTAATAGGTGGTGTACCCAAGGCCTAATTTTGGCGGCGTTTCGGCACCTAAGTTTAATTGCTTCGGTATAGTGTGTTTCCTGAAGAACGACCCGGCAAAAACCGGGCGATGGGGCAGGGGCATGCGTCACAGTAATTTCACGGCAATGGCCGCGATGGCGGCCGTCTTGATGATGTCTGGTTGTACGACGAGTGGCGTCGACACCACCAAAACCACCGCCATTCAACCGGCCGCGAAGGACGTCGGCACATCCGATCTGGCGGAAGGCAAGGCGCAATTTCGCGACGCGAATTACGGTCTTGCCGAACAGCATTTCCGCAAGGCCGTCGAGTTGAAGGCCGACAATCCGGAAGCCTGGATGGGCCTCGCCGCTTCCTATGACGAACTCGGCCGCTTCGACTTCGCCGATCGTGCCTACGATCAGTTGCTCAAGGTCGCCGGGCGCAAGCCGCAGATCGTCAACAATATGGGCTATTCGCAATTGCTGCGCGGCAACAGGAAAAAGGCAAGGGCGCTGCTGCTCGAAGCCAAGGCCGGCATGGCCGACCCCACGGTCGTCGATGCCAATCTTGCCCTCCTGAACAAGGGCTGACGGCTGTCTGGTGGCCACGATCGTCGCGAGGACGATTTTGGGACACTCGGCGTCGACGCTTTGTAAACTCTATCCGAAGGTCTCAGCCGGAAGATCAGTTGAAAATCATGTCTGATGGCTGTCGTTGACCTAGAATGCAGCGGTAAGGCCGACGCTCAGGGAACCCCCGCCCAATATGCTGGATTTCAGTTCGCTCCTGCTCGCAGCCGCGCTGTCGGGCATCTGCCTCAGCATCACCATGTTCGCGATCTGGTTCGCCGCGCCCCGGGCCAGCTTCGTGCTGACGGTGGGGTGCGGCATTCTCGTGCTCGTTGTGCATGTCATCCTGTTCTGGCGATACACGAAGGAGCCTGATCCGCTGCTTTGCCAGGTCGCGCTTGCATTGCTCAGCCTCGGTTTCCTGGTCATCTGCCTCTCGGCCATGCAGTATCTCGGCGTGCCGGATTACCGGCGTGCCATTTTGCCGACATTGGCCGCCATGACGATCTGCGCGGCGGTGACTTCCCTCGGTCTCGACGGGGTAGGCTTCATCGTTACCTATGTAACGGTGACTGTGCTGCTCTCGGCGATCGGAACCATGTTCTGGCTCAACGGCAGTCATGATCGCAAAATCCTGCTGGTGGTTTCGTTCCTAGGCGGCACCTGTGCGGTGTCGTTTGCACTTTGCGCGGTCGTCCTGGTGGCCAAGGGGCAATGGACGCTCGGGGCAGCCCCCGATAACTGGGCCGAACGCCTGAATTCGGTCGTGGCCGTGGCCTGCATGACCGGTCTCGGCGCATTGACGCTTTCCCTGCATCACCTGCAGGCGCAGATCGAGCTGAAGGCCGAGACGATGACCGATCCGTTGACCGGGCTGATGAACCGCCGGGGATTGATGTCGCTCCATGGCGAACGGGCCTTCGGTCCGTTCATGGCTGTCGTCATGTTCGACCTCGATCATTTCAAGAAGACGAACGACATCTATGGTCACCCGGTGGGGGATCAGGTTCTGTGCCGCTTCGCCGCAGTCATCAGAAAATATGCCAGAACGGGCGTCGACGCCTTTCGTCTCGGCGGCGAGGAATTCGCGATCGTCATGTCCCGGGTGACCGAAGAGAGGGCTTACGAGCTCGCAAGCAAGATCGGCGTCGCCTTCGGCACCGAGATCGTTGCGACCTCCCACGGTCCCTTGCGCAGCACTGTCAGCGGAGGCATCGGCTTTGGCGGCGCCAACGGCAACAGCCTCGGCGAGGTGCTGGCCGAGGCGGACGCAGCGCTCTATGCCGCCAAGCGCGCGGGCCGCAATTGCGTCGTCAGCCACAAAAGGATGGGCAAGGCCGAGCCGATCAAGCCGGCCTTGCGCTCAGCATAGTTTGCGAGACTATTCGGCCGCGCCCAAATAGTCCGACAGCGGCGGGCATGAACAGACCAGGTTGCGGTCGCCGGCGACATTGTCGATGCGCGATACCGGCGGCCAGTATTTCGCCGCCATGTCGGCGTCTCCGGCGGGGTAGGCCGCTTCCAGGCGCGAATAGGGATGGCTCCACTGGCCGGCCAGCGCCTCCGCGGCGGTGTGCGGCGCATTGACCAGCGGATTGTCGGCCAGGGGCCACTCGCCCCTCGCAACCTTGGCCGCTTCGCCCGCGATGGCGATCATCGCCTCGCAGAAGCGGTCGAGCTCGCGCTTGGGCTCGGATTCGGTCGGTTCCACCATCAGCGTGCCGGCGACCGGGAACGACATGGTCGGCGCATGGAAACCGTAGTCGATCAACCGTTTGGCGATGTCCTCGACACTGATGCCGGCGCTCTCCTTGAGCACGCGGGTGTCGAGGATGCACTCATGGGCAACGCGGTCGCTCCTGCCCTTGTAAAGGAGCGGGAAGTGTGGGGCGAGCCGCGTCGCGACGTAGTTGGCCGAAACGATCGCCGTCTCGGTCGCCTGCTTCAGGCCGGAAGCGCCCATCATGCGGATGTACATCCAGGTGATGGGCAGGATGGAGGCACTCCCGAAAGGTGCGGCGGCCACGGCATGCGCGGAGCCTTCGGTGACATGGCCCGGCAGATAGGGCTTCAGATGCGCCCTGACGCCGATCGGGCCGACACCCGGGCCGCCGCCGCCATGGGGGATGCAGAAGGTCTTGTGCAGGTTCATGTGGCAGACGTCGGCGCCGATGTCGCCCGGGCGGGCGAGGCCGACCAGGGCGTTGAGGTTGGCGCCGTCGAAATAGACCTGGCCGCCATGCTCATGGATGAGGGCGCAGAGATGTCGCGCGCCCTCTTCATAGACGCCATGCGTCGAGGGATAGGTGAACATCAGCGCCGCGAGATTCCTGGAATGCTCGTTGGCCTTGGCCCTCATGTCGTCCATGTCGATATTGCCGTCCTCCAGGCAGCGAACGACGACCACGCTCATGCCGGCCATCGCCGCGCTCGCCGGATTGGTGCCGTGCGCGGAGGACGGGATCAGGCAGACCGTGCGATGGCCCTCGCCGCGCGAGCGGTGATAGGCGCGGATGGCCAGCAATCCGGCATATTCGCCCTGGCTGCCGGCGTTGGGCTGCAGGCTTACCGCATCGAAGCCGGTAATCTCCGAAAGCCAGCCTTCCAGATCGTCGATCATGGCGCGGTAGCCTGCCGAGTGCGCGGCCGGCGCGAAGGGATGCATGTTGGCGATTTCAGGCCAACTCACAGGCATCATCTCGGCCGCGGCATTGAGCTTCATGGTGCAGGACCCCAGCGGGATCATCGCGCGGTCGAGGGCCAGGTCCTTGTCGGCCAGCCGGCGCAGGAAGCGCATCATCTCGGTTTCCGACTTGTTCTCGTGGAAGACGGGCTGGGTGAGAAACTCCTTGCCGCGCGGCTTGCCGGGCGTGGTGGCGGCGGCCTCCGCGCTTGGCTTGGCCCCAAACAAGGCGGCAATGGCTTCCAGGTCGGTTTCGTCAGAGGTCTCGTCGAAGGCGATGCCGACACGGTCGGCATCGATGACGCGCAGAAGCCGGCCGCCCTTTTCGGCGGCGGCGGCAATCTGCGCGGCCTTTCCCTTCGTCTCCACCGTCACCGTGTCGAAGCGGCTCGTGCCGATCACCGGCAAGCCTGCCGCCTTGAGCCCGGCTGCCAGGCGGCTGGCCAGCGCGTGGATGCGCCCGGCGATTGCCTGAAGGCCGGCGGGGCCGTGCCAGATGGCGTAGGCTGTCGCCATGTTGGCAAGCAGCGCCTGGGCGGTGCAGATGTTGGACGTTGCCTTGTCGCGGCGGATGTGCTGCTCGCGCGTCTGTAGGGCAAGCCTGTAGCCTGGACGGCCCTTGCTGTCGGTCGACTGGCCGACCAGGCGGCCGGGCATCAATCGGGTCAATTTGTCGGCAACCGCGCAGTAGGCGGCGTGCGGGCCTCCAAAGCCCATCGGCACGCCAAAGCGCTGCATTGGACCGACGGCAATGTCTGCGCCAAGCCTTGCCGGCGTGTCGGTCAGTGTCAGGCCGAGCGGGTCGGCGATGAAGACGACCAGAGCGCCGGCCGCGCGCGCCTTGTCGATGGCCGCCTTGTGATCACCATAGACGCCGAAAGTGTCCGGCCAGGAGACGAGCAGGGCGGCTGTGTTGTCGTCGATCGTCTCGCCGTCGATCTCGATGCCGAGCGGCTCGGCGCGGGTGCGCGCCACATCCAGCGTCTGCGGGTGCGGCGTGCCGGCGAGAGCCACCTTGGTGCGCTTGTCGCGGTGATGGCGCAATGCGATGCCGATCGCTTCGGCGACCGCTGTCGCTTCGTCGAGCAACGAAGCCGATGCCACAGGCAGGCCGGTCAGTTCCGCAACCAACGTCTGGAAATTGAACAGCATTTCCAGGCGGCCCTGGCTGATCTCCGCCTGGTAGGGCGTATAGGCCGTGTACCAGGCCGGGTTCTCGAACAGGTTGCGCTGGATGACCGGCGGCACGTGCACGCCGTAATATCCGGCGCCGATGAAGCTCTTCAGAACCGTATTCCGGGCCATGGTCGCCGACAATTCGGCCAGCGCTTCGGCTTCGCTGGCCGGCGCGGGCAGGGACAGCGGCTGGTCGAGGCGGATCGATCTCGGCACGGCCTGGCTGATTAACGTCTCCACTGAGGGCACGCCGATGACGGCCAGCATGGCTCTCACATCGGCAATGCCGGGTCCGATATGGCGGGCCGAGAAGGGGTAGGGTGCTGCGGTCATGTCAATGCGTCCTGATTTCAGCCGATATGGGCTTTGTAGGCGGCCTCATCCATGAGACTGGCGAGCTGGCTTTCGTCGGCAAGCTTCATTTTCCACAGCCATCCGGCGCCGGTCGCCGCCGAATTGACCAGCGACGGATCGGACGACAGCGTTGCGTTGGCCTCGGTGATCTCGCCGTCGACCGGCGCGTAGACGTCGGAGGCCGCCTTGACGGATTCGACCACGACGGCGGTGTCGCCCTTGGCGAGCTTCTTGCCTGTTTCGGGCAGTTCGACGAAGACGAGGTCGCCCAGCTGCTCCTGCGCGTAGTCGGTGATGCCGACGGTGGCGATGCCGCCCTCGACGCTGAGCCACTCGTGATCGGCGGTGAAATAGGTCTTTGCCATCTGAAAATTATCCTTTGCGGTAGCGATGCGGGAGGAAAGGCAGGGAAGAAACGTCGACGGGAATCTTCGTTCCGCGCACGTCGGCGAAAATCCGAGTTCCGGGTTTCGCCAAGGGCGTCGGGACATAACCCATGGCGACGGGATGGCCGGCAGACGGGCCGAAACCGCCCGAGGTTACGTGGCCGGCGGGATTGCCGTCGGCGTCAAAGAGCGTGGCGCCGGCGCGCACTGGCTGGCGGGCATCCGGCCTCAGGCCGACGCGCTTCTGAGCGGAGCCGCGCTCGACGGCGGCGCGCAGCGCGTCGGCGCCGATAAACGTGCCGTTGGCGCGGATGTCCGTCGGGATGGCCCACATCAGCGCCGCGCTTGCCGGATCGGTTTGCGCGGTGATGTCCTGGCCGTGCAGGCAGAGGCCGGCTTCCAGCCGCAGGCTGTCACGGGCGGCAAGGCCGATCCACAGCACGCGCTCGTCTTCGAGCAGCTTCGCCACGAGACCGCGCGCGTCTGCCTCAGGCAGGCCGATCTCAAACCCGTCCTCGCCGGTGTAGCCGGACCGGCTCATGAACCAGTTCTTTCGCGGTTCGATGCCATGCATGAACAGCAGCGACCCGGTCTCGATACCGGCGCGCGAAAGTGCCGCCCAGGCCTCGGGACCCTGGATGGCGAGGAAGACCCGGTCGAGCGGTTCGACCTTGACATCGAAGCCGGTCGCGAGCTCGCGCAAATGCTTCTCGTCGGCGATCGCGTTGCCGGCATTCGCGACGACCATGAAGTTGGTATCGCCCAGCCGGGTGACGATCAGATCGTCCAGGATCCCCGCGGCCTCGTTCAGGAAAAATGTCAGCTTCGACTGTGAGATTTCGAGCGCGCCCGCATCGAGCGGACAGGCAAGATTGAGCAGGGGAATCGCGCCCGGCCCGATGACCTTGAACAGTTTCATGTGCGAGATGTCGAACAGGCCCGCATGTTCGCGGGTGTGAAGATGCTCCTTCATGACGCCGGCCGGGTAGGTCAGCGGCATCGACCAGCCGGCAAAGGCGCCAAAGCGCGCACCGGCAGCTGCGTGGATGTCTTCGAGAGGAAGGTGTTTGGTGTCGCCCGTCATGTGTTCTCCAGAGTCGCACGCAATCGGTCGCGAATGGCGACCAGTCCGTGCCCCTCTGTCTGAAGCCTGAGAGACTCGCGCCCCGTAACTCTGTCGGCAGCGCTTACACCTTCGGCGCGGGGGCAGGCCCCGACTTTCCAGAGTGTCTTTCCCGTCTACGGTTCTTTTGCCTGAGAGATTTCGGGCGATTTCCCCTTCGGCGACAGCTCTCGCTGCTCTCTCCCGCAAACAGGTAGGGCTCGCAAAAGCCCTCGACTCGTTATCCATAGCCCGTCAACGACAGATTGTCACCTGCCGGCGACGTGTTGCCGACAGTCTTCGCCAACCAGGCTGTTTGCTGGGCAAGACACGGCCGATATCACTGGGATTGCGAGGCTGTGCGGGCCGGCCCAGCTCTTGACGACGAGGCAAGGCCGCTTAGGCAATGCCTGGCTCGGTAGCAGCGTGCCGATTGCGATCAGATCCCGCCATACCAGTCGTAGCCGTTGTCTTCCCAATAACCGCCACGTCCCGCTCCTACGGCGGCGAAGCCGTCGACCAGCTCGATCTTGTAGAGATATTTCGGCATCTTGTAGCCGAGCTGGCGCTCGACCCGGACACGCAGCGGCGCGCCGTTCTCGACCGGCAGCGGCTTGCCGTTGACGCCGTAGGCCAGGATCGTTTGCGGGTGGCGGGCGTCGATGAGGTCGATGCTGCCGTAATATTTGATGTCGCCCGAAAGGCTGCGGTCGATCGTGTCCAGGCAATGGAACATGACGTAGCGCGCCTCGGGTTTGACCACCGCCTGGTCGAGCACCAGCGACAGCGGCGTGCCGGTCCATTTGGCGATACAGCTCCAGCCTTCGACACAATCATGGCGGGTGATCTGCGTTCGGCTCGGCATGTTCATGAGCTGCTCGCGGGTCAGCGACAGCGGCTTTTCGACCAGACCCGAAACCTCCAGTCGCCAGTCGGCGAAGTTGTTGGCGAGCAGGGCCTTGTAGGTATCGTCGTCGGGTGACGTCACGCCGTTGGGGCGCATCGGCTGACGGATGTCGGCTTCAGTGAACTCCGGCGCCAGCGAATCGCTGCCCGCGAGCAGACGTTGCGCGTGGTGTGTGAGATCGTTGGCGTTTTCGAGGAAGCTGCGCAGGCCGTCGCCCACGCCGAGCTGGCTGTCGAAGGCATCGCAGCCTGAAAGCGTGATACCGGAAAGGCCAAGGCTGGCCGCGGTCAGGAATTTCCTGCGGTTGATCTCGAATTTTGCCATGTCAGGCGCTCCTTTCGGAGGATTTTGCGTCATGATGCGCCGGCGGGTCGGTCCGATACCATCCGGTGACGATCGAGCGCAGTTCGTTGATCGGGCCGGCGGCGACGATCATCAGAATATGGATGATGAAGAAGCCCACGAGCAGCACCATGACGGTGAAATGGATGGTGCGCGCCGTCTGCCGGCCGCCGAGCAGGTCGTTGAGGAACGGCAGCACCGAATTCATGCTTGGCGACATTGCGAGCCCGGTGAGGATCATCAGCGGCAACAGCACGAACAGCACGCCGCCATAGGCCATTTTCTGCAGCGTGTTGTATTCGCGCGTGTGGTGGAACTTCAGCCTGGCGTGATTGACGATATCTTGCGGCAGGCGCCTGAGATCGTCCAGGCGAGGGGCGAGGTCACGTCTGATGTGGCCGTTGACCAGGCTGGCGACCAGCCACACAAGCAGCGTCGTCGTCAGCACCCATGCGAAGAAGAAATGCACGACGCGTGCCGTGCCGAGGTCGTAGTATGATGGGATCGTCGCCCAGGACGGGAAGGCGCGGGGCGTCTCTTGTCCTGCCGGCCCAGACCAGCCGAGCACGCCGGTGGTGTCGAAGCGGTGTCCGAGGATTTCGGTATAGCCGCGCGGCCCGGCATTCGTGTTCTCGGCGCCGATAGCGAAGGCGGTGTTGTTGTAGTCGAAGCCGGACTGCTTGCCGAGATAGAGCTGCGGACGGGCGTTGAAGATCTGGAGGCCGGAAAGCAGCATGAAGAACAGCGAGATGGCCCACAGCCAGTGCGTCAGCCGCGTCCAGGCCGATTGCCGGTAGATCAATGTCGTGGCCTTCGTAGCGTCACTGTCCGCGCTGGCGGCGGGTTGGTTCATGGCAACCGATTCCATCTGGTCTCGCTTCCTGGCCGTTCCATCCGGCGCGGCCGCTGTCTGCATCATTCTCCTCCTGATACGTCGCCAGCCAAGCCGATGTTTCATCGATCACGAAAATATCAGATCGAAGCTCAAGGGCCGCCCAGGCTGACGGCGAGATTGACGGCGGCGGCGACGATGACCGTGTTGAAGAAGAACGACAGGATCGAATGAACAAGCACGACGCGGCGCATATGGGTTGTCGAGATGTTGGTGTCGGCGGTCTGCGCCGTCATGCCGATGACCGTCGAGAAGTACAGAAAATCCCAGCCTTCCGGCCGTTTGTCGCCGGGGAACAGCAAGCCGCCGACCGGGATTTTCTTCTTGGTTCCGGCATCGACCAGGTCGCCGTCCATCCAGTACACATGCGCATAGTGCAATGCCGCCATGGCGTGGATGGTGAACCAGCCGAGGGGAATCGACAGCAGCGCGAAGCCGAGCTCCATCGCGTTCGAACTGCCTTTCTGGTTGATCAACTGGAACAGTGCTGTGATGGCAACGCCGACGACGACCAGCGTGACGGCGAAGATGACCAGCACAGGCTGGTCGGTGTCACGCGCATTCTTGCTGAGATAGATGCCGGTGAATTTGGGCATCTGGGCGACAACCAGCGTGACATAGGCGGCAAAAAAGGCGTTGGCGCCGATCGAATAAGCGAGCGGCGCGTGAAGCAGCAACGCCAGCAGAAGCGCAAAGACGCCGACACAAGCCGACACCGCGAACAGCATGTGCCGGTGCATGGGCGTGCTGGAGGGGATTTCGGCGGCCATGATGGTTCCGAATGGCGCTGGGCTTCTACTGCGGTGTGGCGGATTTTAGAGCGCGCCGCAAGATGCGGTCGAGTTCGCCGAGAAACCGTGAGCGGTCTTGCGGTGCGAAGCTCGCATTGTAGCCCTTGCTTTCGCCGGTCTCGCGCAGATGCTGCTTCAAGTCGCGCATTGCCACCGCCATGCCGATCGTTTCCGGCGTGAATGGACGTCCGGTCGGCCCCAATACATGGGCCCCGAGCGCCACCGTGCGTGCGGCCAGTGGAATGTCCGCGGTCACCACGATGTCGTTGGGTTTTGCGTTTTCCACGATCCAGTCGTCGGCGGCGTCGGCACCCTTGGACACGACGACATTGCGGATCATGGGGTCGCGGGAGGGGCGCAGGCCGCCATTGGAAACATAGGTGACGACGACGCCGTGGCGCTCGGCAACTTTTTCGACTTCGGCTTTGACCGGGCAAGCGTCTGCGTCGACGAGGATGGCGGGTGCGGGCATTGTCTCTCCAAATGAGCATGGGGCCGGCAACCCGTCCGGCCCCATGCCTCAAATCTCATGGTCGTCAGGCCGGAAGCGCTCCCGACCTCTTGGCGGTCCAGGTGGCGATATAGTCCATCAGGCCGGGGTTGAGGCAGTCATAAGGTTCGAGGCCGATCGATTTCAGTTGGCCGCGAATGCTGTCCATGCGGCTCGGGTCGACACCGGATTCGATGATCGAAGAAACAAAGGCGGTAAAGCCCGGCGGCGACCAGCCATCCTCCTCGAAGCGCTCGGGATGGATGAAGGACAAGCCCTTGAACGGATGGTCGCGCTCGACGGGTCCATGCATGTGGACGCCGCAGCCGGTGCAGGCATGGCGCTGGATCAACGCGCTCGGGTCCACCACCTTCAGCTTGTCGCCGTTCTCGGTGACGGTGACGTCGCCGGTGCCGGCTACGGCCACCACCGAGAACACCGCCCCTTCGGGCTTCCAGCATTTGGTGCAGCCGCAGGCGTGGTTGTGGGCGATCTGGCCCTTGACCTTCACCTTGACCGGATTGCTGGTACAGGCGCAGACCAGCGTGCCGCCGATAAAGCTCGCACTCTCCCTGGGCAGACCATTGTCGATTTTCGGATGCAGTTTTTCCGCCATGCCTTTCTCCTCCCATTTTTGACCACAGAGGTCGCGGGCCCGTGCCCGCGGCGTGTGGCCGCCCTCAATAAACCACGACACTCCTGATCGACTTGCCCTCATGCATGAGGTCGAAACCCTTGTTGATGTCCTCGAGCTTGAGCGTGTGGGTGATCATCGGATCGATCTCGATCTTGCCGTCCATGTACCAGTCGACGATCCTGGGCACGTCGGTGCGGCCGCGCGCGCCGCCGAAGGCGGTGCCCATCCAGGTCCGCCCGGTGACCAGCTGGAAGGGCCGCGTCGAGATCTCCTGGCCGGCGCCCGCCACACCGATGACCACCGACTTGCCCCAGCCGCGATGCGAAGCCTCCAGCGCCTGGCGCATCACCTTGGTGTTGCCGGTGCAGTCGAACGTATAGTCGGCGCCGCCGATCTGGTCGGCGCCGCGCTTGGTCATGTTGACGAGATGGGCAACGATGTCGCCGTCGATCTCCTTCGGATTGACGAAATGCGTCATGCCGAAGCGCTCGCCCCAGGCTCGTCTGTCGTTGTTGAGATCGACGCCGATGATCATGTCGGCGCCGGCAAGTTTCAGGCCCTGGATGACGTTGAGCCCGATGCCGCCGAGGCCGAAGACCACCGCGGTCGCGCCTTGCTCGACCTTGGCGGTGTTGATCACCGCGCCCACGCCGGTGGTCACCCCGCAGCCGATGTAGCAGATCTTGTCGAAGGGCGCGTCGGGATTGACTTTGGCCACGGCGATCTCCGGCAGCACCGTAAAGTTGGAGAAGGTCGAGCAGCCCATATAGTGAAACAATTTTTCGCCCCCGATCGAGAAGCGCGAGGTGCCGTCCGGCATCAGGCCTTGCCCCTGCGTGGCGCGGATGGCGGTGCACAGATTGGTCTTGCGCGACAAACACGACGGGCACTGCCGGCATTCGGGCGTATAGAGCGGGATCACATGGTCGCCCTTTTTGACCGAGGTGACGCCCTTGCCGACATCGACCACCACGCCGGCGCCCTCGTGGCCGAGAATGGCCGGGAACAGGCCCTCGGGATCGGCGCCCGACAGCGTGAACTCGTCGGTGTGGCAGATGCCGGTCGCCTTGATCTCGACCAGCACCTCGCCCTCGCGCGGACCGTCAAGGTCGACCTCCATGATCTCAAGCGGCTTTCCGGCAGCAACGGCAACGGCGGCGCGGGTTTTCATCTGGCAATCCTCCAACGCAATTTTGCGCTCAGGCTTTCAGGTTTTGGCCTGCTCATCAACCGCCAGATGAGACGAAATATCGGCTTTCTTGACGCAGGTAGCACACCCTTGACCGCAGGCGTTCGCGCCACGCACACGGTACTTGAGACATGGCGACATAATCCATAGAACTGGACCGTCCGCCGGAGGGGAATTTGCCCGCATGTTCACCAAAATCCTGATCGCCAACCGTGGCGAGATAGCCTGCCGCGTCATCAAGACCGCGCGCAAGATGGGCATCGCCACGGTCGCTGTCTATTCCGACGCCGATCGCGATGCCGTGCATGTCGAGATGGCCGACGAGGCGGTGCATATCGGACCGTCGCCAGCCGCGCAGAGCTATCTCGTGCCCGAGAAAATCATCGCGGCGTGCAAGGCGACCGGCGCTCAGGCCGTGCATCCCGGCTATGGCTTCCTGTCCGAGCGCGCATCATTCTGCGAGGCGCTGGAGAAGGAGGGCATCGTCTTCATCGGGCCGAAGCCGAAGGCCATCAAGGCGATGGGCGACAAAATCGAATCGAAGAAATTCGCCAACGCCGCCAATGTTTCGACGGTTCCCGGCTGGCTCGGCGTCATCGAGAACGCCGACCACGCGGAGAAGATCGCCGGAGAGATCGGCTATCCCGTGATGATCAAGGCCTCGGCCGGCGGCGGCGGCAAGGGCATGCGCATCGCTTGGAACCAGGCCGAGGTGCGCGACGGCTTCGACCGCGCGCGCTCGGAGGCCAAGAGCTCGTTCGGCGACGACCGCGTCTTCATCGAGAAGTTCATCGTCGATCCACGCCACATCGAGATCCAGGTGCTGGCCGACGCGCATGGCAACGCACTCTATCTCGGCGAGCGCGAATGCTCGATCCAGCGCCGCAACCAGAAGGTGGCCGAGGAGGCGCCATCGCCTTTCCTCGATGCCAGGACACGCAAGGCCATGGGCGAGCAGTCGGTGGCGCTGGCCAGGGCCGTCGACTACCAGAGCGCCGGCACGGTGGAATTCATCGTCGACTCTGAGAAAAACTTCTATTTCCTTGAAATGAATACACGATTGCAGGTCGAGCATCCGGTGACGGAGCTTGTCACCGGTGTCGATCTGGTCGAGCAGATGATCCGTGTGGCAGCCGGCGAGAAGCTCGCCTTGAAGCAAAGCGACGTGAAACTGAATGGCTGGGCGGTGGAGAGCCGGCTCTATGCCGAGGATCCGTATCGCAACTTCCTGCCGTCGATCGGCCGCCTGACGCGCTATCGACCGCCGCAGGAAGGGCAAGTCGGCGACGTCGTCATCCGCAACGACACCGGCGTCACCGAGGGATCGGAGATTTCGATGTTCTACGACCCGATGATTGCCAAGCTGTGCACCTGGGCGCCGACCCGGCTGGAGGCAATCGACGCGATGTCCGAAGCGTTGGACAGTTTTGTCGTCGACGGCATCGAGCACAACATCCCTTTTCTGGCGGCGCTCATGCAGCATCCGCGCTGGCGGGAAGGGCGGATTTCGACCGGATTCATCGCAGAGGAATATCCCGACGGCTTTGCGCCGATCCTGCCCGACCATGACGACAAGGCCGTGTTGGCGGCGGTCGCCACCGTGGTCGAATTGCTGCGCCGCGACCGGCTCGACCGGCTGGGCGGGCGCTTGGCGCCGCATTCGGGGGCACTCAAGCGTCACTGGGTGGTGAAGATTGGCAAGGACTATCTGTCCGCGTCCATCCTGGAGGGCATGATCTCCATTCCGATGGAAGTCGACTTGTCCATCGAGGGCGGCAAGCCGCTGACGGTTTCGTCGGCCTGGCGGCCGGGCGAACTGGTCTGGCGCGGCAGCGTCGGCGGGCACGAAATGGTGGCGCAACTGCGCCCGGCGCCAAACGGCCTTCGCATCGCCTGGAAAGGGCTTTCGGTGACGGCGCGCGCCATGCTGCCGCGCATTGCCGTGCTGGAAAGGCTGATGCCGGAAAAGCTGGAGCCCGACACGTCCAACCTGCTGCTATGTCCCATGCCCGGCCTCGTCGTCTCGATCGCCGTCGCCGAAGGCCAGGAGGTCAAGGCCGGCGAGACTCTGGCCGTCGTCGAGGCGATGAAGATGGAGAACGTGCTGCGCGCCGAGCGCGATCTCGTGGTGGCGAAACTCAACGTCAAGCCGGGCGACAGCCTGGCCGTCGACGCGGTGATCATGGAATTCGCCTGAAGCGAGGGCGGGCGGAAGCCTGTGGCCGATGTTCGTTTGTGCTGGACTGGCATCGCCCGGTGCCGGACAATACATCTTGATCGACTCAAGTCCTTCGGGAAACGCGAAAAACCATGGCGGATGACAGACTTCCACGCGACCCCTTGCTGCGCGAAGCGGCAGTGAAGGCGGCGGCGCCAGAAGCGCCGGCGCGTCCTTTCGTGCATCTTCGCGTCCACTCGGCCTATTCGCTGCTGGAAGGCGCGCTCCAACTCGGCAAGATCGTCGGCCATGCGGTCAAGGACGAGTGTCCGGCAATCGCGGTCACCGACACCAACAATCTGTTCGGCGCGCTCGAATTCGCGCAGAAGGCGGTGAAGGACGGCATCCAGCCGATCATCGGCTGCCAGATCGCGCTCGCCTTTTCCGGCGAGAACGTCGACGGCCAGCGCGACCGCCGGCGGCAGGGGCCCGAGATGCGGCCAGTCGTGCTTATCGCGGCGACCGAGGCCGGCTATTCCAATCTGGTCAGGCTGGTAAGCCGCGTCTATCTGGAGACGCCGCCCGGCGAGGCGGTGCATCTGACCAGCGAGATGCTGGAGGGCCAGGCCGACGGGCTGATCTGCCTCAGCGGCGGTCCCCGCGGCCCTATCGGCGCGGCTCTGAAGGAGGATCGACGCGATCTCGCGGAGACCCGGCTGTCGACCCTGAAAGCCCTGTTCGGCGATCGGCTCTATGTCGAACTGGAACGAGTTTCCGGTTACGACCGGCTGATAGAACATTCCACGATCGATCTCGCCTATGCCCACGAGTTACCGCTCGTCGCCACCAACGAGGCGTTCTTCTCCTCGCGCGACGATTATGACGCGCATGATGCGCTGATCGCCATAGCGGAGGGCTCGGTCGTCGCCGTGGACAATCGCCGCCGGCTTTCACCGGATAACTTCCTGCGTAGCCAGGCTGAGATGGCAGCGTTGTTCGCCGATCTGCCGGAAGCGATCGACAACACGGTCGAGATCGCGTTGCGCTGCTCCTACTATCCGAAAACCCGCAGCCCGATCCTGCCGCGCTTTACCGGCGGCGACGCGTCGGACAAGGACGCAGCCGAGAAGGCCGAGGCCGCCGAACTTGCCCGCCAGGCGCGTGAAGGGCTGGAGGCCCGGCTTGCCGCGCACGGACCGACGCCGGGCTATACGGTCGAGCAATACCGCGAGAGGCTCGAGTTCGAGCTCGGCATCATCGAGAAGATGAAATTCCCAGGCTACTTCCTGATCGTTGCCGACTTCATCAAATGGGCCAAGTCGCAAGGCATTCCAGTCGGGCCGGGGCGCGGCTCGGGTGCGGGCTCGCTGGTCGCCTATTCCACCACCATCACCGACATCGATCCGCTGCGTTTCTCGCTGCTGTTCGAGCGCTTCCTCAATCCGGACCGCGTGTCGATGCCCGATTTCGACATCGACTTCTGCCAGGACCGCCGCGAAGAGGTGATCCGCTATGTCCAGCAGAAATATGGACGCGACCAGGTCGGCCAGATCATCACCTTTGGAACGCTGCAAGCCCGCGCCGTGCTGCGCGACGTCGGTCGCGTGCTGCAAATGCCTTACGGCCAGGTCGACAAGCTGTCCAAGATGGTGCCGCAGAACCCGGCCAATCCGGTAAAACTGGCGGACGCCATCGCCAACGAGCCGCGTTTTGCCGAGGAGGCCGAAAAGGAGCCGATCGTCCAGACGCTGCTCGACATGGCACAGAAGCTGGAAGGGCTTTATCGCCATGCGTCGACGCACGCCGCCGGCATCGTCATCGGCGACCGGCCGCTGTCGGAGCTGGTGCCGATGTACCGCGATCCTCGTTCGGACATGCCGGTCACCCAGTTCAACATGAAATATGTCGAGCAGGCCGGGCTGGTGAAGTTCGACTTTCTCGGCCTGAAGACGCTGACGGTGCTGGAGACGGCGGTGAAGCTGATACGCCGCCGCGGCATCGACATCGATCTTGCGACGATACCGCTCGACGACCCCGAGACCTACGCCATGCTGTCGCGCGGCGAAGTGGTCGGCGTGTTCCAGGTGGAAAGTGCCGGCATGCGCAAGGCGCTGATCGGCATGCGGCCCGACTGCATCGAGGACATCATCGCGCTGGTGGCGCTGTACCGGCCGGGGCCGATGGAGAACATCCCGACCTACAACGCCAGGAAGCACGGCGAGGAGGAGATGGCGTCGATCCATCCCAAGATCGACCATCTGGTGAAGGAGACGCAAGGCGTCATCGTCTACCAGGAACAGGTGATGCAGATCGCGCAGGAATTGTCCGGCTATTCGCTGGGCGAAGCAGATCTTTTGCGCCGCGCCATGGGCAAGAAGATCCGCGCCGAGATGGACAAGCAGCGTGAGCGCTTCGTCTCGGGCGCCGTCGAACGCGGCGTGGCCAAGCCGCAGGCCGACTTCATCTTCGACCTGCTAGCCAAGTTCGCCGACTACGGTTTCAACAAATCGCACGCGGCCGCATACGCCGTCGTCTCGTACCAGACCGCCTATCTCAAGGCGCATTATCCGGTCGAGTTCCTGGCGGCGTCGATGACGCTCGACATGGGAAACACCGACAAGCTCGCGGATTTCCGCCAGGATGCGCTGCGCCTCGGCATCGAGGTGGTGGCACCGTCGGTGATATCAAGCTTTCGTCCCTTCGAGGTCGGCGAGAACCGCATCTACTATTCGATGGCCGCGCTCAAGGGAGTCGGCGACGCGGCGGTGGAGCATGTCGTCGCCATGCGCGGCGAGAAGCCGTTCAAGAGCCTGGCCGATTTCTGCGAGAGGGTCGATCCGAAAATCGTCGGCAAGCGCGTCTTCGAAAGCCTGATCATGGCCGGAGCGCTAGACTGTTTCGGCCATGACCGCGCCGCGATGATGGCTGGCGTCGAGCGGATGATGGGGCTGGCGTCACTGGCGCAGCAGAACGCCGTCTCAGGCCAGGCCGACATTTTCGGCGCGTCTCTAGGGGCACAGTCGCAGGCGCTCAACTTGCCCGTGACCGAACCGTGGCTCGCCGCCGACCGCCTGCACCGCGAATTCCAGGTGGTCGGTTTCTATCTCTCCGCCCATCCGCTGGACGAGTACAAGGCGGCGCTGCAGAAGATGCGGGTGCAGAACTGGGCGGAGTTTTCGGCCGCGGTCAAGCGCGGTGCCACCGCAGGGCGCCTCGCCGGCACCGTGACCACCAAGCAGGAGCGCAAGACGCGGACCGGCAACAAGATGGGCGTGGTGCAGTTCTCGGACACGTCCGGCCAGTATGAGGCGGTGCTGTTTTCCGAAGGATTGGCGCAGTATCGCGACATGCTGGAGCCGGGCCGCTCCGTGGTCATCACCGTGGCGGCGGAGGACAGGCCGGAGGGCGTCAACCTGCGCATCCAGACAGTGCAGTCGCTTGAGGACGAGGCCAGCCGCATCCAGAAGGCACTGCGCATCTTCGTCAGAAACGATGCGCCTGCCTCGATCATTCAATCGCAGCTTACCCAGCGTGGTGAAAGTCAGGTGAGCATCATCGTTATCAAGGAAGAAGCGCAGGGCGAGGTGGAGATTGCCCTGCAGGGGGGCTACCGCGTCTCGCCGCAAATCGCCTCGGCGATGCGCGCCGTGCCAGGCGTGGTCGAAGTGGAGCTGGTGTGATCGCCCCTTCCGGGGACTGGTGGCAATCCGCCGGGCGGCATCCGCCGCTCAAGTCACCGCAATTGCCATGAAGACGAAAGACAGCGACGGATTGCAGGACCGTTCCACAATGGCGTGGCTGCGCGACACGCTGCGCAAGCTCTACCACGGCCGCACGCCGGCGGCTTTTCGGTTTCAGCTGGTTGCGGTCATCATCGACCTGGCCATCATTGCCTTCTTCATCGCCACGCCCGTCATCCAGCAGTCGGCCTCATTCCTGTGGCTCGACTATGCGGTGGCGGCTCTGGTCGCCGCCGACCTGGTTGCCAGGCTGCTTGCCTCGAACGACATGCTGCGGCTGATGAAGCAGCCGACCTCCTGGGTGGACATTTTCATCCTTTTGACGCTGCTGATGCCGACGGCGCTGGCCAATCTCGGCTTTCTGCGCATTCTGCGGCTGTGGTCGCTGTCGCGCAGCGGTTCGCTCTGGCGGCATTTCGAGATGCAGGGCCTGCGGCCCTGGCGCGAAGCGAGCCACGCGGTGATCAATCTCTTGACGTTCCTCTTCGTGATCACCGGTTTCGTCTACACTTTCTTCTTCCGCAGCGGAGCGGGGCTGGAAAGCTACATCGACGCGCTTTACTTCACCGTCGCGACGGTGACCACGACCGGGTTCGGCGACATCGTGCTGCCGGGAATGGCGGGGAAACTGACGGCGATCGTGACCATGATCATCGGCATATCGCTGTTCGTCAGGCTGGCGCAGGCGATCTTCCGACCGGCCAAGGTGTTCTTTCCCTGTCCGCAATGCGGCCTGCAACGGCACGAGCCGGACGCCGTTCACTGCAAGGCCTGCGGCCACCTCCTCAACATACCCGACAGCGGTGATTGAGGGGCGATTGAGGCGCGCTACGATGCCGCCGCTTGCGCCGGCTTTGGCTGCCGGCGCTGCAGGTTGAGCATATTGCCCATCAGGATCAGCAATGCCCCGCCTGCGGTAAAAGCGTCGATCTGCTCCTTGTAGAGCAGCCAGCCGATCAATGCCGACAGCGGCACGCGCAGGAAATCCATCGGAGAAATGACGGTGGCATCGGCGTAGCTCAGCGCCCAGGCCATGCAGAAATGTGACGACATGCCAGTGAAGGCGATCAGCAGGATCCACGGCCACAGCTCGAGCGAAGGGTTGCGCCATTCGTAGAGCGCCGGGATCAGGCCGAGCACCGACTGGATGATCAGCATCCAGAAGATGATTCGCACAACGCTGTCGGTCCGCGTCAGCGACTTGACCAGGACCAGCGAGATGCCGAAGCACATTGCCGCGCCCAGCACGACCAGATGTCCCGGATCGACCGAGCCGACGCCTGGGCGCACGATGATCACGACACCGATCAGCCCGAGCGCCACGGCGCCGAGCTTCGGCCGGGTGAGCCTTTCGCCGAGAAAGGTGACCGCAAGGATCGCCGTCCAGATCGGCGTCGTGAATTCGATCGAGATCAGCACCGCCAAAGGGATCAGCGTCAGGGCGTAGAGCCACGCCGCCTGGCCGGTATAGTGAACCACGTTGCGCGTGACATGGGCGAGGGGGCGCCCAGTGCGCATGGCGGCAAAGCCGCCATTTTGCATGACCAGCGGCAGCAGGATGAAAAAGCCGATCACCGAGCGCAGCTCCAGCACCTGGAAAACGTTGAGCTCGGCCGTGGTGGCGCGGCCCGCGACCGACATCGCCAGGAACGAGGCGATCGACAGCGCCATCCAGAACGCGGCCTTGGGGATGGAAGGGGTGGGTGCCATTTCCGCTATGTCGCAGGCCGTGGCTTTTGCCGCAACCGCTAGCAGCCGCATTCTTCTGGGCCAGCCGGATGTTGCAAAACAGTCATGTTGAAGGCGGAACCTGGCACGGCAGGGGGCGTTGAGTTCCGAATATCGGAAGTGCTTCGCAGGTGCCTTTCAATGTCGATAGGAGAATTTCGATGAGATCATTTGCGCAATTTGCGCTTGCTGGCTGCCTGTTGGTCACGGCAGGCGCGGCACATGCCGACGAGTCCAGATTTCTCCAGTCGTTCAAGGGCAATTTCACCGGCAAGGGCATCGTCAAGGTGACTACCGACGCGCCGACGGTGAATGTGTCCTGCACGTTCAGGTCAAACGCGACGTCGACCTCATTGTCGCTCGATGGCAATTGCCGAGGGCTTATCGTGGTGACGCGCGCCATCAGCGCGGACCTGAGGACTGCCGGAGCGAAATATAGCGGCACTTATGTCGGGTCTCGTACCGGGCCTGCGCAATTGAACGGCACCCGTTCGGGCAACGCGATCAATCTCGGCATCCGTTGGGCCAAGGAGGTCAATGGTGACCGAAAGGCGCAGATGAAGGTCGAGAAACGAGGCGAGAACGGCATGCGGCTGACGGTGATCGACACTGATCCGAAAACCGGCAAGAGCATGGTGACAAGCAGGATCGATCTGCAGCGCACCTAAATCTCGACAGCTGATATCCTTATCAGTCTTCCAGCGGCTCTGGCGGGTGGGTGTCGCGGCCTTTGCCGAACGTATAGCCGGTTTCCACCGCCTTGCGGCCGAACTTGTCGCGCAGCGCGTCGATGGCGCCTTCGGCCATGGCCCGCTTGCGCGACTGGATATCGACCAGATCGGGCGGATCGGCCTTGTCATCGGCGGAAAGATCGCTGACGCCGATGCCGAGCAGCCGGTATTTGGTGCCGTCGGTTTCCTTGCGCAGCAGCTCGACCCCGGTCGAAAAGATACGGTCGGCGAGCCGGGTCGGGTCGCCGAGCTGGCGGTTGCGGTTGCGGATCTTGAAATCCTGCGTCTTCAGCTTGAGCACCACCGTGCGCCCGGCGATGCCGGATTTCTTCAGCCGCGCCGAGACCTTTTCCGAAAGGCCCCGCAGCACCGAGACCAGCTCGTCCAGCGAAGCGATATCGGTGTCGAAAGTGGTTTCGGCCGATACGCTCTTGGCGTCCTGGTCGGGATCGACGCGGCGGACGTCCTCGCCGCGCGAGAGCCGGTAAAGCCGGTCGCCCATCACGCCATAGCGGCGCATGAGGTCGCCACGGTCCATCTTCTGGAGCTGGCCGATGGTGCGGATGCCGTCCTGCTCGAGCGTGGCGTTGAATGCCTTGCCGACCCCCCAGATCATGCTCACCGGCTGTGCGGCGAGGAAACCCACGGCTTCCGCTTCGCCGATGACCGAGAAGCCGCGCGGTTTGCGGAAATCCGACGCCACCTTAGCCAGGAACTTGCAGTAGGACAGACCTGACGAAACGGTGATGCCGATCTCCTTCTCGACGGCCAGCGCGAAACGGGCCAGCACCACCGCCGGCGGCAGGCCGTGCAGCCGTTCGGTTCCGGCAAGGTCGAGAAACGCCTCGTCGATCGAGAGCGGCTCGACCAGCGGCGTCAGCGCCTGCATCATCGCGCGCACCTCGCGCCCGACGACCACGTATTTTTCCATATTGGGCGGGATAACCACCGCTTCGGGGCAAGCCTCGAGCGCCTTGAACATGGGCATGGCGGAACGCACGCCCCTTATCCGGGCGATGTAGCAGGCGGTGGAGACGACGCCGCGCTTGCCGCCGCCGATGATCAGCGGCTTGTCCTTCAGCGCCGGGTTGTCGCGTTTTTCGATTGCCGCATAGAAAGCGTCGCAGTCGATATGGGCCAGATGCAGCCGGTACAGCTCGGGATGACGGGCAAGCCTGGGGCTGCCGCATCGCTCGCAGCGCCTGGCGTCGCCGCGCTGAAAGGCCAGGCAGTCGCGGCAGAAACCGTGATCAGGATTATTGACAGGAGCCGCCATCGCTGCGAACATAAAGAGAACAAACACAATGGTACGACAGTGCAAGGCTAGCGACAAGCTTGGCCTGGGGAGAACGCATGAGCACGACCATAGTGCCGCTGGCGCCTGAGCTCTGGCCTGAATTCGAAGATCTCTTCGGCAAGCAGGGCGCCTGCTACGGCTGCTGGTGCACGCATTTCCGGCTGGCGCCGGCGGCTCGTCGCGAAAGCAGCCGCGAACGCAACAAAGACCACATCAGGGCGCGCATCGAAGCAGGCCCGCCACCGGGCATGCTGGCGTTCGAGGACGGCAAGGCAGTCGGCTGGATGCAGATCGGGCCGCGCGCCGACGTGCCCGAGTGGAACAACCGGGGCCGGGGCTCGGCTCCGGTCGATCCCGCGGACGCATCGGATCCGAGCGTCTGGGCAATTTCCTGTTTCTTCATCCGCGCCAAGGCACGGGGCCAGGGCATCAGCCATCGCCTGGTCGAAGGCGGCATCGATTTCGCCCGCAGGAACGGCGCGCGAATGGTGGAAGCCTGCCCGATAGACCTGTCGAAGGATTCACGCTCCATCGGGCTGTTCGTGGGCTCGTCGCGCGTGTTCGAGAAGGCCGGGTTCGAGCGGCTCCTGGAACGCAAGGCGGGCCGGCCGTTGATGCGGCTGGTGCTGGAGCCGAGCGCCTGAACTTCGCCGTCTTGCAGTTGTGACGGTCTTTCCCTACCAGAAGTAGGAGACGATTTTGCCTTTTCGACCAAACGGAGAATTCTACGTGAACCGGATGTTGCCAATCGCCTTTACCGCGCTTCTGCTCAGCGCGCCCGCTTTCGGCCAGAGCGTCGACAGCCAGGGTGCGAAGCAGCTATCCGAGAACCTGTCCCGCTATGTCGGCAAACAGGCCCTCGACAAGGGCATCCTGAAGGTCTCGGTCGAAGGCGGCGCCTACAAGATCATGTTCGATTTCAAGGCGCTCGCCGGCACCTTGCCCGACCAGAAGCTGTTGAAATTCGACTTTGCGCCCTACGCCCTGCTGGTCAAGCCGCGCAGCGACGGGACCTGGGATGTCTCGATGGATCTTTCGCACAGCGCCTCCTTCGAGTTCAACGGGCCGCAGGGGCTGCAGAGCACGCAATTTTCTATCAAGGACGGCAAGGGTTCCGGTGTCTACGACCCCAATCTGGCGGCCTTTACCAGCGGCACCAGTTCGATGGCGGGCATGACGATGGTGTCGCAAGATGCCAAGCAGCACATGGAAGTCAGCGCCGACGGCGGCACCGCGACCATGGCCGCCACCAAGGCTGCCAATGGCGGGGTCGATTTCGCGTTGTCGCAAAAAGTGTCGAACTTTGTCGAGGCGATCAAATTCGACGATCCCGAAAGCGGACTGAAATTCCCGGTCACCGTCAAATCACCGGAACTGTCGGTGGATGCCAAAGGCAAGGGCGTGCAGACCAAGCCGCTGCTCGATCTCCTGGCATTTGCCGTCGCCAATGAGAATGAAGCCACGCTGAAAGCCAACCAGGCGCAGCTCAAATCGCTTCTGCTCGCCGCGCTTCCTGTGTGGGAGCGCATCGACGGGACATACGGGTTCAAGAATTTCGCGGTCGAGAGCCCGGTCGGCACGTTCGGTGCGGCGCAGCTCAGCACCGCCTTCGGAATGGATGGCGTCGCCCAGAGCGGTACGATCGGCTACGGGATCAAGGCGTCGGGGTTGACCGTGCCGCAGCAGCTTCTGCCGAGCTGGAGCATGGCGCTGCTGCCGACCGATATCGACCTGAACTTCGGCGGCGCCAACATCGATCTCGACAGCATGGCGAAGAAGGCAATCGAAGCCTTTGATCTTAACAAGAACCCGCCGCTGTCGGCCGAATTCGGAGAGCAGCTCAAAACCGATTTCATGGCCAAGACGCCGAAGGTCGTCATTGGCCATAGCACCATCAAGAACAAGGATACCGAAATCGCCTTGGAAGGCGAAATGACTTTTCCTGGCGAGAAGCCGGAAGCCAATGTGACGGTGGACGTGGCCGGCTTCGACAAGATCGTCGAGGGCTTGCAGGAAGCGGCGAAATCGGAACCGGAGGTGGCGCAGTACGTGCCTGTGGCCCTGATGGTGAAAGGGTTCGGCAAGACCTTGACGGACGGCCGCATGGAATGGGTCGTCAACGCCAAGCCGGACGGTTCGGTCATTGTCAATGGCGTCATGCTGAAGCCGGCCGATCCTGCCGAGGACGACAGCATTGACGATGGCGGCGACGAGACGGACCAGGCGGATCCGACACCGTAGCCACTCGGCTCACCAAAGCGCGTCGCCTTCGAACGGATTGGCGCGACGCGCCTCAAGCCTTCGTTTTATGCTTGTCGCTCAAACCGGGCGACAAGAGTCAGACTTCGCTCGACCTGGCGATCGGGGCGCCGCCTTGGGATCGTCACTCATATGGAATGCTCGTGGTTATCGTCGCCCAGCGGCAGCGCGCGCAACGCCTTGCCGACGGAGGCCGGTGGCGTGCCGGTTTCCTCGGCAAAACGCAGCAATGTGGGTTCGTGGGCGAGAACGAACTGCAGCACACCGGCCAGAAATCCCGGCTCGCCGGCAGCTTTGCGGATCGAATGCGCCTCGATGCCGGTGATCGCCAGGAAGCGAGGCAGCAGTTCGGGATCAGAGGCGACGAAGGCCAGAGCCTTCACGGCAATGGTTTCGGCCTCTTCGCGCATTGACGCTGCGTTTGCCATCATTACCTTTCAGGGTATGCGGAATGTGAGTCTCTTCCGCAGTAATGGCAAGCGTCGCTTGCGGCAAGTCGTTACCTCTTCAGTGCGGGACCCGAGGTGGAAACGGAGCAGCTTTTCTCGCCGCAGGTTTCCGTTTCGTCAATCATATTGCCGTAGAGTCGACTAGGGTTTGGTGCGTCCCGGAAGGGCGCATAACGGCCGCCTTCGAGCGGAACAGCGGCCGGGACGGGATATCGATGCCTAAGAAGGTCATGATCGTCGAGGACAATGAGCTCAACATGAAGCTCTTTCGGGACCTCATCGAAGCAAGCGGTTACGAGACAGTTCGCACCCGCAACGGTCTGGAAGCGCTCGATCTGGCGCGTCAGCACCGGCCGGATCTCATTTTGATGGACATCCAGTTGCCTGAAGTGTCTGGGCTGGAGGTGACGAAATGGCTGAAGGAAGACGACGACCTGCACGTCATCCCGGTCATTGCCGTCACCGCCTTCGCGATGAAGGGCGACGAGGAGCGCATCCGCCAGGGCGGCTGCGAGGCTTATATCTCCAAGCCGATCTCGGTGCCGCGCTTCATCGAAACCATCAAGTCTTACCTGGGTGATTCCTGATGCACCTTGCCGCCAAAGCCGGAGCCTTGTGAAATGACCGCTCGGATTCTCGTCGTCGACGACATCCCTGCCAATGTCAGGCTGCTGGAGGTTCGGCTGCTGGCCGAATATTTCGAGGTGTTGACCGCCACCAACGGCCTGGATGCAATCGAGACCTGCGAGAACGGCAAGGTCGACGTCGTGCTGCTCGACGTCATGATGCCGGACATGGACGGCTTCGAGGTCTGCCGCCGCCTGAAGAGCGATCCGGCGACGTCGCATATTCCAGTGGTAATGATCACCGCACTCGACCAGGTTTCCGACAGGGTGCGCGGGCTTGAGGTCGGCGCCGACGATTTCCTGACCAAACCCGTCAACGACCTGCAACTGATGACGCGCGTCAAGAGCCTCGTCAGGCTGAAGTCGCTGACCGACGAGTTGCGGCTGCGCGCTTCGACCACGCGCAACATCGGCATCGAAGAGTTGCTCAGCCGCAATTTCGCCTCCGAGGACACGACGCCGAAAGTGCTTCTGATCGATGAGCGCAAATCGTCGATCGAGCGCGTCCAGAAGATGCTGCGCGACTGTGCTGACCTGGATGTCGCCAGCGATCCGCATGCCGGCTTCTTCCAGGCGGCGGAGACGCCCTATGAATGCGTGATGATCTCGACGAGCTTCGCAGATTTCGATCCGCTTCGGCTCTGCTCGCAACTGCGCTCGCTCGATCGCACACGCTTCCTGCCGATCATCCTGCTGGCGGAGGAGGGCGAGGAGGAGCGCATCATCCGCGGCCTCGAACTCGGCATCAACGACTATCTGATGCGGCCGATCGACCAGCAGGAACTGACGGCGCGGTTGCGCACCCAGGTGCGCCGCAAGCGCTACAACGACCAATTGCGCGCCAGCGTGACGCAGACGATCGAAATGGCGGTGACCGACGGGCTGACCGGGCTGCACAACCGCCGCTATCTCGACAGCCATCTCCAGACGCTGTTCGACCGCGCCGTGGCGCGGCGTCGGCCGCTGTCGGTGATGATCACCGACCTCGATCGCTTCAAGTCGATTAACGACACGCACGGCCATGACGGTGGCGACGAGGTGCTGCGGGAATTCGCGCGGCGGCTGCGCAAGAACGTGCGCGGCATCGATCTGGCCTGCCGGTTCGGCGGTGAGGAGTTCGTAGTGGTCATGCCTGACACCGATGGAGCGATCGCCGAAAAGGTGGCCGAACGCATCCGCGCCGAAATCGCCCAGATGCCGTTCGTCATCGGGCCTGATGGCAAGGCCATCGAGGTCACCGTCAGCGTCGGCGTGTCGTCGGTGCTGAAGGGGGTGGATACGGTGGCGGCGCTGATGAAACGCGCCGATCTGGCGCTCTATGAAGCCAAGAGCGGTGGCCGCAACCGCGTCGTCGCCAAGGCTGCCTGACGGACCGGGTAAGAGTATCCGTCAATCCGGCAAGGTTACCCATTTACCTTAATCCAAGCGATTCACGAGGCTTGGTTAAGAAACTGTTGATTTTCATAAGCTCTTGCGCAAATGTGCGGCCACAGACAGAGCGACGCCGGCACGAGGACAGACAGCCGGGTCGATCAAAAAATACCCCATGATGCTCAGGTCCGCCGCATCTCCTGGGTCCGTGGGGTCGGCCGGCCGGCGCTGGCACATAGTGGCCTCCTCGTACCGCTGCCAAACGCCGACCGGCCCCCTTTCAAAATAGCATCAGGATTCTGCGCCAAGCTCCGGATATCAGGAGCTTTTTGCGCACAGGATATCGACAGCATTTGGACTGTAAAAGGCGAGCCACGATGTGAAGAGCTGCGGCGCACGCTCTCTTGCCCTCCGGCAGAGGGCGTTGCTCCTCACTTCATACATATGGCGCCCAAGGGGCTTGCTTCAAGCCCGGGTTCCTCCCGTAAAACCGCGGCCCTAGCCAATGGGAGCGGAGTGACGGGAATGCGTGCACCGACAGATGGATCGCGTCGAAATCATGCGGTGATTGTCGCCGGGGGCGGCCCGACAGGATTGATGCTGGCAGGCGAACTCGCATTGGCGGGCATCGACGTCGCCATTGTCGAGCGGCGCCCGACCCAGCAGCTGATTGGCTTGCGCGCGGGTGGCCTGCACGCACGCACAATCGAGGTGCTCGACCAGCGCGGGATCGCCGACCGGTTCCTCTGCCAGGGGCGATGCTTCCCGACCGTCGGCTTCCACATGATCCGTTTGGACATCAGCGACTTTCCCAGCCGGCACAACTATCTGCTGGCGCTGCGGCAAAACCACATCGAGCGGATATTGGCCGACTGGATCAGCGAATTGGGGGTGCCGATCCATCGCGGACAGGAAGTCACGGATTTCATGCAGGACGACAGTGGCGTGGATGTGGGGCTTTCCGATGGCCGACGGATGAAGGCGCAGTACCTCGTCGGATGCGACGGTGGACGCAGCACGATCCGCAAGGCGGCGGGCATCGAATTCGCTGGATGGGATCCGACGATGAGCTGGATGATCGCCGAGGTCGAGATGTCGGAAGAACCGCCATTGGGCTTTCGCAGCGACGCCCACGGAACCCATGCGATAGGCAAGATCGAGGACGGCGACCGGTTGGGCATCGTGCTGACCGAGAAACGACTGATCATCGGTGGTGAACCGACATTGGACGATCTCCGCGAGGCGCTCACCGTTATCTATGGCACCGATTTCGGCGTCCACAGTCCGACCTGGCTCTCTCGTTTCACCGATATGACGCGCCAGGCTGCCGCTTACCGCGACAGACGTGTCCTGCTGGCCGGCGACGCTGCGCATATCCATCCCCCAATGGGCGGACAGGGCCTCAACATCGGCGTGCAGGACGCGGTCAACCTGGGTTGGAAGCTGGCCCAGGTCGTCAAACGGGCATCACCGGACAGTCTGCTCGACAGCTACCATGCCGAGCGCCATCCGGTCGCCGCCCGCGTGTTGCGCAACACGATGGCGCAGGTCGCGCTTGGCCGCATGGATGACCGCACCAAAGCCTTGGGCGACACCATCGCCGAACTGCTCGCCATGGATGAACCACGCAAACGAATCGCCGCAGAGATATCCGGCCTGGGTGTCCACTACGACCTCGGGGAGGGGCACGCGCTGCTTGGGTGGCGAATACCCGACCTCGATCTGCTCACCGCCAGCGGGCCGGTGCGGCTGTTTACCTTGCTGCACCATGCCCGACCGGTGCTGATCAACCTCGGCACGCCCGGCAGACTTGACATCAAGCCGTGGGCGGATCGGGTCCAGCAGGTCGACGCCGTGTACGACGGCGACTGGGAGCTGCCAGTTCTCGGGGCCGTCGCCGGGCCCGACGCGGTGCTGATCCGCCCCGACGGGTACGTGGCATGGGTTGGTTCCGGAAGCCAACAGGGACTGGCCGATGCGCTGACCACCTGGTTCGGGCCGCGCGTTGATGTGGCGTAGCAGGGTCGAGGCCGGCCTGGCGCATCGCCCGCAGACGCGTGCTTGTCATGCGTTGCGAGCTTTTACGGTGTTAGGTCTCCTGACATCCCGTTGACAGGAGGTACCATCTGTGCAGAAATTGGTTGGACCATTGGACCACTTGGAACGCGCGTGGATCAAAACAGCCTGCCACCTATTCAGACGACGGCGCGTGACGACGCCGTGCTGAAGGCGTTGGTAGGCTTTGTTCGTGCCGAGGCCCTCCAGCCGGGCGAGCGGCTGCCAACGGAACGCATCCTGGCCGAGCGGCTGAAGGTCAGCCGCAACACGGTGCGCGAGGCGCTGACGCGCTGGGAAGGGCTCGGGCTGGTCGAGCGCCGGCAAGGCAGCGGCACCTATCTCAAGGCAGCCGTTTCGCCGGACATGTTGCATCTGCCGCTGACGCTTGCGGGCGGCAACGACTTCACCAGCCTGATGCAGACGCTTGAAATCCGTCGCGCGCTGGAGGCGGAAGCCGCCGCCCTTTGCGCCGAACGCGCGAGCCAGACCGATATCGCCGAAATCGAGCGCAAGCTCGACATCATGGAGCAGGCGTTCCGCACGCGCGAGGGCATGTCTTCGGAAGAGGACTGGGAGTTCCACCAGGCGATCTACAGGGTTTCCGGCAACCCGCTGTTCGAACAGATCATCGCCGCCATGCACGAATTGTTCCACCGCTTCTGGGAGCATCCGCTGGGCGTGCGCGATTTCGGCCACGCCAGTTTTCCCTATCATCGGACCATTTACGAGCGCATCGCCGCGCGCGACCCGCACGGCGCCCGCGCCGAAGCGCTCAAGCTGATCGCCACCGTCGAGGACGATCTCAAGCGCGGCGCCGCCAAACTCAAACTTTCGAGCCAGACATGAACGAGCATCCCTCAGGTTTCGATCACGACTATCTTGCCGAGGCGGCGACGCTTCTGGCGCATGACGAACCTTTCCCCGGTGGGGCGGTGGTGCCGCCGATCTACCAGACATCGCTGTTCACCTTCGCCAACTATGCCGAGATGGCGGATACTTTTGCCGGCAAACGGAAGCAGCCGATCTATTCGCGCGGCGACAATCCGACGGTGATGGAGTTCGAGGCACGCGTCGCCGCGCTCGAGGGCGCCGAGGCCGCGCGCGGCTTTTCCAGCGGCATGGCGGCGATCAGCGCCACGGTGCTCGCCTTCGTCGGCGCCGGCGAGCGCATCGTTGCGGTGCGCAATTGCTATGGTGATGCCTATCGGCTGTTCGAGCGGCTTTTGCCGCGGCTCAACATCAGGGTCGACTATGTCGACGGCTCCGATCCGGATGCGGTGGCGGCGGCCCTTCCGGGCGCCAGGCTGCTCTATCTGGAGAGCCCGACCTCGATGATGTTCGAGTTGCAGGACTTGGCTCACCTGACCCGGCTGGCGAAGGAGCAGGGCATCGTCACCACGATCGACAATTCCTGGGCGACACCGGTGTTCCAGAAGCCGATCACGCATGGCGTCGATCTGGTGCTGCATTCGGCTTCGAAATATCTCGGCGGCCATAGCGATACGGTCGCCGGCGTGGTGGCAGGCTCGGCCGCCCACATCAAGCACATCAACGAGCAGACCTATTCCTATCTCGGCGGCAAGCTTTCGCCCTTCGAGGCCTGGCTCTTGCTGCGCGGGCTGCGCACGCTGCCGCTGCGCCTGCCGCATCACATGAAGAGCGGGCTTGCCATCGCCGAGCGGCTGAAGGCGCATGGCAACGTCGAGCGCGTCAACCACCCCGCCTATTCGAACCATCCGGGCAAGGCGACGCTTGCTGGTTACGCGGGGTTGTTCTCCTTCGAGGTCACCGAGGATATCGACATCCCCGTCTTCGTCGATGCGTTGAAATATTTCCGCATCGGCGTGAGCTGGGGCGGCCATGAGAGCCTGGTCGTGCCGGCCAAGGCGTCGCTGGAGCAGACGCCGGGACTGAATTCGATGGCGCGCTTCGGCGTCAGCCCCCGAACAATCCGCTTCAATGTCGGATTGGAAAGTGTCGAGGACCTGTGGGCCGACGTGGCGCAGGCCTTCGAAAAAGCCAGAAAATAACGAGCCGCTTCAAAATGGGAGTCTTGAAGATGAAAAAACTGACCGTCATGCTTGCCACAGCCGCGGGATTGGCGATTTCCGCCGGAAACGCGCTGGCCGATTCGACCCTGAAAATGGTCGAAGTCATCACCAGCCCGCCGCGCACGGAGTTCCTGAAGAAGCAGATCGCCGAATTCGAAAAGGCCAATCCCGGCATCAAGGTCGAGCTGGTCTCGCTGCCCTGGGGCCAAGCTTTCGAAAAGTTCCTGACCATGGTGCAGGCAGGCGATACGCCCGACGTGGTCGAGATGCCGGAACGTTGGATGGGCCTCTACGCCAACAACGCCCAGCTCGAGGATCTCGGCCCGTACATGGCCAAGTGGGCCGACGCCAAGACGCTCGGCGAGCGCGCCAAGCAGTTCGGCTCGACCGTCAACAACACCCAGTTCATGATCCCTTACGGCTACTATGTGAACGCGCTGTTCTGGAACAAGAAGCTGTTCAAGGAAGCCGGCCTCGACGGCCCGCCGGCCACGCTCGACGAGTTCGTCGCCGATTCCAAGAAGATCTCGGCGTTGCCCGGCAAATACGGCTACTGCCTGCGCGGCGGGCCCGGCGCCTTCAACGGTATGCACATGTTCATGAACATCGCCGCCGGCAAGGGCGGCTACTTCAACGAAGACGGCACCTCGACCATAAACGAGGAGGGCTCGGTCAAGGGCCTGCAGATGCTGGCAGACATGTACAAGCAGGGCCTGGCGCCCAAGGACGCGGTGAGCTGGGGTTTCAACGAAACCGTCACCGGCTTCTATTCCGGCACCTGCGCCATGCTCAACCAGGATCCGGATGCGCTGCTGGGTATAGCCGA
Source organism: Mesorhizobium sp. B2-3-7 (assembly GCF_006442695.1). NCBI lineage: Bacteria > Pseudomonadati > Pseudomonadota > Alphaproteobacteria > Hyphomicrobiales > Phyllobacteriaceae > Mesorhizobium > Mesorhizobium sp. B2-3-7. The sequence goes on along the minus strand of NZ_VFVV01000004.1, from coordinate 141,196 downwards.
CAAGATGAGCGCAGACGACTTCGCCGTGGCGCCGCTGCCGGTCGGGCCGAGCGGCAAGTCCTATCCGACGCTCGGCTATGCCGGCTGGGCAATGTTCGCCAATTCGCAGCACAAGGACGACGCCTGGAAGCTGATGGCGACGCTGCTCTCGCCCAAGGACAATCTGGAATGGGCCAAGGAAGTCGGCGTCGTCCCGATCCACAACGGCGCCGACCAGGATCCGCATTTCAAGACCGAGCAGTTCAAGGGTTGGTTCACGGAGCTCAGCGACAGCGCCAAATATGAAATGGTGACGCCCCCGACGCATCTGGAGAACCTCGGCAATTTCGTCGACCAGGTGGCGATCAAGAACTTCCAGGAAGTATTGCTTGGCCAAAAGGCGGCCAAGGAGGTTGCCGACCAATGGGCCGCCTTCCTGACCAAGGAACAGCAGGACTGGATGGCGAAGAACAAGAAGTAGTTTTTTCTTCCTTCTCCCCGTTCACGGGGAGAAGGTGGCCCGATAGGGCCGGATGAGGGGCGGCGCTACGTTCTGTCAGCCTGGCGCTGCCCCTCATCTGCCTGCCGGCATCTTCTCCCCGTAAGCGGGGGAGAAGGACGCTCATTGTCCATCTCGATCCTCCTGGAGTCGCCCACAGCCAATGACTTATGCCGTGTCCGAAATACGACCCGCCGGGAGGCCGCGCCGCAAGCGGCTGACGCACGCTGCCACCGAACCCTGGTTTTATCTCAGCCCGGCGATCATCCTGCTGGTCGTGGTGCTTTTGGTGCCGCTGGTCATCGGCATCAGCTATTCGTTCCGTAAGTTTTCAGCCTTCAAGTCGGAGTATGTCGGGCTCGGCCAGTACCAGGCGATGCTGTCGGATGCCGTGCTCGGCCAGGCGCTGGTCAATACGTTGTGGTGGACGCTCTCCAGCCTGTTCTTCCAGTTCTTCCTCGGCCTTGGCCTGGCGCTGCTGCTCGACAAGCCGTTTCGGGGCCGCAAGGTGGTGCAGGCGCTGGTGTTCCTGCCCTGGGCGGTGCCGTCCTTCCTGTCGGGCCTGACATGGGCATGGCTGTTCAATCCGATCATCGGGCCGCTGCCGCACTGGCTGTTCGCGCTGGGGCTGAAGGCCGAGCCGACCAACGTTCTCTCCGATCCCTCGACCGCCATGTGGGGGCCGATCGTCGCCAATGTCTGGTTCGGCATCCCGTTCTTTGCCATCACGTTGCTGGCGGCACTGAAATCCATTCCCTCGGAACTGCATGAGGCGGCAGCGATCGACGGCGCCTCGCCCTGGCAACGCTTCACCAAGGTGACGCTGCCGTTCCTGGCGCCGACCATCGCCATCACGGTGATGCTGCGTACCATCTGGATCGCCACTTTCGCCGACCTGATCTTCGTCATGACCGAGGGCGGGCCGGCCGGGTCGACCAACACGGTGCCGGTCTACATCTATGTCAGTGCCTTCAAGTCGCTGGACAAGGGCTACGCATCGGCGGTTGCCGTGCTGCTGCTCGTCCTGCTCATTGCCTATGCGATTGCGCTGATCGCCATCCGCCGCTCCCTGGTGAGGCACGTCTGATGATTGCGGGACACTCATCTTCGCAGCGCTTCTTCGGCGGCGTCGGGCTCTATGCGGCCATCGCGGCCTATGTGATCTTCGCCCTGTTCCCGATCTTCTGGACGCTGAAGATATCGGTTACACCGGAACGGCTTCTCTATTCCGAAGGCATCACCTTCTGGCCGTCGCAGATGACGTTGCAGAACTTCGTCACCGTGCTCGAGGCGACCGACTTTCCGCGCTATTTCCTCAACAGCGTCATCGTCTCGGTTTCGACGGCTGCACTGGTGACTGTCATCGCGACGCTTGCCGGCTATGCCATGTCGCGCTTCGCCTTTCGCGGGAAGGCGGCACTGGCGCTGATGCTGCTTTTGACCCAGACTTTTCCGCTAGTCATGGTCATTCCACCGATCTATCGCGTGATGGGCCAGATCGGCCTGATCAACAGCCTGACCGGGCTGATCATCATCTACACCGCCTTCAACACCGCCTTTGCAACCTTCCTGATGCAGTCCTTCTTCGACGGCATACCGAAGGACCTGGAGGAGGCGGCGATGATCGACGGCTGCACGCGTGCGCAGGCGATGCGCCGGGTGATCGTGCCGCTGACGCTGCCCGGCATGGGCGCCACGCTCGGCTTTGTCTTCACCGCCGCCTGGAGCGAACTCCTGTTCGCGCTGATGCTGATCTCCAGCGATGACAAGAAGACCTTCGCCGTCGGCCTGCTCACCTTCATCGGCAAGTTCGCCGTCGACTGGGGGCAGATGATGGCGGCGTCGATCCTGGCGCTGATCCCGGTCTGCATCTTCTTCGGCTTCCTGCAACGCTATCTCGTCACCGGCCTCACCGCCGGCGCCGTGAAGGGATAATCGATGGCTTCCGTTACGCTGGAAAAAGTCCGCAAAGACTATGGCGCCGTGCGTGTGCTGCACGCGGTCGACCTCGACATCGCCGACGGCGAGTTCGTCGTCCTCGTCGGTCCGTCCGGCTGCGGGAAATCGACGCTTCTGCGCATGATCGCCGGTCTGGAGGAGGTTTCCGATGGCGAGATCCGTATCGGCGAGCGGCTGGTCAACGACGTCGCGCCGAAGGACCGCGACATCGCCATGGTGTTCCAGTCCTACGCGCTCTATCCGCATATGGACGTGTCGAAGAACATGGGCTTCAGCCTGATGCTGAGGAAGGCGGAAAAGCAGGCGATCGACGCGCGGGTCGACGGCGCCGCCAGGCGGCTTGGGCTGGACAATTTTCTGCAACGCCTGCCGCGCCAGCTTTCCGGCGGCCAGCGCCAGCGCGTCGCCATGGGCCGGGCCATCGTGCGCGATCCCAAGGTCTTTCTTTTCGACGAGCCGCTTTCGAACCTCGACGCCAAGCTGCGCGTGCACATGCGCGCCGAGATCAAGGCGCTTCACCAGCAACTGAAGACCACATCGGTCTATGTCACGCATGACCAGATCGAAGCCATGACCATGGCTGATCGCATCGTCGTGATGCATGACGGCGTCGTCCAGCAGGTCGGCGCGCCGCTCGACCTCTATGACCGGCCGGCCAACATGTTCGTCGCCGGATTCATTGGCTCGCCCGGCATGAATTTCCTGCCGGCGAGTGTTGAGAAGGGCGGCAAGGCGGATGCAGTGCTGTCCGATGGCCAGAAACTGCGATTGCCGGATGGCCTGCCACTCAGGGAAGGCGATGCGGTTACCGTCGGTTTGCGGCCGGAGCATATAAGGCTGGCGGATGACGGGCCGCTGCAAGGCGAAGTGGCGGTGGTCGAGCCGCTCGGCCTCTCGACGCAGTTCTACGTCAAGCTGGCCGGCCAGCAGCTTTGCGTGTTCGCCATGGGCCGCGCCAGCGTGAAGCCTGGCGAGACGGTGCGGCTATCGGCCGATCCGGCGGCGCTGCATGTTTTCGACCCGAAAAGCGCCGACCGGGTAGGGTAGGGGCGCGGCCGCCAAGCGGCCACTCTGTTGCCCGCTGGGCATATTCTAATCATACGGCCTTTTGGCGAGTCGAAACTTGCCTGACTCGGGCCAACCGCTTTGCGGAGCCACATTAATAGAAACCCCCTCCTGCCGCCATCATGTGGCGTCCTTTCATCAATCAGTTTGGTTCTTGAATCGCCGCAACGCGGCGGGGGGAGATTTATAATGCCTGCGAATAACAACTCCGCCGACGCTCGTATCACTGAACCATGCCGCGAGAATGATCAGCCTAGGCCGGTGAACCGGTATGTCAGAAGACGGCTTCCGTCTGCCATCACGCTCGGAGACCGGAGAATTGCTTTCATACGCAGCGAAATCACGGAACAGATTCAGTCGCGAATTGACGCCTAGCGGACAGCGAGGGCAGCAGTATCAAGCCACGCTCTATCCCAGGGCGGCCGGCAAAGCAGCCTAAATCTCTTTGAACTCCACCGTCCGCGGCGGGATATGAGCTAGGCTCAGCCGTTTGGTATTCTTGATTTCTGGTCAACTGCCGCCCTACTTTGGGCCATCATCAGGGACCTAGACGAATGATCTCGGTTTGCGGATACATCGGGGCGGTGATCGGTTGGAAGGCGCTCGAAAATGCCGGCGACATCCTAGATAAGATCGGCGAGACGCTGTTTGGCGGACGTTATAAAGCGATCTACGAGGACGTCGCATCCAAGCTGCGCGCTCATACAGGCGCGGTTCCAGCAAACCACGATTTGGAGCACGCCATTCGACTCAGTGAACTCACCTCTTCACTCGTGATGGTGCGCATGTATGTCGATACGCAAGAGGCCGACCAGTTGCGGCTTGGCGGACGGCCGCCGGAGCGTCGCGCGAGGATTCAGTTCGCTAGTGCCGCGCGCCGCTATCTGCATAAGCAGATCGGATTGGGCGGGCCATTCAAGCTAGAATCCAACAAGGACGTTGTCGATGAAATAGAGACAAACTTGGACGGCGCGCTATCGGCTCGCGACTTTGCAGCGGTCCAGGCGAGTCTGGATGCAGCGTGCAAGCGCGTTCTGCGCGATCTCATCGCTGGAACGGAGCAGGGAAAGGACCAACTGGCCGTTCCTGCCGATTTCGCGTCATTTTTTCGTGGAAAGGCGACAGATGATGAGCCGGGCTGGGCTCTTATTTTCCTTGCCTTCATGCGGGAGGCATTGAAGCAAAATCACAAAGCGGAGGTCGCCTTCGTCGCGTCTCGCCTTGGGTATTTGCGCAATTCGCTACCGAAACTCGAAGCCAAATTTGACCAATTTTTGCAGATAGCGAATTCGATAAAGAACGACACATCTGATATTAAAGATGATATATCTAAAATCCTAGCGATAGTTCAGAGACGTGAGTCTTATGTAATTGGAGGAATTAATTTTGAATTCCCCATTAAAATTGAAATAGCGATAAATGATCGTGGAGAGCTTATCATTTTCCACAATCGACCATTTAACGATGATTTGTCTAAACTCGAATTCAATATGGACGAAAATCGACTCTCTCTAATCATGATTAAAGGATTCTCTTGTAATATACCAATAAGATCTGAGTTATCTGTGTTTATGAGAAAGTCTACACAGGCTCTAATGGTGCTTGTGAACGAGGAAGGTGGAAATCTAGTCGAGGGTGACTATGTGCCATTGCATGTCATGAAAAGGTACTTGGAATCACTTTCTTGTGGCTAGGGCAAAGCTGCGTAGAGACAAATTCTCTGGATCCTTGCTGAGGCGCCGTGGCTTTTGTCGTGGAGATTTATGCGGTGACGACGCGCACGCCTTTCGCGGTTTATGGGAGCCGCTCGACAAGGCCCCTGCCTCGCGCGGGCTTTGTGACTATAGCAGCCCTATCGGCAGCGCGATCCACTACGTTGGCCGTTATGCTGGATTTGACTGCCAACCAATGAAATCAATGTTTTAGGAACAAAAAACGCCGCCCGATGGGCGGCGTTTCGGCATTTTCTCGGAAAAACCAGATTACTTGATCTTGGTTTCCTTGAACTCGACGTGCTTCTTGGCGACCGGGTCGTATTTGCGGAACGACAGCTTGTCCGTCTTGGTGCGGCTGTTTTTGCTGGTCACGTAGAAGAAACCGGTGTCGGCGGTCGACAGAAGCTTGATCTTGATGTTTGCGGCTTTGGCCATGGTATCAGTCCGTTTGTTCGTGGGGTTTTGGCCGCTGGAGCACGGGAAAACACCCGGACGCGGGAAACTTGCCGCGACACATAAAGAACGCGCCCGGAAAGTCAAGCCCGACGCGCCTTGCGGCCGTCACGGACGCCAATGCCTGTCGGCATTCATACGTGTTCCGCCTCCAGAACGATGGTTTTCTTCCAATCTTCCGTGGTGTTCCACCAGCGATTCGGATTGGCGCGGTCGTCCAGTCCCTTGGAACGGCTGGCAAGGACCGGCTGAATGCGGATCACCGGTTCCTGGTAGCTGTGCGCCTGAAAGATCGCTTCTACGACGCGCGCCGCCAATTCCTGGTCATCGGGCAGTTCGAACGAAACCTCGACCGTGCCGGGGCGGCGCCGCAATTCGGTCTCGGCGCCGGCGGCTGCGCCGTCAAGTGGTCGGTAGCGTTCGATGCCATGTGCCGACTGGTAGGCGTTGCGGTCATAATTACCCATGGCCAGCGGCGCCAGCGCCACCACCGCGTCCATGATGCGGTCGACATCCGCGGCCGGCGCCTGGAAAGTGACAAGCAGGAGCAGCGTCATCCGCAATGATGTGGTTTCAAAGCCGCTGTCGATCATCGGAGTCTCCTCAACTTCAAGTGTTTTGAGGTCTCCGTATAAACCGTGCCTACTGACACGGTTCTGTCAGCAGCCAGTCATCCGGGGTGGCCAGTTATGGGCCAGCCGGTAGTGGGCGATCGTGAATTTCGGTTTGCGCCGGTGGCGCCTTACAGGATCTTGCGGACCAGCCTGACGCTGGCAAGAACCATGTAGGCGGCGAAGAACAGGCCGAGCGACCAGCCGAAGCCAGAAGGGCCGAACGCATCCATGCCGATGCCTATCGCCTGCGGGCCCAGCACCATGCCGACACCATAGCACAGCACGAAGGCGGCATTGGCCGAAGCCAGTTCATGGCCCGAAAGCTGCGAGCCGAGATGGGCGAGGCCGATCGTGTACATGGCCGCGACCACGCCGCCCCAGACGAACAGGAGGCCCGCCATCAGGTGCCAGTTGCCGGCCAGATGCGGCATGAAGATCGTGCCGGCGAGGCCGACAGTGGCGCAGGCCAGAAGCAGATAGCGGCGGTCCGAGACGCGATCGCTGATCATGCCGATCGGGATCTGCAAGAGCACGTTGCCGAGGCCGATCATGGTGAGCAGCAAGGCTGCGTCGGCTTCGGAATAGCCGATGCGGTTGCCATAGACCGGAAACAGGGCGAAACCGCCGGTTTCGACAGCGCCGAACACCAGAACGGCGGCGGTCGCGGTCGGCACCAGCCAGATGTAGCGCAGGAAATTGCTGGTTTCGCCGTCGGATACGATCGTCGGGCTCTCGTTGCGCGCCGCCAGCACCGGGATCGCGGCCAGCGCCACCAATGCGATGATGACTCCGAACGGCCTGAAGCCGGAGCTGCCGAGATGGGCGAACAGCCACGGCCCCGCGGCAAAGCCGAGCGACAGCACGGTGGCGTAGATGCCGAGCACAAGACCTCGCCGATGCGGCGGCGCCGAGGTGCTGATCCAGAACTCCGACAGGATGAACAGCACCGTCAGCGCGATGTGCAGCACGACGCGCAGCGGAAACCACATCCAGAAATCGGGTGCGAAGTGGAAGCCGACGAAGGCCAGCGCACCGGCGGCAATCATGGCGATCATCGTCCAGGCAACGCCGAAGCGCATGGCGAGCGGCGTGGCCAGAGGGGCGCCGGCGATCGAGGCCAGGCCGGCGACTGCCGTGTTGAGGCCGATCATCGAGGCCGAATGCCCACGCGTTTCCAGGATGACGCTGAGCAGCGGCATGCCCAAGCCTATGGCAATGCCGACGACGCTGATCGACGAGATCGCCGCCACCATCGGCAGCCAGTGTACGCGCTCGTCGCCCTTTGGTTGGGTATCGACCGTCATGTTATGTCTGAATACTCGATGTTCTACAGAATTTCGCGGGTGAAGCGGTTGCGGACAAGCCGGTAGAAGGGCACGGGACCGCCCGGACGCAACAGCGGATCATGGGCGAGGCGGCTTTCCAGCTCGTCCAGGATCATCCGGGTGATGTCGGGAATGTCGGCTTCCCTGGCCTTGGCAAGCGGCAGCCAGACCAGCTCCTCGAGTTCGTTGGTCGGACCGCCGCCCGTCAGTTCGACGGCGACATCATCGCGCCAGGCGCAGAAGAAGCGGGTGTCGAAGCGGCGCACCCGGTTGGGCGGCGTGATGGCGCGCGCAATGAAGCGCAGCATGTCCAGGGCAGGTTGCACCCCATGTTCGGCAAAGCCTTGCCAATCAGACCTTGTCGTGGCGAAGGCGCCTTTGCGACCAATCAGCAGCCCGGCTTCCTCATAGGTCTCGCGGATGGCCGACAAGGCGATGGCGCGGGCACGCGCCTCGCTCGTGCGCCCGGGGCCGGCGATGAGCTTTGCTTCCTGCTCGGGATGCAGCGCGGTGGCGGTGGGGATGCGGCTGTCCGCCGGGTCGGTACGGCCGCCGGGAAAAACGAACTTGCCTGGCATGAAGGCGTGACGGGCATGACGGCGACCCATCAGGACCCGCAAGTCGTTGGCCTTGCCGTCGAGCAGGATCAGGGTCGCGGCATCGCGTGGACGAATCGCCCGGCCGCCATGCGTGGCCAGACCCTTGTCGATCCTGTCGACGTCCGCCTTGGTCATTCCTTCCATGCGCAGGACCTAGCGGAAACGTCTTGCATGCGAAAGTAGCCTTGACGGTTGGCATGTTGCGCCAGCCAGCACCTCAGGCACCGGGATGGGGTTCGGCCACGTCGTGTTCGCCAGCAAAACCGTGCATATAGAATGCCCATTGCAATCCGATGACGGCACCTTTCACCGGCTGCAGTAGGGCAACCGACAGCAGGATCGTCAAGGGTACCCAGATGGCGATGTGCTGCCAGGTGGAAAGGGTCGACGTCGCCTCCACGCCCATGAAGGCGCCGAGCACGATGTGGCCGACGATGACGATGACCAGATAGGCGGGCAGATCGTCCGCGCGGTGATGGTGTATCTCCTCGCCGCAGACGCTGCATGTCTCGACGGTCTTGGTGAAGCCGCGAAACAGCTTGCCTTCGCCGCAATGCGGGCAGCGGCCGAGCATGCCGCGCTTCATCGCCGTCCACAGCGGACGCGCGACCCGGCCCGAGTGATGTTCACCGCCGAAAACCTGTTCTTCCGTGCCTCTTGCCATCATCGTCTCCTGCCACGCGAGCCTGGGCGCGATTGTGACGCACGGGCGCGGCCCTTTGCCTTGTGAAACGACCTGACGGAGCCAGGCAGGGGCTTCGGGTCGGTCAACATCTCAAAGCGCATCGCGCCGGCCATCGGCGCCACTTCGACGAGACGGACCTCGACACGGTCCGCCAGCTGATAACCCTTGCCCGAGCGTTCTCCGTAGAGCGAGCGGGCCGTTTCGTCATATATATAGTAATCGCCGCCCAGAGTTGACACAGGGATGAAACCATCCGCGCCATACTGCGGCAATTGGACAAATAGTCCCGATTTGGTGACACCCGAAATGCGGGCGTCGAAACGGTCGTCGATGCGCTCGGCGAGATAAGCGGCGATCAGCCGGTCGACCGTGTCGCGTTCGGCCGCCATTGCACGGCGTTCTGTGCCGGAAATCAGCACCGAAACATCCTCGAGCCGCGCTTCCTCCTCCTGCGTCAGGCCCCCTGGGCCGAGGCCGAGTGCGGCGATAAGCCCGCGGTGCACGATGAGGTCGGCGTAACGGCGGATCGGCGAGGTGAAATGCGCGTAACGGTTCAGGTTGAGGCCGAAATGGCCGATGTTCTTGGGTGAATATTCGGCCTGGCTCTGCGAGCGCAGCACCACCTCGTTGACCAGACCTTCATTGTCGGCGCCGCGCACGCGCTCGAGAATGCCGTTGAACTGGGCGGGCCGCATCTGCGCACCGCGCGCCAGCGACAGGCCCAGGGTTTGCAGAAATTCGCGCAGCGATTCCTGCTTGGCCAGCGAGGGCGCGTCGTGGGTGCGGTACACCAGCGCCTGCTTCTTCGCCTCGAGTGTCTCGGCGGCGGCGACATTGGCCTGGATCATGAATTCTTCGATGAGCTTATGGGCATCGAGCCGCTCCGGCACGACGACGCGATCGACAGTGCCGTCGGGCTTCAGCAGGATCTTGCGCTCGGGCAGGTCGAGTTCGAGCGGCTGGCGGCCATCGCGTCCGCGCTTGAGGACCGCATAGGCATCCCATAGCGGCTTCAGCACCGCGTCGAGGATCGGCCCGGTCTTGTCGTCCGGCACGCCGTCGATCGCCGCCTGCGCCTGTGGGTAGGCGAGCTTGGCCGCCGACTTCATCATGACGCGATGGAAGGAATGCCTGATCTTGCGCCCGTCCGCCGAGAAGGTCATGCGCACGGCCAGTGCCGGGCGATCCTGGCCTTCGCGCAGCGAGCAGAGATCGTTGGAGATGCGCTCGGGCAGCATCGGCACGACGCGATCCGGGAAATAGACCGAGTTGCCGCGCTTCAGCGCTTCACGGTCGAGTGGAGTGCCGTAGCGGACGTAAGCAGCCACGTCGGCGATGGCGACCGTGATGACCACGCCGCCGGGGTTCTTCTCATCGAGATCGGGCGTAGCGAACACCGCGTCGTCGTGGTCCTTGGCGTCGGCCGGGTCGATGGTGACCAGCGGCAGTTCGCGCCAGTCCTCGCGGTTGGCCATCGTCGCAGGCTTGACGGCTTCGGCTTCGGCGATAACGTCGGCCGGGAAGACATGCGGAATGTCATGTGCGTGGATGGCGATCATCGAGACCGCCTTTTCGCTGGTCAGCGAGCCCAGCACGTTGAGCACTTTTGCTCTCGGCAAGCCATAGCGCGAGGCCCGGGCGGGCTCGACCTCGACGAGATCGCCGTTCTTGGCTCCGTTCTGGAATTCCTTGTCGACGATCAGTTCGGATTGCCGGCGCTCCACCGGCTCGATGCGGAAGCTGCCGTCCTGAAGCACCCGAAAGACGCCGAGAACGGCATCCGTGCGCTTCTCGAATATCTTCATCACCCGCCCTGTGTAGGCCGGGCCGCCCAAGGCGACATTCGTGTCGTCGGCGGGAAAGGTCTTGGCCAGCACGCGATCGCCAATGCCAGGCGCCGGTCCGCCGCCACTGCGCGACAGGCGGATGGAAACGATGGGGGGCGGTCCATTGGCGGTGTGTTCGGTGGGACGCGCCAGCAGCACGCCGTCGGCGTCGCGGTCGAAAATGTCGAGCACTGTGACATGGGGCAGGGCGCCAACGCGGGCCAGGCGCTTACGCTCCTTGGTCAGGACGCCTTCGTCCTGCAGGTCGCGCAGGAGATCCTTCAGCCAAATGCGGTCCGGGCCGCGCAGCGCGAACGCCTTGGCGATGTCGCGTTTTCCAGCGCGATCCGGATTTTCGGCGATGTAGCGCAGGATTTCGTCACGCGAGGGCCTGTAATCGCCCTTGACCTTGGCCGTTGTGTCGGCGGTGCGCGGGTCGCCGTGGGTTGTTGCGGAGATCCTGCGCGCCACGCCGTTCTATCCCTTTTTCCTGGCGGCAGGCTTCTTGGCCGCCGTCTTCTTGGTAGCGGGCGCCTTGGCCGCCGCCGCTTTGCGGAAAGGCTTCTTGCCGCCGCCGCCCTTGGCTTCCTTCTCGGCGATCAGCGCCAGCGCATCCTCCATCGTCACCGATTGCGGATCCTTGCCCTTGGGCAGCGTGGCATTGACCTTGCCGAAATTGACGTAAGGCCCGTACTTGCCGTCGCGCACGACGATCTTGCCGCCGCCGTCGGGATGATCGCCAAGCTCCTTGAGGGCTGCCGCAGTGCCGCCATTGCGGCCGCCCTTGCCCTTCAACTGCTTCTCGGCGATTACCGAAACAGCGCGGTTGAGCCCGATCGAGAATACATCCTCGATGCTGTCGAGATTGGCGTAGGTGCCGTCATGCAGCACGAAAGGCCCGTAGCGGCCAAGCCCGGCCGAGATCATCTTGCCGGTTTCCGGATGCTTGCCGACATCGCGCGGCAGGGAAAGCAGGGCAAGCGCCTTCTCATGGTCGATCGAATCGGGCGTCCAGCCCTTGGGCAAGCTGGAACGCTTGGCTTCCTTGCCGTCGCCGCGCTGGATATAGGGACCGAAGCGGCCGCTGCGCAGCGTGATCTCCTCAGCCGTGTAGGGATCCTTGCCGAGCACTTTGGTGCCGTCTTCGCCGCCGCCATTCTCGCCATTGGGGTTGGCGGCGTCGCCGAGCTGACGGGTGAAGGAGCATTCGGGATAGTTCGAGCAGCCGACGAAGGCGCCGAACTTGCCGAGCTTGAGCGACAAATTGCCGGTGCCGCATTTGGGGCAGATGCGCGGATTGGAGCCGTCCTCCCGGGCAGGGAAAACCAGCGGCGCCAGTTCCTCGTTCAGCGCATCGAGCACGTCGGTGACGCGCAGTTCCTTGATGTCGGCCACGGCGCCGGAAAAATCCTTCCAGAAATCGCGCAGGACGTCCTTCCAGGCGAGCTTGCCGTCGGAGATCTCGTCGAGCTTTTCCTCGAGCGATGCGGTAAAGTCATATTCGACATAACGCTCGAAGAAGCTTTCCAGGAAGGCCGACAGCAGCCGGCCCTTTGCCTGCGGCACAAGCCGGCGCTTGTCGATGGTGACATAGTCGCGGTCCTCGAGCGTCTTCAGGATCGCCGTGTAGGTCGACGGCCGGCCGATGCCGAGCTCCTCCAGCTTCTTGATCAGCGAAGCTTCGGAATAGCGCGGCGGCGGTTCGGTCGTGTGCTGGGTGGCGTTGATCGCTTGGCGGGCAAGCTGCTCGCCGGCGCGGATTTCGGGCAGGCGGCGGTTTTCCTCGTCCTCGGAATCGTCGTCCTTCTGATCGGTATAGGCGGCGATGAAACCGTCGAAGCGCACGACCGAACCGACGGCGCGCAACTCGGCCGTGCGAGCACCGTTGACCGCCTCGATCTCGACCGTGGTGCGTTCGATCTCCGCCGGCTGCATCTGGCTGGCGATGGCGCGCTTCCAGATCAATTCGTAGAGCCGCATCTGGTCGGCATCGAGATATTGCCTAACCGATGCCGGCGTGCGCATGAAGTCGGTCGGGCGGATCGCTTCGTGCGCTTCCTGGGCGTTCTTGGCCTTGGTCGTGTACAGGCGCGGCTTTTCCGGCAGGTATTTCGGGCCGAATTCCTTGGCGATGGCATCGCGTGCGGCCGAGATCGCCTCGGGCGCCATCTGCACGCCGTCGGTTCGCATATAGGTGATCAGGCCGGTGGTTTCGCCGCCGATCTCCATTCCTTCATAGAGGCGCTGCGCCACCTGCATCGTGCGGTTGGCCGAAAAGCCGAGGCCCGACGAGGCGGCCTGCTGCAATGTCGAGGTGGTGAAGGGCGGGCCCGGATTGCGCTTGGTGGGTTTTGCTTCGACGGACAGCGCCTTGAAGGCCGCGCCCTCGAGCATGGCCTTGATGTCGTCGGCCTGCGCCTTGTTGGCGATGTCGAGCTTCTGCAACTTCTTGCGCTCGAAAGCGGTCAGGCGCGCCTCGAAGTTCTCGTTGCGCGGCGTGCCGAGGATGGCAGCGATCTGCCAGTATTCCTCGCGGATGAAGCGTTCGATCTCGGATTCGCGGTCGCAGACCAGCCGCAAGGCGACCGACTGCACGCGGCCGGCGGAACGGGCTCCGGGGAGCTTGCGCCACAGTACCGGCGAAAGAGTGAAGCCGACGAGATAGTCGAGCGCCCGGCGGGCGAGATAGGCGTCGACCAGCGGCGCATCGATCTGGCGCGGATTGGCCATCGCCTCGAGCACCGAGCTCTTGGTGATGGCGTTGAAGACGACGCGGCTGACCGGCTTGTCCTTCAGCGCGCGCTTCTGCCGCAAGACTTCCAGAACGTGCCAGGAAATGGCCTCGCCCTCGCGGTCCGGGTCGGTGGCGAGGATCAGGCCGTCGGCGTCCTTGACCGCCTTGGCGATGTCGGCGAGGCGCTTGCCGGATGCCGTGTCGACCGCCCAAGACATGGCGAAATCCTCGTCCGGTCGCACCGAGCCGTCCTTGGCCGGCAAATCACGGACATGGCCGAACGAGGCCAGAACCTTGTAGTTCTTGCCGAGGTATTTGTTGATTGTCTTCGCCTTGGCCGGCGATTCGACGACGACGACGTCCATGAGGGCTCATATCAGCTGTGATGCGGCAGAAGAATTCCGCTGCGCGCGACGAAATCTCGGTTCTGTTCGTCGCTCACATGGCCGCGCTTTTGCATCCGGTCAAGGGGAAGCGGCCAAATTGCAAGAGTGCCGGCAGCAATACACTCTAAGAGTGTATGGAGAAGATCACATTGTTGAGGGCTAACTAAAACAAATGGCTGGAGCGGTGAGGAGCGGCTCAAATTGGCGCCGATGAGGTCGCCGGCGACCCTGTGGACCGAGTCAAATGCCGCGCCAGCGCGTCTGATGCGGACTGCCAGGCGTTGAAGGCACGCCCGGCAGCAACGTCGAAGTTAAGGTGGCAGCCTTAGTCGGCCTTGACGATATGCCAGACGCCGCCGACGCCATCACCCGACACATCGCCGGCCTTCTTGTCCTTGATGAATGTGTAGACGGGCTTGCCGTCATAGGCCCACATCTTGGTGCCGTCGGTACGGTCGACGACGGTCCATTCATCGTCCGCTTTGGCGCCGGCCTCGGCCTTCAGCGGCGGCCAGTTTGTGGCGCATTTGTCATAGCAGTTGGTCTTGCCCTTCTCGTCCTTGTCATAGGTATAGAGCGTCATGCCGTTGGCATCGGTGTAGATCTTGGTGCCGCCGACCTCGGCCTCCTTCCAGGCCTCTGCTGCGAAAGACGCGGCGGTGCTGAGCAAAAGCGCGGCCAACCCTAGTGTCACGGTTTTCATCGAAATCTCCCTGCTGATCCGAGGATGCGCGGCAATCGCGGCCTCGCTCGATCAACGCGCAGGTACCGACGTTTATTCCCGGGCATGCCAACACAATGGTGATTGGCAGAGGGGCCCGGGCGTCGCTATATCGGCCCGTAAAGTCGGAGTTCTGGAATGGCACTCGATATAGGCTATGTCAGCGCGGTCGGGGCAGGGGCGATCTCGTTCCTGTCGCCTTGCGTGCTGCCGCTGGTGCCGCCCTATCTCTGCTACATGGCCGGCGTGTCGGTCGACGATTTTCGCGGCAATGCCGGGGCAGCCGCGAAAGCCGGCGCCCGCACCGCGCTGCTTTATTCCTCGATTGCCTTCGTGCTCGGCTTCTCGACCGTGTTCGTCGCGCTGGGCGCCGGCGCCTCGAGCATCGGCCGCCTCCTGCGCGTCTGGCAGGAGCCGCTGGCAATGGGCGCCGGCGTGCTGATCATCCTGATGGGGCTGAATTTCCTCGGCATCCTGCGCATTCCGCTTTTGTCGCGCGAGGCGCGCTTCCAGTCGCAGGGCAAACCGGCAAGCGCGGTTGCGGCCTATGTCATGGGACTGGCCTTCGCCTTCGGCTGGACGCCGTGCATCGGCCCGGTGCTGGGGCCGATCCTGACGCTGGCCGGCGGCCGCGAGACAGTGGGCGAAGGCGCATTGCTGCTCGCCGCCTATTCGCTCGGCCTCGGCATCCCATTCCTGATCGCGGCACTGTTTTCCGGCGCCTTCATGCGTTTCCTCGGCAAATTCCGCGTCCATCTCGGCCGCGTCGAGAAGGCGATCGGCGCATTGCTTGTCGTCGCCGGCGTGTTTTTCCTCACCGGCGGGGTGCAGGCCGTGTCGTATTGGCTGCTGGAGAATTTTCCGCTGCTGGGCCGGCTGGGATAAGGCTGTCGGTATCGGGTGCGCACAAGATTGAACCTGTGACCCGCTGATTAAGAGTCGGCTGCTCACCATCTCACCGGAATTTAACCGCATTGGTGCAGCATGGCGCCCACTGCTAGCATGATTTGATTCCCAACGCTTTTCCTATGGTTGTCCTTCCATGAACCAGAGAACATGCCTATCCGTCATCCTCGCCGCCGGCGAAGGCACGCGCATGAAGAGCGCGCTGCCCAAGGTGCTGCACCAGATCGCCGGGCTGCCGATGGTCGCGCATGTGGTCAAGGCGGCCGAGGCAGCGGGCGCCGGCGATCTTGCGCTGGTGATCGGCCACGGCGCCGAGGAGATGCGCAAGGCGGCGCAGAAATTCGCGCCGAAGGCAGAGGCTTTCGTGCAGGAAAAGCGCCTCGGCACCGCGCATGCGGTGCTTGCCGCGCGCGCTGCTATATCAAAAGGTTACGACGATATCCTCGTCATGTTCGGCGATACGCCGCTGATCGATCCGGACGCCCTCACGGCCGCGCGCCTGAAGCTGGCGCAAGGTGCTGCCGTCGTGGTCATCGGCTTCCGCACGGCGAACCCCACCGGCTATGGCCGCCTGATCGAAAAAGGTGGCAAGTTCGTCGCCATCCGCGAGGAAAAGGACTGCTCCGACGAGGAGAAGAAGATCACCTTCTGCAATGGCGGGCTGATGGCGATTGCCGGCAGCCAGGCGCTGAAACTGCTCGATGCCGTCGGCAACAAGAACGCCAAGGGCGAATACTATCTCACCGATATCGTCGAGCTTGCCAGCAACCAGGGCCTCGATGTCGTCGCCACCGAAGCCAGCTTCGAGAATGCGCTCGGCATCAACAACCGCGCCGAGCTGGCGCAGGCCGAAGGCATCTGGCAGGCACGCCGCCGGCAGGAAGCGATGCTTTCGGGCGTGACGCTGATCGCACCAGAAACGGTGTATTTCTCGCACGACACCGAGATCGGCGCCGATACTATTGTCGAGCCGAACGTCTGGTTCGGGCCCGGTGTGAAGATTGCAGGCGGCGCCAGGATTCACGCCTTCAGCCATATCGAAGGCGCCATCGTCGCCGCTCATTGCGATGTCGGCCCCTTCGCGCGGCTGCGGCCGGGCGCCGATCTCAAACAGAAAGCCAAGGTCGGCAATTTCTGCGAGGTCAAGCAGGCCGTCATCGAGGAGGGCGCCAAGGTCAACCATTTGACCTATATCGGCGACGCGCGGGTGGGCGCCGGGGCCAACATCGGCGCCGGCACGATCACCTGCAATTATGACGGCTATCTGAAGCACTTCACCGATATCGGCGAGGGCGCCTTTGTCGGATCGAATTCCTCGCTTGTCGCGCCGGTCACCATTGGCAAGGGCGGCTATATCGCCTCGGGCAGCGTCATCACCGAAAGCGTGCCCGACGATGCGCTGGCCTTCGGGCGTGCCCGCCAGAAGACGATCCCCGGCAAAGGCAAGGAATTGCGCGAGCGCTTCGCGTCGGCCGCGGTTGCCAAAAAGAGGTAAAACCGGTCTTCAAAAACTGAACGATTGCAGTAACTGGATTGCAAGTGCGCTGTGTCATGATGCATGCGTACGAGACTGTTCCCATTACACGGAACGAAACGCAAAGTAACTTTCGCGAGAGCCCGGCAATCCGTAGATAGCGCCGGGTTCTGCCGGGGATTGGGGACTGTCTGCATGTGCGGTATCGTTGGAATTGTCGGCCATTCGCAGGTTGCGCCGCTCATCGTCGATGCGCTGAAGCGGCTTGAATATCGAGGCTACGATTCGGCCGGCGTCGCCACCATAGAGAAGGGGGCGCTTGGCCGCCGCCGCGCCGAAGGCAAGCTGGTCAATCTCGAACGCCGGCTGAAGGACGAGCCGCTCGACGGCACGATCGGCATCGGTCACACCCGCTGGGCCACGCATGGCGTGCCGAACGAGACCAACGCGCACCCGCATTTCTCCAATGGCGTCGCCATCGTCCACAACGGCATCATCGAGAATTTCGCCGAGCTGCGCGACGAACTGATCCGCGACGGCTATTCCTTCTCGTCGCAGACCGACACCGAGGTCGTCGCGCATCTGGTGGCGCGGGAAGTCGCGAAAGGCTTGAAGCCGGTCGATGCCGCGCACAAGGCGCTCAAGCGGCTGGAAGGCGCCTTTGCGCTGGCGATCATGTTCACGGGCGACGAGGACCTCATCGTTGGCGCTCGCAACGGCCCACCGCTGGCGGTCGGCCATGGCGACGGCGAGATGTTCCTGGGCTCCGACGCCATCGCGCTTGCCCCGTTCACCAATTCGATCACCTATCTGGAAGACGGCGACTGGGCGGTGGTGCGCCGCAGCGGTGTCGCCATCTTCGACATTGACGGCGAAAAGGTCGACCGCAAGCGCCAGCAGTCGCTCTCGACCAGCTTCATGGTCGACAAGGGCAATCGCCGCCACTTCATGGAGAAGGAAATCCATGAGCAGCCGGAGGTGATCTCGCACACGCTGGCGCATTATGTCGATTTTGTTTCCGGCGTCTCCAAGCCGCTCGACCTGCCGTTCGACTTTGCTACGATTAACCGGCTGGCGATTTCGGCCTGCGGTACCGCCTATCTCGCCGGGCTGATCAGCAAATACTGGTTCGAGCGCTACGCTCGGCTCCCGGTCGACATCGATGTCGCCTCTGAATTTCGCTACCGCGAAATGCCGCTGTCGAAGAACGACGCCGCCTTCTTCATCTCGCAATCGGGCGAGACCGCCGACACGCTGGCCTCGCTGCGCTATTGCCGCAAGGCCGGCATGAAGATCGGCGCCGTCGTCAACGTGCGGGAATCGACCATGGCGCGCGAATCCGACGTCATCTTGCCGACGCTGGCCGGGCCGGAGATCGGTGTCGCCTCGACCAAGGCCTTCACCTGCCAGTTGTCGGTGCTGGCTTCGCTCGCCGTCCGGGCAGGCGTGGCGCGCGGCACGATTTCGCGGGACGAGGAAAAGTCGCTGGTGCGGGCGCTTTCCGAGGCGCCGCGCTATGCCAACCAGGTGCTCAAGCTCGAAGAGCAGATCGAACGGATCGCGCGGGAACTGTCGCGCTACAAGGACGTGCTCTATCTCGGACGCGACACCAATTTCCCGCTCGCCATGGAAGGCGCGCTGAAGCTCAAGGAGATCTCCTACATCCACGCCGAAGGCTATGCCGCGGGCGAGTTGAAGCACGGGCCGATCGCGCTTATCGACGAGAACATGCCGGTCATCGTCATCGCGCCGCATGACCGCATCTTCGAGAAGACTGTGTCCAACATGCAGGAGGTGGCGGCGCGCGGCGGCAAGATCATCCTGATCACCGACGCCAAGGGCGCCGCGCAGGCGAGCGTGAAGACGATGGAGACGATCATCCTTCCGGACGTGCCGGAAATCATCTCGCCGATCATCTACGCGCTGCCGATCCAGATGCTGGCCTATTTCGCCGCCGTTTTCATGGGCACCGATGTCGACCAGCCGCGCAATCTGGCGAAATCGGTGACGGTGGAGTAGGCGTTTTTTAAACAGGTGCTTTAAAAACTTCGCAGTTCCAAAGCGCCTTCCGGTTCACTAATGTTTGCGCTGCAACTCGCGCCCCGGTGAACCCATGTCAGATGCTCTCAAGACCTCCGGCATGACCCGGCTGAGGAACTATTTCCTCACAGGCTTCGTCGTCTGCGCGCCGCTGGCGATCACCGCTTATATCGCGTGGTCCTTCATCGGTTGGGTGGATTCCTGGGTCAAACCCTATATTCCGGCGCGCTACAGTCCCGATACCTACCTGCCGTTCCCGGTTCCGGGATTTGGGCTGATCGTGGCGCTTGTCCTGATCACGCTGATCGGGTTCATGACCGCCAATATCGTCGGCCGCGCCATCGTCAATTTCGGCGAGCGCCTGCTTGGCCGAATGCCGCTGGTGCGGGGCATCTATCGCTCGCTGAAGCAGATTTTCGAAACCGTGCTGTCGAACAAAGGTGACATGTTCCGCCAGGTCGGCTTGGTCGAATATCCGCGCAAGGGGGTGTGGTCGCTGGTGTTCGTGGCCAGCGAGAAGGAAACCGAGATCAACCAGAAGCTTGACCAGGAAGGCGATCCGCTGACCGCTGTCTTCATGCCTTGTACGCCCAATCCGACGACGGGCTTCCTGATGTATGTGCCAAAGTCGGATATCGTGCTGCTCGACATGACGATCGAGGATGGCGCCAAGCTGATCGTCTCGGCCGGGCTGGTGGCGCCGGAGGTGAAAACGAAGCTGGTGATGCTGAATGGCGAGCCGATCACGGGCACCCTGGCCAATCCGCCGCTCGGGCCTTATCCCGCCCGCAGGAGCCGCACCGCCTCGTCGCGGCCGAACAAGTAGAGCAGCAGGCGCAGCGCTTCGCCGCGCTCGGTCTGCAGGTCCGGATCACGCGACAGGATCAGTCTTGCGTCATCGCGGGCCGCTTCGAGCAGGTCCGCATGCGCCTCGATGCGCGCGACCTGGAAGCCCGGCGTGCCGGACTGACGGGTGCCAAGCAATTCGCCTTCGCCGCGCAGCTTCAGGTCCTCCTCGGCGATCACGAAACCATCCTCGGTCTCGCGCATCACCGACAGGCGCCGCTTGGCCGTTTCGCCTAGCGGATCCTTGTAGAGCAACACGCAGGACGAAGGCTTGTCGCCGCGCCCGACGCGGCCGCGCAACTGGTGCAGCTGGGCGAGGCCGAAACGTTCGGCGTGTTCGATGACCATGATGGTCGCGTCCGGCACGTCGACGCCGACCTCGATGACGGTTGTGGCAATCAGGATACGTGTCTCGCCCTGCTTGAAGGCGCGCATCGCTTCGTCCTTCTCGGCGCCCTTCATGCGGCCGTGGACGAGGCCGATCCGGTCGCCGAACAGCGGCTTCAGGGAAGCAAAGCGGTCCTCGGCCGACATCAGCTTTATCTCTTCGGATTCTTCCACAAGCGGGCATATCCAGTAGATTTTCTGGCCGCCGGCCACCGCTTCCACCATGCGATCGACGAGTTCGTCCAGCCGCTCAAGCGGCAGCGTGACGGTGCGGATCGGCTGCCGGCCGGCCGGCTTTTCCGTCAGCTTGGAGACGTCCATGTCGCCGAAGGCGGTCAGCACCAGCGTGCGCGGAATGGGGGTTGCTGTCATCACCAGCATGTCTGGCGCGTCGCCCTTGGCGGTGATGGCAAGCCGCTGGTGAACGCCGAAGCGATGCTGCTCGTCCACGACGGCAAGGACGAGGTCGTGGAACGCCACCGTTTCCTGGAACAGCGCGTGGGTGCCGATGACGATGTCGATCTCGCCGCTGGCCAGTCCCGCCAGCGTTTCGGTGCGTTCGCGGCCCTTTTCGCGACCGGTGAGGATGGCCGTGCGCATGCCTGCCCGTTCCGCCAAAGGGGCGATCGTCGCCACGTGCTGGCGCGCCAGGATCTCTGTCGGCGCCATTAGGGCAGCCTGGCCGCCAGCCTCGACGGCACGCGCCATGGCCAGGAGCGCAACGACCGTCTTGCCGGAGCCGACGTCGCCTTGCAGGAGGCGCAGCATGCGCTCGGGGTCGGCGAGGTCTGCATTGATTTCGGCGAGCGCGAATTCCTGGGACGCGGTCAATGTGTAGGGCAGGGCCGCGCGCAGCTTGTCGACGATCCGGCTGTCGCCGGTGAGCGGCCGGCCGGACAGCCTGCGGACCCTCGACCGGACCAGGGCGAGCGACACCTGGCCCGCCAGCAACTCGTCATAGGCGAGGCGCCGCCATGCGGCGCCTTCGATGGCGACATCGATCGGGTCCGCGGGATGATGGATGCGGGCCAGCGCGTCACCGAAAGACGGGAAACTCTGGCGGCGCATGAAAGCACCATCCTGCCACTCAGGCAGTTCCGGCAGACGGCCGAGCGCCTGGCCGATGGCGCGGCGCAGCACCTTGGCGGACAGCCCCGCCGTGAGCGGATAGACCGGCTCGACCAGCGGCAGGTTTTCGGCGTCGCCGGCCAAGGCGATATGATCCGGGTGGACCATGGTCGGGCGCCCGTTGAACCATTCCATGCGTCCGGAGACCACGACATGCTCGCCCACAGGCATCGATTTTTCCAGATAGGCAGCATGGGCGTGGAAGAAGGTCAGCGCCACTTCGCCGGTATCGTCATGGGCGTAGACCCGGTAAGGCACCGACCTGTTGCCGCGCGGCGGCGGCTGGTGGCGGTCGATGCGCAGGTCGAGCGTGACGATGGCGCCTTCGGCCGAGCCGGCAATGCCCGGCCGGTTGCGGCGGTCGATGACGGTATGCGGCAGCACGAACAGAAGATCGCCGGCGCGCGCCGCTCGGTCGCCGAGATCGGCCGCGACGACTTTTTCGATCAGCGCGCCGACCTTCGGCCCGACACCGGCGAGCGACGTGATCGGGACGAAAAGCGGGTCAAGGATGGAAGGACGCATGATGTCAGCTTATGTCGCGACGGCTGCAGCGCAAGGCTGACAGCCCCTTCTATCCACGCTATATGCGCCGCAGCAAGCGAGGATGCGGCACAATGACGGGAACGAAACGATCAAGCGAGGGGCTCGACGCCCGCCGCCGCAAGCTCTTGTTTCGCTCCTGGCACCGCGGCATGCGTGAGATGGACCTTATCCTCGGCACCTTCGCCGATGCCGAGATCGGCGCCTTGACCGGCGACGAAATCGACCAATATGAAAAGCTCCTCGATATTCCCGACACCGAGTTCCTGCCCTTGATCACCGGCGAACGTCCTGTTCCCGCCGAAATTGATTGTGCGGTCCTGCAAAAAATCATGGCTTCACGCCGGACAATGACCTTTTGAAGAACGCTTCCATGAGCCTCATTCCCACCATCGGCTTGCCGAAAGGCCGTGCCGGCCAGTTCATCGTCGACGGCGTCGCCGACGGCTATGAAGCCTTCGCGCTGGTGCAGGCGGCGCGCGAGATCGCGCCCGACAAGCCGGTGCTGTTCGTGGCGCGCGACGGGCAGCGCCTGCCGGCAATCACAGAGGCGCTGGCCTTTGCCGCTCCCGGCCTGCCCGTGCTGGAACTGCCCGCCTGGGACTGCCTGCCCTATGACCGCGTCTCGCCCGGCTCGGATGCGGCCGCCCGGCGGCTCGACGCGCTCGCCGCCATGATCGCGCTGGCGAGGAAGCCGCATCGCGCCGTCATTCTCACCACCGCCAATGCGCTGCTCCAGCGCATTCCGCCCGCGGATCTCATCGAGGCGCAGACCTTCCACGCCAAACCTGGCAACCAGGTCGATATGAACGCGCTGGTGTCGCGGCTGGAGACATCGGGCTTCGAGCGGGTGCCGACGGTGCGCGGCATCGGCGAGTTCGCCGTGCGCGGCGGCATCCTCGACCTTTTCGCACCCGGCTGGGCCGAGGCGCTGAGGCTGGATTTTTTCGGCGATACGCTGGAATCGATCCGCGTCTTCGACGTGGCCACGCAGCGCACCACCGGGCAGCGCAAGTCCATGGCGCTCCAGGCGATGAGCGAGGTGGCGCTGACGCCGGAGACGATCAGCCGCTTCCGCCGCGCCTATATCGAAGCGTTCGGCGCGCCGTCGCGTGACGATGGGCTTTACGCCGCGGTCAGCGAAGGCCGGCGCTTCGCGGGCATGGAACATTGGCTGCCGTTCTTCTACGAGCGGTTGGAGACCGTGTTCGACTATCTGCCGGACACGCCTGTCGTTTTCGACCATCTGGCGCATGAAGCGCTTGCCGAACGCCACACGCTGATCCTCGATCACTACGAGGCGCGCAAAAAGCAGGCCGAAGGTGCGCTGAAGGACGCGGTGCCCTACAAGCCGGTGGCGCCGGACCTGCTTTACCTCTCGCCGGAAAATCTCGTCGCTTCTCTCGGACCGCGCGAAGCGATCGACTTCACCGCCTTCGACGCACCGGATGCGGGAGCAAGAAAGGTCTTCCACGCCGGCTCGCGCCATGGCCGCAGCTTCGCGGAAGAGCGCGCCGACCCCAACGTCAATGTCTTCGACGTGGCGGTGAAGCACATCGCCGACGAACGCGCGGCACGCCGCCGCGTCATTGTCGCCGGCTGGACCGAGGGCTCGCTCGACCGGCTCGGCCAAATTCTCGCCGAACATCGTCTGGGCAATCTTGCGCCGGTGGCGACCTTGGCGGAGGCGGAGAAACTCGAGCCGGGGCAGGCGGCATTGGCCGTGCTGCCGCTGGAATCCGGTTTCGAGACCGAAAGACTGGTCGTCGTCGCCGAACAGGACATTTTGGGCGACCGGCTGATCCGGCGCTCCAAGCGCAAGAAGCGCGCGTCCGACTTCATTGCCGAAGCCTCGGCCCTGTCGGCTGGCGACATCGTCGTCCATGCCGACCACGGCATTGGCCGCTTCATCGGCCTGCGCACAATCGAAGCCGTCGGGGCGCCGCATGATTGCCTGGAAATCCACTATGCCGGCGACGACCGGCTGTTCCTGCCGGTGGAAAACATCGAGCTCCTGTCGCGCTACGGTTCTGACACAGCCGAGGCGACACTCGACAAACTCGGCGGCGGCGCCTGGCAATCGCGCAAGGCGCGGCTGAAGAAACGCCTGCTCGACATGGCCGGGCAGTTGATCCGCATCGCCGCCGAACGGCAGATGCGCGCTGCACCCCCGCTGGTGCCGGCGGAAGGCCTCTATGGCGAGTTCGCCGCGCGCTTCCCCTATGAGGAGACCGATGACCAGCAGACGGCGATCGATTCCGTCAGGGACGATCTGGCGGCCGGCAAGCCGATGGACCGGCTGATCTGCGGCGATGTCGGTTTCGGCAAGACCGAGGTGGCGCTGCGCGCCGCCTTCATCGCGGCGATGGAAGGGTTCCAGGTGGCGGTCGTCGTGCCGACAACCCTGTTGTCCCGCCAGCATTTCAAGACCTTCTCGCAGCGCTTTTCCGGCCTGCCGATCCGCGTCGCCCAGGCATCGCGGCTGGTCGGCGCAAAGGATCTGGCAGAGACCAAGAAGGGCATTGCCGAAGGGACGGTGGATATCGTGGTCGGCACCCACGCGCTGCTCGGCAGCGCGATCTCGTTCAAGAATCTCGGCCTACTGATCATCGATGAAGAGCAGCATTTTGGCGTCAAGCACAAGGAACGGCTGAAGGACCTAAAGACCGACGTCCACGTGCTGACGCTGTCGGCGACGCCTATCCCGCGCACGCTGCAACTGGCATTGACCGGCGTGCGCGAACTGTCGCTGATCGCCACGCCGCCGGTCGACCGCATGGCGGTGCGCACCTTCATCTCGCCCTTCGATCCGCTGGTCATTCGCGAGACGTTGTTGCGCGAGCGTTATCGCGGCGGCCATTCCTTCTATGTCGTGCCGCGCATCAGCGATCTGGCGGAAATCCATGATTTCCTGAACCAATCCGTGCCGGAACTGAAGGTGGCGGTGGCCCATGGCCAGATGCCGCCGGGCGAACTCGACGACATCATGAACGCCTTCTACGACGGCCAGTACGACGTTCTCTTGTCGACCACCATCGTCGAATCCGGCCTCGACATCCCGACCGCCAACACGCTGATCGTCCATCGCGCCGACATGTTCGGCCTGTCACAGCTCTATCAGTTGCGCGGCCGTGTCGGGCGCTCGAAGGTGCGCGCCTACGCACTGTTCACACTGCCGGCCAACCGCAAGCTGACCGACACCGCCGAACGTCGACTGAAAGTGCTGCAGTCGCTCGACACGCTGGGCGCCGGCTTCCAGCTCGCCAGCCACGATCTCGATATCAGAGGCGCAGGCAATCTGCTCGGCGAAGAGCAGTCCGGCCACATCAAGGAAGTCGGCTTCGAGCTCTACCAGCAGATGCTGGAGGAGGCGGTCGCGGAGGTGAAGGATTCCGGCGAGGTGCTGGATGGCGGCTGGTCGCCGCAGATCGCCGTCGGCACGGCGGTGATGATCCCGGAGAGCTATGTGCCGGACCTGCAGCTCAGGCTGGCGCTCTATCGGCGCCTCGGCGACCTCGAGAGCACCGAGGAAATCGATGCTTTCGGCGCCGAGCTGATCGACCGTTTCGGCCCGCTGCCGGAGGAGGTGAAGCATCTGCTCAAGATCGTCTTCATCAAAGCCCTCTGCCGCAAGGCCAATGTCGAGAAGCTCGATGCCGGGCCGAAGGGCGTGGTCATCCATTTCCGCAAGCGCGAGTTTTCCAACCCGGTCGGACTGGTCAAATTTATCGGCGAGCAAGGCTCGCTGGCAAAGATCCGGCCGGACCAAAGCGTCGTCTTCACCCGCGACTGGCCAACGGCGGAAAAGCGTTTGGCGGGCTCGGCTGTCGTCATGACGCAACTGGCGCGGCTGGTAGAGAAGGCGGCGTAGCCAGCCCGGCCCATTCGCCAGCGCTGAAATTCCGGTCTAGAATAGGAAATCGGCTTCGTGTATGGAGCCGCCACCCCACATGGGGGCTGGAAATGGCGGGCGAGGTGCTTGCCGGAAAAAGCGTTGGGTGCAGCGATGACGAAATGGTCGCCGAATTCGTGGAGGGCAAAGCCGATCAAGCAGGTCCCTGCTTATCCGGACCTTGCCGCGCTGAAGAACACGGAGGCCCAGCTCGCCACCTTTCCGCCGCTGGTTTTTGCCGGCGAGGCGCGCAAGCTGAAGAAGCAACTGGCCAGCGTCGCTGCCGGCGAGGCGTTCCTGCTCCAGGGCGGCGACTGCGCCGAGAGCTTTGCCGAACATGGCGCGGACAACATCCGCGACTTCTTCCGCGTCTTCCTGCAAATGTCGGTGGTGCTGACCTTCGCCGGTGCGCAGCCGGTGGTGAAGATCGGCCGCGTTGCGGGCCAGTTCGCCAAGCCACGCTCGTCCGACAACGAGACCAAGGGCGAGGTGACGCTGCCGAGCTATCGCGGCGACATCATCAATGGCATCGAATTCGACCTCAAGTCGCGCATTCCCGATCCTGCCCGCCAGGAAATGGCGTACCGTCAGTCGGCGGCAACGCTCAATCTTTTGCGCGCCTTCGCGCAGGGCGGCTACGCCAGCCTGGAGAATGTGCATCGCTGGATGCTCGGCTTCGTCTCCGACAGCCCGCAGGCCGAAAAATACGAGTCGCTTGCCAACCGCATCACCGAGACGATGGATTTCATGCGCGCGGTCGGCATCACCTCCGAAACCAATTTCGCGCTGCGCGAGACTGATTTCTATACCAGCCACGAGGCGCTGCTGCTCGGCTATGAGGAAGCGCTGACGCGTGTCGATTCGACCTCCGGCGACTGGTACGCGACGTCTGGCCACATGATCTGGATCGGTGACCGCACCCGCCAGCCCGACCATGCGCATGTCGAATATTGCCGCGGCATCAAGAACCCGCTCGGCCTGAAATGCGGCCCGTCGCTGACGCCGGACGGCTTGCTGGAACTGATCGACCTGCTCAACCCCGAGAACGAGCCAGGCAGGCTGACGCTGATCGCGCGCTTCGGTTCCGACAAGGTCGCCGAGCATCTGCCGAAGCTGGTGCGGGCGGTGCAGAAGGAAGGCCGTAGCGTCGTCTGGTCGTCAGACCCGATGCATGGCAACACGATCGAGGCGGCCGGCTACAAGACGCGGCCGTTCGACCGCATCCTGAAGGAGGTGCAGACGTTCTTCGAGGTGCACCGCGCCGAAGGCACGCATCCGGGCGGCATCCATGTCGAGATGACCGGCAAGAACGTGACTGAATGCACTGGCGGTGCCCGCGCCATCACCGCCGAGGAATTGCAGGACCGCTATCACACCCATTGCGACCCGCGCCTCAATGCCGACCAGGCCATCGAACTGGCGTTCCTGGTGTCGGACCTGCTCAAGAAAAGCCATCCGGTGCAACACAAGCAGGTCGCCAACGGCTGACCCCCGTCCAAAGCAGTTCACAGGAAAAGCGCTTCCTGCCGAAAAATCAGTCTTGCTTGTAGAGCAGCCAGCTCTTGCCGGCGCGGCCCGCCATCGTCGAATGCCTGGTCACGCGGTTACGTCCGCTGACCTTTGAGCGGTAAAGCGCCCGGTCTGCCTTGCTGTAGAGGTCTTCAGGGCCCTCGGCTTCGGATGCCATGCAGATGCCCATCGAGACGGTGACGGTGCCGTAATTCATGCCGGTCTGGCTGCTGGTGAAAGGCGACTGCTCGATCAGCGCGCGAATGCGTTCGGCGATTTCGTAGGTGGCGTCCTCGCTTGCGCCCTCGACGATCAGCGCGAATTCCTCGCCGCCGGTGCGGGCGACGAACATGTCGGCGCGAATGCTGGTCTGGAATATATCGGCGATGATCTGGAGGATCTTGTCGCCGACGGGATGGCCGTACCTGTCGTTGATGTCCTTGAACCGATCGATGTCGGCGAGGATCAATGCATTGAACAGGATGCCTTTGTTGCTATTGTAGATCCTGGTGATTTCCTTGTCGAAGGCGCGACGGTTCCAGATTTGCGTCAGGGGGTCGGTGTCGGCTAGGCGCTTGTATTCCTCGAGCTTCGACTTGACGCTTTCCAGTTCCGCGGTCTTGTCGCTGAGCGTCGAGGCAACTTGCCGGCCATGATCGATCGTCGAATTGGTGGCGACCGCCATGGCGTTGACGATCTTTTGCAGAACATCCGGCGACAGCAGGCTGTTTCTGCCGAGTCCGCTCGACGTTTCGTTGAGGATCCTGCCGTATTTCTCGATGTGGCTGCGCTCGCTCCTCAGCAGCGAAGCGATGTCCTCGAGTTCGTTGGCGATGACTTCCCTGGCATGCTCGACGATGCCGGAGCCATGGTTCTGGGCAAAGAAGGCGCGTCCGATCTGGTCGATGTCGTCCTGTGTCGGTCGGCCGCTCAGCGACACGACGGCAAGGCTGAGCTCGCGATTGGATCCGCTCAAGGCCTCGTAGAAGATCTCGTAGTTGCGTGGCAGGCCGAGCACGCCGAGCTGGCGCATTGTGGCGAGGACAGTGCTCGCAATATCGGTGCTTCGTTCGCTCTGGGCGGCTGCCGGCTGCATGTTCTGTTCACTCTTCCCCGGGAACACGCTGCGGCATTCGCAGGCATCCAATGTCGCCGACCTGGGGAACGCTGGCCATTCCAGTCCATCTTGCGAAGAAGGCGCGTCCCCACTCACGACTTTCGCTTGCGAGGATCATAGATGCAGCAGCGCTAAAGTTTCCTTAATCCGCTGAATCCGGCCTGTCTTTCGCTGATTCCGGCTTAACACGCCTTCATCTGTGAACAAACAATTCCCGAGCGCGCCAAATGCATGTCGCATTTTCTTGCGCGCAGCCATCGAAAAGCTGGGATCCTGTCAGCAGCGATTTCTTTTGGGATGGTGCGATGAGTGAAAATCATACGGGATCGTGTCTCTGCGGAGCGGTTCGCTTCAGGACGCGAGGGCCGTTGCGCGGCGTCATCTATTGCCATTGCTCGCAATGTCGCAAGCAGAGTGGACATTTCTATGCCGCAACCAATGTCCCGGACGCCAATATCGATATCGACGGCGCCGACAACATCACCTGGTATGAGGCGTCCGCCTTCGCCGGGCGCGGTTTTTGCAAGACATGCGGATCGCTGCTTTTCTGGAAACCGCGGGACAACGCCTATGTTTCGGTTCTGGCGGGATCGTTCGATGAACCGACAGGCCTCGAGGGCCAATGCCACATTTTCGTGGGTGACAAGGGCGATTATTATTCGATCGACGACGCGCTGCCTCAATTCGAGAAGTCGACCCCATCGGTGAAGGTCGCCGACGAATGAATTTTGGGCGAGCCAGCTTATTCCATTGATCGGGCCATTGCTTTATCCCGTGCCGGTGATTCGCAAAGGGGTTTGGCATGCAGCGGCTGATCGACGCTTATTTCA
Source organism: Mesorhizobium sp. B2-3-7 (assembly GCF_006442695.1). Classification (NCBI taxonomy): domain Bacteria; kingdom Pseudomonadati; phylum Pseudomonadota; class Alphaproteobacteria; order Hyphomicrobiales; family Phyllobacteriaceae; genus Mesorhizobium; species Mesorhizobium sp. B2-3-7. The sequence goes on along the minus strand of NZ_VFVV01000004.1, from coordinate 111,964 downwards.
ACTCGCTGCGGGCGTTCCGCAAGCTGACCGCAACTGAAAAAGCTTTCCAGCAGGAGCTGGCGCTGCTCGCCCTTGCCCTTCCGATCGGCTGGTTCGTTTCGGTGTCGTGGCGCGGCTACGCGCTGCTGATCGGCGCGGTGCTGCTCCTGATCATGGTCGAGGTGCTGAACACCGGCATCGAAGCGGCCTGCGATGCCTTTAGCCGCGAATTCAATGTCGACATCCAGCTGGCCAAGGACTGCGGTTCGCTGGCGGTACTGATCTCCGTGGCGATCGTTGCCGGCGTCTGGGGCATCGCGATCATCGAGCGTATCGTCGGGCTGCCGATCTGAGCTTTCGACCGCCGGCCGGCGGTCAGTTTTCCCTGGCGCGTTCCTTTCGGGCGAAATGGCGGGCGATGAGCCAGGCGAGTACGGCCACGGCCAGGCCGATAGCCAGGCCCACCAATATCCGCTCATGGCGAAGCAGCGCCTGGCCGATGAAATGCTCGGCGCCCAACCCGAAGACATAGCCGATGGTGCTGAACAGCACCGCCCAGACCGCCGAGGAAATGGCGTTCAAGACGATGAAGCGGGGTGCTGCGATGTTCGACAGGCCGGCCGCGATGCCACCGACCAGGCGCATGCCATAGACGTAGCGGTTCGACAGCACGAAGATGTTGGGATGGGTGTTGAGCAGACGATAGGCGCGGCGGAAGCCGGGCCGCTTGCGCAACCCGACGACATAGCGATGGTCCGCGAAACTTCTCCCCAGGATGAAGAAGCAGGTGTCGCCGGCGAAGGCCCCAAGCGCTGCCACGACGACGGTCTGCCAGAGGACGAAGATATGCTGATGGGCGAAGAAGCCGCCGAGTATGGCGGCACTCTCGCCCTCGGCGACACAGCCCAGAAAAACGGCGATCAGCCCGTATTGTTCGATGAAATGATGGATCGCGTCGCTCATGACGGCGATTGCTGCGACAGCCTCTCGTCGATCCGCTTGACCAGTTCGGCCAACCGCACGATCTCGTCGCGCATGCCGATGATCTGGCCGTGGTGCATTTCGTCCAGCTTTTCATGCAGCGCCATGATCTCGATCTCGGCCTTCAGATTGACCTCGTAGTCGTGGGCGGCATCGATGCGGTCGCGCTCGGTCTGGCGGTTCTGCGCCATCATGATCACCGGCGCCTGCAGCGCCGCGACCATGGACAGGACGAGATTGAGGAAGATGAACGGGTAGGGATCGAAGGCGTCGCGCGCCAGAAGCCAGGCATTGGCTGATGTCCAGACGATCAGGAAGGCAATGAAGCCAAGGATGAACGACCAGGAACCGCCAATGCGGGCGATGCTATCGGCAAGGCGGTCGCCAAAGGTCTGGTGGAAGGCGACGGCCTTGTTGGTGTCCCTGGAGATCGTTGTGCGCTCGAGCGTCGACTGCAGCACCCGGTTCTCCAGGGCACTGAGACCGTCCGGCTTTCGTCTCAGCCAGCGGTTCGCCAGATCGTCGATCGTCTTGTTCATGGCCGTCTCCAAGGGCTTGGCTGGCGATAGAGGTAGAGGCTGCCGGCCCGCGCGGGAAGTGCTAGATTGAGGGAACCGGAGGGACTTATGGTCGACTTCAAGAAAATTCGCGCTCGCGCCGCAAAGCGCAAGGGCGGCGAGGAGGAACTGGTCTCGCTGCTCGGGCCGATTCCCGACAACGCCGCCGTGGCCGACATCGGCGATGACCGTATCCTGTCGACGATGGCCGAGCGCGTCTTCGCCGCCGGTTTCGTCTGGCGCGTCATCGAGCAGAAATGGCCCGGATTCGAAGAGGCGTTCCTGCGCTTCGAGCCGAAGCGGTTGCTGTTCCAGCCTGACGATTTCTGGCATGAACTGGCATCCGACCAGCGCATCGTGCGCAATCCGCAGAAGATCAAATCCGTTCGCGACAACGCTGCCTTCGTCGAGCGCGTGTCAAAAGAGCATGGCGGCTTCGGCACATTCCTCGCCGAGTGGCCCGCCGACGACCAGGTCGGGCTGATGGCCTATCTCGGCAAGCATGGGAGCCGGCTCGGCGGCAATACCGGCCAGTATTTCCTGCGCTGGCTGGGTTGGGACGCCTTCGTCATTTCGGCCGACATGGCGGCCGCCCTTCGCGATGCCGGGCTTGATATCGCCGAAAGCCCGACGTCGAAGAAGGATCTCGACAAGATCCAGGCCCAGGTCAACCGTTGGGTTGCGGATACCGGCCTGCCGCGCCGGCACATTTCGCGCATCCTGGCGATGTCGATCGGGGAGAACCATTCGCCGCAGGCGCTGCGCGACTATATGGGCAACGACTGATGTCGAAATTGGCCCAAGCAAACGCCATTGCGGGGCGAATTTTGCCGCGCTAAGTCAGCAGCATGACCAAGAAGCCCGACATACTGCGCATCGCCGTTGCCCAGCTCAATCCGACAGTCGGCGACGTCGCCGGCAATCTCGCCAAGGCCCGCGAGGCGAGGGCGGATGCCGCGCGTCAAGGCGCCGATCTCGTGCTCTACACCGAGCTTTTCCTCGCCGGCTATCCGCCTGAGGATCTGGTGCTGAAGCCCGCCTTCCTGAAGGCCTGCGAGCGGGCCGCGCAGGAGATTGCCGCCGACACCGCCGATGGCGGTCCCGGCGTCATCATCGGCACGCCGCTGAAGCGCAAAACCGGCACCCACAACTCGATCGTCTTCGCCGATGGCGGCAAGATCATCGCCGAGCGCTATAAGCTCGATCTGCCGAATTATGGCGAGTTCGACGAGAAGCGCGTCTTCCAGGCCGGACCGGAGATCCAGGGGCCCGTCAATTTCCGCGGCGTGCGTCTGGGAATCCCGATCTGCGAGGACATCTGGGGCGACATCGGCGTCTGCGAGACGCTGGCCGAGAGCGGCGCGGAAATCCTGCTGGTGCCGAACGGCTCGCCCTATTACCGCGCCAAGATCGATGTGCGCCACCAGGTCGTCATCCGCCAGGTCATCGAATGCGGGCTGCCGATGATCTATGCAAACCAGCTCGGCGGCCAGGACGAGCTGATCTTCGACGGCGCGTCGTTTGCCATAGGTGCCGACAAGCGGCTTGCTTTCCAGATGAGCCAGTTCGAGGAGGCGGTCGACATCACCACCTGGAGGAGACAGGGCGAAAACTGGGTCTGTTCGGAAGGACCGATGTCGAAGATCCCCGAACGGGAGGAGGCCGACTATCGCGCCTGCATGCTGGGCTTGCGCGACTACGTCAACAAGAACGGTTTCAAGAACGTCGTGCTCGGCCTGTCGGGCGGCATCGATTCGGCCATCTGCGCGGCCCTTGCCGTCGATGCGCTGGGCGAGGAGCGGCTGCGCGCGGTGATGATGCCTTACCGCTATACGTCGAAGGATTCGCTTAGGGATGCCGAGGACTGTGCCCGCGCACTCGGCTGCCGCTATGACATCGTGCCGATCTTCGAGCCGGTCGAAGGTTTCCTTCATGCGCTGACGCAGCTTTTCGAAGGCACCAAGGAAGGCATCACCGAGGAGAACTTGCAGAGCCGCGCGCGCGGCACCATCCTGATGGCGATTTCCAACAAATTCGGCTCGATGGTGGTTACGACAGGCAACAAGAGCGAGATGTCGGTCGGCTATGCAACGCTCTATGGCGACATGAATGGGGGCTTCAATCCGATCAAGGACCTGTACAAGATGCAGGTCTATGCACTGTCGCGCTGGCGCAACAGCCACGTGCCGCCGGGCGCGCTCGGACCGTCGGGCGAGGTGATCCCGAAGAACATCATCGACAAGGCGCCGTCGGCGGAACTGCGCGAGAACCAGACCGATCAGGATTCGCTGCCGCCCTATCCGGTGCTGGACGACATCCTCGAATGCCTGGTCGAGAACGAGATGGGCGTCGACGACATCGTCGCGCGCGGCCATGACCGGGCGACGGTGACGCGCATCGAGCACCTGCTCTACGTCGCCGAATACAAGCGCCGGCAGGCGGCGCCCGGCGTGAAGATCACCAGGAAGAATTTCGGCCGCGACCGTCGCTATCCCATCACCAACCGGTTCAGGGATCGCGGCTAGACACCGTACCGACCGAAAATTCGCGTCATGCCGCAGGCGAGGGGTAGCGATGCCCGAGTGTGAAATCAGCTTCGACCTGTCACGGATCGACTTCAGGGCGACATCCGACCTGTTGATGGCAAGCTATTGGGGCGGCGGGCGCAGTGACGAGACCCACCGCCGCGCCTTCGCGAATTCGCTCTGCGTCGGCGCTTATGTCGAAGGCAAACAGGTCGGCTTCGGCCGGGCGATCACCGACCGCACGGTGTTCGCCTATCTGGCCGATATCATCGTCTGGCCGCAGCATCGCGGGCAGGGCATCGGCTCGCGGCTGGTACGGGCGCTGATCGACCATCCCGAGCTCGGTAGCGTTTCGCACTGGAGCCTGTCGACCAGCGACGCGCATGGGGTTTATGAAAGACTGGGATTCAAGGCATCGACCGATGGCCGGTACATGCGCCTCGATCGTAAGCCGATCCGCTGACCAAGCGCCATTGCCGTTGTTGCAAATTTATCCCAGTGCTTGGACCAGATGCCGTTTTTGGTGACCGCCAGCCTTGGCGATGCGATGCGGCATCTCTATAAGGACCTCTCCGCGATTCCCTTTAGGGAGGACCGAATGCCAGGATTTGACATCGTTATGCGAGGCCGCGAAGCCTAGGTCCCGACCGGCGCGCCGCAGGGTTTTCACCCTCGGAACGGAGCCGGATCGAGAACAGGCCTTTGCCGATGCCGGTCGCCGCCTTCGGGCAAGCGGCCATTCATAACCGAACCTCCGCATTCCCGGGCATTGAGCCCCTTGCGCGGTTTTTTCAATTTTCGACCTTACCGGGATCGGGCTTTTTGCGCCCGAATGACATCATGGCTCGTTTTCGAATCGATTTGCGCGCGAGCGCCTTTCGCAGCGTTCTTGGCTTTACTTTCACCCATTGGCGGCGCCAGCCCTGGCGGCTTTCGCTGATCATGGCTGGTTTCCTGCTGTCGACGCTGGCCGATGTGCTGACGCCGCTCTATTCCGGCCGGCTGGTCGATGCCGTCGCCAGCAGCGCCGGCGCCGACGAGATCGCCTGGAATGCCGCGATGACCGCGTTTTCCATGCTGATGGCGTTGGCGCTGGCGGGTGTCGTCCTGCGCAATTTGGCCTTCATGGGGATCGTCGAACTGACGCTGAAGATGATGGCCGACATCGCCGCCGCCGCCTTCCACCGTGTCCAGCGCTTTTCCACCGACTGGCACGCCAACAGCTTCGCCGGATCGACCGTGCGCAAGGTGACGCGCGGCATGTGGGCGTTGGACCTGCTCAACGACACGATCCTGATCGCGCTGCTGCCGTCGATCGTCATGCTCGTCGGCTCGACGCTGCTGCTGGGCTGGTTCTGGCCGCTGATGGGAGCGGTTGTCGCCGCCGGCTCGGTGCTGTTCATCGCTGTCACGGCGATGCTGTCGCTTGGTTATGTCGCGCCGGCGGCCAGGCTCGCCAACACCTGGGACACGCGCCTTGGCGGCTCGCTGGCCGACGCGGTGAGCTGCAACGCCGTGGTCAAGGGGTTTGGCGCCGAGGAGCGCGAGGAGAACCGGCTTGCGAAGGTCGTCGCCAAATGGCGTGCCCGCACGCGGCGCACCTGGGTGCGCGGCACCATCAACGGTACCACGCAAGGGGTGCTGCTGCTGGTGATGAGAGCGGCGGTCATCGGCCTGGCGCTGATGCTGTGGTCGTGGGGGCAGGCAACGGCCGGCGACGTCGCCTTCGTGCTGACTTCTTTCTTCGTCCTGCAAGGCTATCTCAGGGATATCGGAACGCATATCCGCAACCTGCAGCGCTCGATCAACGACATGGAGGAACTGGTCGATTTCCAGTCCGAACCGCTCGGCATCGAGGATCGGCCCGGCGCCGGACCGATCCGCATCACGCAAGGGGGCATCGCCTTCGACGACGTCACCTTCCATTATGGCAGTCACCGTTCGCCGCTCTATCGCGATTTCTCGGTCGATATCGCGCCGGGCGAGCGGGTCGGGCTGGTCGGCCATTCCGGGTCGGGCAAGACGACTTTCGTCAAGCTGATCCAGAGGCTCTATGACGTGAACGCCGGCCGGATCCTGATCGACGGCCAGGACATTTCGGAGGTGACGCAGGCGTCGCTGCGCGCGCAGATCGCCATCGTGCAGCAGGAGCCGATCCTGTTCCACCGCTCGCTGGCCGAAAACATCGCCTATGCCCGGCCTGGCGCCACGCAGGCCGAGATCGAGCACGCCGCGAAGCTGGCGAGCGCGCACGACTTCATCGCCAACCTGCCGAAGGGCTACGGCACGCTCGTCGGCGAGCGCGGCGTGAAGCTGTCGGGCGGCGAGCGCCAGCGCGTGGCGATCGCGCGCGCGTTCCTCGCCGATGCGCGCATCCTGATCCTGGACGAGGCGACGTCGAGCCTCGATTCAGAATCGGAGGTGCTGATCCAGCAGGCGATGGAGCGGCTGATGGTCGGCCGCACCACGCTGGTCATCGCGCACCGGCTTTCGACGGTGCGGGCGCTCGACAGGCTGTTGGTCTTCGATCGCGGCAAGATCGCCGAGGAAGGCTCGCATGACGCGCTGATCCGGCTGCCGGGCGGCATCTACCGCCGCCTGTTCGAGCGCCAGGCGCTCGAATTGACCAAGGGACTTGTCACCTGATCGGGGATGGCCTCCGGCTCTGGCCCGGAGGCCATCCCATCAGGCGCCGGCGGCTTGACGGGCGGGCGGCGCGGGACATGTGATCGCGGGCGGAGCCGCGTCCGCCAAGTCTTTTCATTGCTTGCGCCATGTTCTATGTCTGCGGCACGGCACGGGGGCGCGTCTTGTCAATCACAAAAGCATCCGGTACGCCCCGCTCATGACAGTTACCGTTCGTTTCGCCCCTTCACCGACAGGCCGCATCCATATCGGCAATGCGCGCACCGCCCTGTTCAACTGGCTGTTCGCCATGAACCATAAGGGGCGCTTCATCCAGCGCTTCGACGACACCGATGTCGCGCGCTCGAAGCAGGAATTTTCCGACGCCATCCTTTACGACCTGCATTGGCTTGGCATCTTTCCCGACACCACCGAATACCAGTCGCGTCGCTTCGAGATCTATGACGCGGCGGTCGAGCGGCTGAAGGCGGCGGGCGTTCTCTATGCCTGCTATGAAACACCGGAGGAGCTCGACCTCAGGCGCAAGGTGCGCCGTACGCGCGGCTTGCCGCCGGTCTATGGCCGCGAGGCGCTGACGCTGACGTCGGAACAGATCGCCGAATATCAGGCCGATGGCCGCCGGCCGCACTGGCGCTTCCTGCTGCCCAATTTCACCGGCGATCCGCAGCAGCCGGAGCGCACCGAAATCCATTGGAACGACCTAGTGCGCGGGCAGGAAACCGTCGATCTCGCCTCGCTGTCGGACCCGGTGCTGGTGCGCGAGGACGGCACCTATCTCTATACGCTGCCATCCGTCGTCGACGATATCGAGATGGGCGTCAGCCATGTCATCCGCGGCGACGACCACGTCACCAACACCGGCGTGCAGATCGCGCTGTTCCGGGCGCTGGGTGCCGAGCCGCCGGAATTCGGCCACCACAATCTGCTGACCACCGTTTCGGGCGAGGGGCTGTCGAAGCGCACCGGCGCACTCTCCATCGAAAGCCTGCGCGAGGACGGCATCGAGCCGATGGCGGTCGCATCGCTGGCCGTGCTCGTCGGCACGTCGGAGAATGTCGCCGCCGCGCACGACCTGACCGAACTCGCCAGCCGTTTCGACCCGGCGGCGACCTCGAAGTCGGCGGCAAAGTTCGACCCGGACGAGCTTTTCGTGCTCAACCGGACGCTGCTGCACCAAATGCCGTTCTCCGAAGCGCAGAATCGGCTGGTGGTGCTCGGCATATCGGGCGAGCAGGCGGAACCGTTCTGGCTGGCTGTGCGCGGCAATCTCGACAGGCTGGCCGATGCTGTCGGCTGGTGGCGCATCCTGCGCGAAGGGCCGCAGGAGAAGCCGGAATTTTCCGACGCCGATCGAGATTTTCTTCACCAGGCCATCGATCTGCTGCCCGAGGAGCCTTGGAACGGGACCGTCTGGAAGGACTGGACGGCCAAGATCAGGGAAGCGACCGGCCGCAAGGGCAAGGCGCTGTTCATGCCGCTGAGGCTCGCCCTTACCGGACTGACTTCGGGACCGGAGCTTGCAGATCTATTGCCGCTGATGGGTCGGGAAGGAACGTTGGCCCGACGACCCTGACCTTCCGCTGTTCCGGCGGCAGCGTCGAGACCGGCGATGTGACCGGTTTGACCGCAAGCCGCTTGATGGCGTCGCGGTCCAGCCCGCCTGCGGCGTTTGCCAGCGTCTCGGGATCGGCACCTGGATCGGGTTTGGAGGCAGGCACCGGAATGAACGGGGCGCCCTCCGTTTGCGGCCGCGACTGTTGCTGGCTTGGCGGATTGCCGCCGATGATCTGGAAGTTCTGCGCGGCGTTGCAGCCGCAGGCCGGCGGCCGCGACAGGTTGGGCTGCTTGTAAAGATAGGCCGTCGGCAGTTCGCTGTAGGGTCGGCCGGTGACCGACGATGTCATGTCGGCTGAATCGTCGCCCACGCCGCGCGAATAGAAGACCTGGATCTCGGTGCCGGGACAGCTCGATTCGCAGTTCTTCTGGTCGCGCTCGAAATCGCCGACCGAGGCGGCATTCGACATCGGAAAGAAGTAGCCGTCGCAGGTGCGCACGCAGGTGGTACGGAACTCGCCGCCGACGCCCGGAAAATCCGGTATGCCGGACCGGCCCGGCACGCGGCGGATATTGCGCTCCTCGTCGGGATCGTCAGACTGGTCGAGCGTATCGAGCCGGCGTGTGTCGCCGCCGAACAGCTGGTCGAACAGATTGCCGTTGCCTTGTTCCCGTTTCGCTTCGCGCAAGAGTTCGCGGCGGGGCGCCACCGCGTCCTCGCGGCAGCCATTGGTGTCGAGCGCGGCCAGGATGCGTGCGCGATCGCGCCGCGAACCGCCGCCGGCGAGGCGGGCGCGCTTGGCCTGCAAGCTATCGAGATTGGCGTTCATGCGCTCGATGGTGGCGTTGAACCCAGCGCATTGGCTGACATTGCGGCTGAATAGAGAGAAGCCGCAGCCGGCGCTGCTGGACTGGCCGCGCGCCTTTGAAATCTGCTCGCGTTGCCGGTCGATCGCGGCGTCATATTTCCGGATCAGGGCCGGACCGCCACTGCCGCGCGAGGTCGCGGCAAGATCGGTCTCGAGCTGGCGGCAGACACGCGAGGCGGCCTGCGGCTCGGAGACGGCGGCGCCCGAAAGCAGCAGGCCAAGCAGCACGGCGAGATGCGCCTGCTTCCACCCTTTGCCCATCATCCGCCGAAACCCTGCTTGGTTGTTCGCCGCACGCTACGTGCTCGTGGTTAAACCGCAGTTTACCCCCGAATTGGTGTTCAGCCCAGATCGACGACAGCTTGCGCCTTGTGGGCGGCCTCGACCACCGCCAGCGCTGTCATGTTGACGACGCCGCGCGAAGTCACCGAGGGCGTCAGGATATGCGCCGGCTTGTCGGTGCCGAGCAGGATCGGGCCGACATGCAGGGCATCCATCATGGTCCTGAGCGCTGTCAGCGTGATGTTGGCGGAATCGAGGTTGGGGAACACCAGGAGATTGGCTTCGCCCTTCAGACGCGAATGCGGATAGACGCGCTGGCGCAGATGTTCCGACAGCGCGGAATCGGCATGCATCTCGCCGTCGCATTGCAGCTCGGGCGCGATGCGCGCCAGGATCGCCGCCGCCTGCCGCATCTTGAGCGCACTCGGCGAATCGCGCGAGCCGAAATCCGAATGCGACAGCAGCGCCGCCTTGGGCTCGATGCCGAAGCGCTGGATCTCCTCGGCCGCCAGCACGGTCATTTCGGCGATCTCGTCGGCGGTGGGGTCGACAGAAACATGGGTGTCGGTCAGGAAGATGATGCCGCGTTGCGAGATCAGCATGGACAGCGTCGACAGATCCCGGTCCTTGATGCCGGTTCGTGGCCCGATGATCAGCGTGACGTTGCGCAGGTGCCGCTCGAAACGCCCTTCGAGGCCGCAGACCATGGCGTCGGCGTCGCCGCGCTTCAATGCGAGGGCCGCGATCACCGTGTTGTCGGTGCGCACCATGGTGCGCGCGGCCTCCGTCGTCACGCCGCGCCGGCCGGCCAGCTCGATCAGGAGGTCGACGTAATGGCGGTAGCGCGGATCGTCCTCCGGGTTGATCAGGCCGAAGTCGACGCCGGGCTTGATGCGCAGTCCGTAGCGCTTCAATCGCACCTCGATGACGTGCGGACGGCCGATCAGGATCGGCTCGGCGATGCCTTCCTCCAAAACCACCTGCGCGGCGCGCAGCACGCGCTCGTCCTCGCCGTCGGCATAGATGACGCGCTTGGCGCTCGACGCCTTGGCCGACGAGAACACCGGCTTCATCACCAGGCCGGAGCGGAAGACGAAGCGGTTGAGCTTGTCGATATAGGCGGAGAAGTCGCTGATCGGCCTTGTCGCGACACCGGTGTCGCAGGCCGCCTTGGCGACGGCCGGGGCGATGCGCAGGATGAGCCGCGGATCGAAGGGCGAGGGGATCAGGAATTCGGGTCCGAACACCGGCGTCTCGCCGGAATAGGCGCGCGCGGCGACATCCGAAGGTTCTTCGCGGGCAAGGGCGGCGATGGCCCGCACCGCGGCCATCTTCATCTCCTCATTGATGGCGCTGGCGCCACAGTCCAGCGCGCCGCGGAAGATGTAAGGAAAACACAGTACGTTGTTGACCTGATTTGGAAAATCGGACCGGCCCGTGCAGATCATCGCGTCGGGGCGCGCCGCCCGCGCCACTTCCGGCATGATTTCCGGATTGGGATTGGCCAGCGCCAGGATCAAAGGCTTCGGCGCCATGTGCTGGAGCAATTCCGGTTTCAGCACGCCGGCGGCCGAAAGCCCGAGGAACACGTCGGCGCCCGATATGACGTCGGCCAGCGTGCGTGCCTCCGTGTCCTTCACATAAGGATCTTTCCAGCGGTCCATCTCGTCGGTGCGGCCCTTGTAGGCAACGCCGAACCGGTCGGTGACCCAGATGTTCTCGACCTTGGCGCCGAGCGAGACCAGCAGGTTGAGGCAGGCCAATGCCGCCGCGCCGGCGCCCGAAGTGACGATCTTGATGTCGGCAATGGTTTTGCCGGCGAATTCCAGGCCGTTGAGCACTGCGGCGGCGACGATGATGGCGGTGCCGTGCTGGTCGTCATGGAAAACCGGTATGCCCATCCGGGCCTTCAGTCGCTCTTCGACCTCGAAGCATTCCGGCGCCTTAATGTCCTCGAGGTTGATGCCGCCGAAGGTCGGTTCCAGCGCCGCCACCGTTTCGACCATGCGCTCGATCTCGGGCGCGTCGATCTCGATGTCGAAGACGTCGATGCCGGCGAATTTCTTGAACAGGACCGCCTTGCCTTCCATGACCGGCTTCGAAGCGAGCGGGCCGATATTGCCCAGGCCGAGCACGGCCGAGCCGTTGGAAACGACGCCGACCAGATTGGCGCGCGCCGTGTAGTCGGCCGCGGTCGCCGGATCGTCGCGGATTTCGAGGCAAGGGGCCGCCACGCCCGGCGAATAGGCGAGCGCCAGGTCGCGCTGGTTGCCGAGCGGCTTGGTGGCCTGGATTTCGAGCTTGCCCGGCGTCGGGTGCTTGTGGAAGTAGAGCGCGGCTTCGTCGAGGTCCGAACGTGCCGTTTTCTTGCTCTCGCCGTTCATTCCGGGCCTCCCTGCGATCCTGCGTGCCGCCTTCTTAGCATGCGGCCAAGGTTTTTCGCGACGCCAAATGACGCAATCGCCATTCACGTTGACGAAGCAGGGATAATCAATCTGTTTCAACAGCTTGGCGGAATTCCTTCGACGCCGGCGCTACCGGGTCTCAGAAGGCGCTGACATAGAGGCCGCCGTCCACCGGTATGTTCTGGCCGGTCAGGTAGCCGGCATGGACCGAGCACAGGAAGGCACAGATCTGGCCGAATTCCTCCGGCGTGCCGAGCCGCTTGGCCGGCACGTCGGCACTGATGCGCGCCTTGCGGGCGGCTGCCGCGGCCGGGTCTTCAACGCTGCCGGCCTCGTGCGGACCGCGCAGCCGGTCGGTATCCAGCTTGCCGGGCAGCAGGCTATTGATGGTCACGTTGCGGTCGACCACCGTGCGCGCCACGCCGGCAAGAAAGGAGGTCAGGCCGGCGCGCGCGCCGGACGACAGATCAAGGCCGGGGATGGGGACATAGACCGATAGCGAAGTGATGTTGACGATGCGGCCAAAACCGCGCACGGCCATGCCGTCGATCACTGCCTGCACCAGCTCGATCGGCGTCACCATGTTCTGGGTCACGCCTTCGAGCATCTTGGCACGATCGAGCTCGCGGAAATCGCGCAGCGGCGGGCCGCCATTATTGTTGACCAGTATGTCGGGTTCGGGGCAAGCGGCGAGAAGCGCCTTCTGCACCTCGGGCTTCGATACGTCGCCGACGACTTCCGTGACGGTCACGCCGTAACGCTCGCGCAGCTCCGCAGCGGTTTTGGCCACCAGCTCGGCGTTGCGCCCGTTGACGACGACGTCGCAACCAGCCTCGGCCAGCGCCATGGCGCAGCCTTTTCCGAGCCCCTTGCTCGAAGCGCAGACGATGGCCTTCTTTCCGCGGATGCCGAGATCCATGACGATTTCTCCTGTGATTCGCCGGCAGGCTAGCTCTTGGGCTGGACCAATCGCAACCGTCATACGGTTGTTGCATGAATCGGGGCATAGGCTCGCGAAAGCAACGGTGAATTCGCGATGTCCGGCCAAGAGCCCCGCACGTTCCGCAGCATGTTCATCTCCGACGTCCATCTCGGGTCGAAGGCGGCAAAGGCCGATTTCCTGATCGATTTCCTTAGACATCACGATGCCGACATCATTTATCTCGTCGGCGATATCGTCGATGGCTGGCGCCTGAGGCGCAGTTGGCACTGGCCGCAGAGCCACAATGACGTCGTGCAGAAATTGCTGCGCAAGGCGCGCAAGGGCGCCACCATCACCTACATCGCCGGCAACCACGACGAATTCGCTCGCCAGTTCCAGGGCGTGCATTTCGGCGGCATCGTCGTAGCCGACCGCGCCATTCACGAAACCGCCGACGGCAGGCGGCTGCTCGTTATTCATGGCGACCAGTTCGACACGGTCGTGCACAATCAGCGCTGGCTCGCCTATCTCGGCGACCATGCCTACGACGCCGCCATGCAGGTCAACCGTGTGATCACCCGGCTGCGCCAGCTGCTCGGCCTGCCTTACTGGTCGTTTTCGTCCTGGGCCAAGGTCAAGGTCAAGAAGGCGGTGAATTTCATCGGCTCGTTCCAGACGGTACTCAGCGACGAGGCGCGGCGCTCGCATGTCGACGGCGTCATATGCGGTCATATCCATCATGCCGCGATCGAAAGCTATGGCGACGTTCAGTACATCAACACCGGCGACTGGGTGGAAAGCTGCACGGCGGTGGTCGAACATTTCGACGGCCGGATGGAAATCCTGACCTGGGCGCATGTCTTGCCCGAGGCGCCGGACGAACCCTTCATCCCGATGCTGATCGAGGACCGGGTGGTGCAGGCCGCCTGACTGCGGGTGCCAGGCACAGATTCCGGTGTTAATCGATTAGGCCAATCGGTTTCGTCCGGTTTTTCCTCATGTTAAGGGTCAATCCACACTGCTCGCCGTTCGTGGACGGCAGCGTTATTGGATCGATTCATGCCGCTGCCGCCGCTTTCACCCGAACAGCTCGTCAAGCCTCGCCATTTCGAACTGCGCATGAGCCTGATCTTCGCGACATTGTTCGTGTCGCAGGGCACGCATCTGCCCTACTTCCCGCTGTGGCTGCAGGCGAAAGGTTTTCACGCCGAGCAGATCGCCGTCATCCTGGCGGCTCCGATGTTCCTGCGCGTCGTGACGACGCCGCTGCTCACCGCGCTCGCGGACCGGGCGAGGGACCGCGCCGACGTCTATATCGCGCTCGTCGCGGCATCGATGATCATTTCCGCCGGCTATTTTCTGCCGGCCTCCTACGCCGTCGTGCTTGCGGTGTCGCTGGCGCTGACGATCGTATGGACACCGCATTCGCCGATGGCCGATTCGCTCGCGCTTTCGGGCGTGCGCCGCTTCGGCTCCAACTACACCAGCATGCGCAAGTGGGGTTCGATCTCGTATCTCTGCGCCAACGTGGCCGGTGGTTTCATCCTGACCGCGGCAGGGGCGCAAGCCGTCCCGGCGATCATTTTCGCGGCACTGGGTGCCGCGCTCTTTGCCGCGCTGCTTGCGCCGCGTCTTGGCCGGCCGCGCCTTGCCTCACCGCTTTCGGCCGCGGAGATCCAGCACTCGGCACCAAGTCTCTTCAATGCCTATTTCGTCTATTTCACCCTGGGTGTCGGCATCCTCACCGCCAGCCACGCCTTCCTTTACGGCTTCGTGTCGATCTACTGGAAGTCGATCGGCATCGGCGACACCGTCGTCGGGCTTCTGTGGGCGTGGGGCGTGGTGGCCGAAGTCTGCATGTTCGTGTTTTTCAACCGCATATTCGCCTCCGTGTCGGTCGTCAGGGTGATGGTGATTGCCGGCATCGGCGCGGTCGTGCGCTGGATCGCCTTTCCGCTGATCTGGCCGCTTGGCCTCGGCGTCGCCGGGTTTTTCGGCGTCCAGACCCTGCATTCGGTGTCGGTGGCCATGGTGCTGATCGGCCTGCAGAAAATGATCGGCGAAACGGTCTCGGAAGAGCGCACCGGTGCCGCACAGGGCGTCGCCTATTTCTTCAACGGCTTCTTCATGGCCGCCGTGACGCTCGCCTCCGGCCCGCTCTACGACCGTTTCGGGGTCGACGGCTTCCTGGCCATGATCCCGATCGCGATCATCGGCCTGGTGCTGGTCGGACTCGCGGCGCGCTCAGCCCCAAAGCGCCGGATCGGGCGGTGAAACCAAGGATCCCTCATAGGCGAGGCCGGGCACACGATCCCGCGCAAGCAGCAGCGGTCCGTCGAGGTCGACGAAATCGGCGTCCTGGGCGAGCAGCACCGCCGGCGCCATCGCCAGCGACGTGCCGACCATGCAGCCGACCATGACGCCGAAACCCAGTTCGCGGGCGCGGTCGCGCAGCACGAGCGCCGCCGTCAGCCCGCCCGACTTGTCGAGCTTGATGTTGACGGCATCGTAGAGACCGGCGAGCGCGGCCAGATCCCCCGCCTCATGCACGCTCTCGTCCGCGCAGATCGGCACCGGATGCGCGATGTGGCGCAGGATGCCGTCATGGCCCGCCGGCAGCGGCTGTTCGATAAGCGCGATGC
Source organism: Mesorhizobium sp. B2-3-7 (assembly GCF_006442695.1). Lineage (NCBI taxonomy): Bacteria > Pseudomonadati > Pseudomonadota > Alphaproteobacteria > Hyphomicrobiales > Phyllobacteriaceae > Mesorhizobium > Mesorhizobium sp. B2-3-7. The sequence continues at coordinate 96,602 of NZ_VFVV01000004.1, read as the reverse complement.
CTTGCTCGGCGGCAAAGGCGAGGTTCGCGGCGATGGTGTCGTCGTTCCAGCCCTCGTTGGCGTCGAGGATGATGCGGCTGCCGGGCGCGGCCTGCCGGACCGCGCGGATGCGCGCAATGTCGTTGTCGCCGCCGATCTTGACTTTGAGCAGCGGGCGCGCCGCGTTGGCACGGGCCTGCGCCGCCATCGCCTCGGGTTCGCCCAGCGACAGCGTGTAGGCCGTCTCGAGCTGATGCAAAGGAGCCGGCCAGACTACGTCCGCCACCGCCTTGCCGCTGATCTTGGCTTCCAGGTCCCACAAGGCGCAATCGATGGCGTTGCGCGCCGCGCCTGCCGGCATGGCGCCGAGCAGGGCTGTCCGGTCCATGCCAGCAGAGATTTGCCCGCGCATGGCCTCTATCGCGGCGCGAACCCCGTCCATGGTCTCGCCATAGCGTTTGTACGGCACGCATTCGCCACGGCCCGTGTAATCGCCTTCGCTGATCGTGCAGGTGATCACTTCGGCTTCGGTCTTCGAACCACGCGAAATGGTGAAGGTGCCGGCGATTGGAAAACACTCGGCCTCGACCGAAATGACACGCGCCATAATTTTCTGCTCCGGCTGTGCGAGAAGGGTCGTCGGCAAATCGACAAGGCCGGACCCGTCAGGCTAAACAGGACGCCATGTTGACCATCGGCAAGCGCGACGCAAGCGGCAAGACCGCCTCGGAGGCTGACCACGAACCGCGCGTGTCGGTCGGTGAGGAAGCAGGCGTTCTCGGCTGCGCCTTCTCGGGAATCTGGACGACGCGCACCGTGGCCGCGATCGACGCAGAGATGCGCAAAATCGAGAAACGGAGCGGTTTCAATACCTTGGCGCTCGATCTTTCGCATATCGAGAAGATCGATACCGCCGGCGCCTGGCTGATCGACCGCCTGGTCAGCGCTTTCGAGAAGAAGGGCGTCGAGGTCAGGTTGCAGGGCCAGAGCGACGTTGCCTCGATCCTGCTCGGCGCGGTCGGCGATGCGGTGCGGCGCGAGCCCGAATCGGGGCCGGTCGGGCCGCCCAACATCGTCATTCGCACGCTGGAGGCGGTCGGCCGCCGCGTCTACGAAATGCGCGACGATTTTCTCGCCTCGATGAACATACTGGGCGCCACGATCCGTGGCGCGCAGATGAAGCTCGGCCGCGGCCATGCCGTCAATCCGGCGGCGATCTTCAACCAGATCGACCGCATGGGCGTCGGAGCCATTCCGGTGGTGGTGCTGATGTCGGCGATCGTCGGCGCCATCGTTGCCCAGCAGGGCGCCTACCAGCTCAGCTATTTCGGCGCCGACATCTTCGTCGTCGACCTCGTCGGCGTGTTGATCCTGCGCGAACTCGGCGTGCTGATGACGGCAATCATGATCGCCGGCCGCTCGGGCAGCGCCATCACCGCCGAAATCGGCTCGATGAAGATGCGCGAGGAAGTGGATGCGCTGAAGGTCATCGGGCTTAACCCCATCGGCGTGCTGGTCTTTCCGCGCCTGGTGGCGCTGGTGATCGCCCTGCCTTGCCTGACCATCATCGCCAATTTTGCCGCACTCGGCGGCGGTATCCTCGCGGCTTGGCTCTATTCCGACATCGCACCCGCCGCCTTCATCGATCGGCTGCGCGTTGCCATCGACCTCAGCACCATTTTCGCCGGCCTGATCAAGGCGCCGTTCATGGCCATGATCATCGGCACCATCGCCTCGGTCGAGGGCATGAAGGTCGGCGGCAGCGCCGAATCGCTTGGTCAGCACGTGACCGCCTCGGTGGTGAAATCGATCTTCGTCGTCATCATCCTCGACGGGCTTTTCGCCATGTTCTATGCAGCGATCGAGTTCTGAAATGGCGATGGGAAACGGCATCGAGACCAGGGCCAAGGAGGGCGCGGATGACAGCGAGGTCGTGCTTTCGGCGCATGACATCACCGTTTCCTTCGGCGACAACCTGATCCTCGACAAACTGTCGCTCGATATCTGGCGCGGCGAGATCCTCGGTTTCGTCGGCGCTTCGGGCGCCGGCAAATCAGTTCTGCTGCGCACCATCCTTGGTTTGACGCGCAAGCAGTCCGGCACGATCAAGCTGTTCGGCGTGGATATCGAAAAGGCCGACGATGCCGAACGGCTGCGCATCGACATGCGCCTTGGGGTGCTGTTCCAGCACGGCGCGCTGTTCTCGGCGCTGACGGTGCTGGAAAACGTCCAGGTGCCGATGCGCGAATATCTCGACCTGCCGCGCAAGTTGATGGACGAACTGGCGATGCTCAAGGTCGAACTGGTCGGGCTGCCGCCGGACGCGGCGCAGAAATTCCCGTCCGAGCTGTCGGGCGGCATGATCAAGCGCGCGGCACTGGCTCGCGCGCTGGCGCTCGATCCCGACATCGTCTTCCTCGACGAGCCGACCTCGGGCCTCGATCCGATCAGCGCGGCGGAATTCGACGAGCTGGTGGTCAAGCTGCGCGATACGATGGACCTGACCGTCTACATGGTGACCCACGATCTCGACACGCTTTTCACCGCCTGCGACCGCGTCGCCGTGCTCGGCAAGAAGAAAGTGCTGGTCGAAGGCACCATAGACGACATGCTGAAGAGTGAAGAACCGTGGGTAAAATCGTATTTCCGCGGAAAACGAGCCCGGCAACTTGATCTTGCCGCGCGCGCATAGCCATAAGTGAAGCAATGGAAACCAGAGCCAACTACGTTATTGTCGGCATCTTCACGCTGGTGGCGATCCTGGCGGCGTTCGGCTTCGTCTATTGGACGGCGGCGATCGGCGACAAAGGCGAGACCACATTGTTGCGCGTGCGCATCCCTGGCTCGGCTTCCGGACTTGGCCGCGGCAGCTTCGTGCTGTTCAACGGCGTCAAGGTCGGCGACGTCAGGCGCGTCTATATCGATGTCGACAATCCGACGGTCGCCATCGCCGACACCGAGATCGACCGCATGACGCCGATCACCAAATCGACGCAGGCCGATATCGGCCTGGCCGGACTGACCGGACAGGCCAATATCGAACTCAAGGGCGCCGACCCCAAGGAAGTAAAACTTCTCGACCAGGCCGAAAAGGAAGGCAAGGTCGCCGAGATCGTGGCCAACCCGTCGGCGGTGACCAATCTTTTGCAGACGGCGCAGAACATCTTCACGCGCGCCGACACGGTACTGACGCAGCTGGAGGGGTTCACCAAGGATGTGCGCGGGCCGCTGACGCAGACCGTGCAGAATGTGCAGACGTTCTCCGACGCGCTGGCCAGGAATTCCGACGGCGTCGACAAGTTCCTGTCCGCGGTCAGCGCGCTGTCCGATGAGCTGAAGGGTGTCTCGGGCAAGCTCGACGGCACGCTGAAGGCGGCCGAAGGGCTGCTCAATGCCGTCGACAAGGACAAGATCAAGAGCATCGTCGCCAATGTCGATACGGTGACCGGCAACCTCAAGGAAACGTCCAAACAGCTCGATGGCGTGATCAGGAATGTCGATACGGCCGTGGGATCGGTCAATGATTTCGCCAAGCAGACACAAGGTACGCTGGCCAAGGTCGACGGCGTGCTCGACGGCATCGATCCGGCGCAAGTGCGCACGGCTCTGGCCAACATCCAGAAGGCAAGCGAAAGCGCCGACAAGGCGGCCTCGGACATCGCCAAGGTGACCGGCAAATTCGCGAACAGGGCGGACGACATAGACGAGACGATCAAGGATGCGAGGCAGCTCGCGCAGCGGCTCAACGACGCCTCGGTGCGCGTCGACGGCATCCTGGCCAAAGTCGACAAGCTGCTCGGTTCGGGGCAGGCGGACGGCGTGATGGCGGACGCCAGGGACACGCTGAGGTCGTTCAAGCAGGTTGCCGATACGCTGAATTCGCGGCTTGGCGTCATCACCGACAATATAGCCCGGTTCTCCGGCCAGGGCCTTTCGAATGTCGAAGCGCTGGTTCAGGACAGCCGCCGTTCGATCAGCCGCATCGAGGAGGCGGTTACCGACCTCAGCCGCAATCCGCAGCGCATCCTGTCGGGCGGCGAGGGCGAGGTTCGGCAGTACGATGGCAGGGCGCGGCGTTGACTTCGGTCTCGGCTCGCCGCAGAAACAGTGTCTGCATCCGCGGGTTGTTATTACAATCCAGGGATAGTGAGGCCGGGGACAGCAGGGATCGCGCGTGAAGTCGACGATTGTGTTCAGATCGGGCGTGGCCTTGCTTGCCTTGACCCTTGCCGGTTGTGCCGCGCTGCCGGGCGGCGGGCCTGCGCCGCTTGACACATTCGAACTGTCGGCGCCGTCGGTCGAGGCGCATGGCCATAGCCGCCGCCAGATCCTGATCGCCCAGCCGTCCGCGCTCAAGGCGCTGGACAGCCAGAACATCGTCATAAAACCGTCCCCGCGCTCGATCCAGTACCTCAAGGGCGCGCAATGGGCGGACCGGCTGCCGCTGATCGTGCAGGCTCGGCTGGCCGAGACGTTCCAGCGCTCGGGCAGCTTCGCCGGCGTGGGCAAGCCGGGCGAGGGACTGGCGATCGATTACCAGGTCATCGTCGAGATACGTTCGTTCGAAGTCCGTGTCGACGGCGGCGATCATGCCGAGGTCGACCTGTTCGTGCGCATCCTCAACGACCGCAATGGCGAGGTGCGTGCGTCCAAGAGCTTTACGGCGACCGCGCCCGTCTCGGGCAGCGGCAACCAAGGCTATGTCGGCGCGCTCGATGCTGCCTTCGGCGACGCGGCCAAACAGATCGTGCGCTGGACCGATTCGGCGATCTGAGCGGCGATGCCGGGTGGGCGCCAGCCACCAGGCTACAAGCGGTCGAAGGCGTCCGGCCGCAGCTTTCCGGTCTTCATCAGGTGCTGCAGGGTGTAGGCTACGGACAGCGCGTCATCGAGCGCATCGTGTCCCTGCAATGGCGGGTGTTGAACGCCATAATAGTCGGCAAGCTTGTTGCTCGGCGTTCTTGCCAGGTCCTCGATCGGCATCCCGGCCGAAGATCAGCAGCTTTACGGCATTGTCAAAGCGGGCCGCCGGGATGGGAGCAGGAATGCCTGCGATATAGCAGCTGATGGCTATCATGTTCAGTTCGTCCTTGCCCCAGGACCAGAATCGCGCCCCACCCGAGAAACGATCGATGTCAACAAGGGCTTCTCCTAGCGCGACCCCCTCGATCTCCAGCTTTTCTTCTGTGATGCCAGTCAGCTCGGTGAAGAAAGGGTCGAGCGCGTATCTCCTGCCAAACCGGTCGATCGGTCTGACATAGGCCTTGTGCGTGCCCAGGACGGGAAAGTCGTCTTCGAGCCCAAGCCTGACCGCGCCGATCTGCGCGATGACCGGGTCGGGATCGTGGGCCGCGCACCAGAATCTGCGTTGCGAGCCCTCAAGGCAAAGAAACTCGCAGTCGAATATGATCGCCGTCTTCACAAGTCAGAGATCCAGTTCCGGATGCGACGTCCACCCTTCCAAGCCAAAAGGCGGGAGACAAGTCCCCCGCCTTTTTTCATTCGCTGTCTGCCGCTGCCTAGTGCAGGCGGCCGCTGGCGTGGGCCAGCATGGTGTAGACCTTGCCTGTATCCGAGGTCAGGTAGGTCTGCGCCATGATGTTGTCGCGGTCGTTGCGCGACACGTCCTTCAGCAGCTTCTCGAAATCATCGCAGTAGCGGTCGACGGCGGCGCGGAACTCTGCCTCCGTCTGGTACTTGCGACGGATCTCGTCGAACGTCTGCTGGCCCTTCAACGTATAGAGCCGCCGCGTGAACACGTCACGCTCGCCGCGCCGGTACCGGTTCCACAGTTCGATCGACGCATCGTGATCGATGGCCCGTGCGATGTCGACGGACAGCGAGTTCAGCGATTCCACGACGTGAAGCGGCGAGCGCTGGGCAGGGGCGGCGCGCGGCGCTTCGGCGGGTGTTGCCGGCTTGGCTTCGTCCTCGCGTGACGCCCCGCTCAGGAGATCGCGCACCCAGCCGCCCTGTTGCGTGCGGGCACCGGCGTCGGGACGCTGGCGCGGCGCCGTGTCGGCGGGGCGCTCCAGGTCAAGCGTGCCGCGTAGCGCCGTGCCGCCCGACGGCGCCTGCGGCGCGCGAAGTTCCGGCTGTGGCGCGGGAGCGCGGCGCGGCGGCTCTGCCGCGCGGGGCGCTGCCGGGGCTTGCGGCGCCGGGCGCAGATTGCGCGATTCCAAGGGCTCTCCACCACTGCGGCCGGACTTCGCAACGATGTCCGAAAGCTCCTTCAGGGCGTTGATCTGCTCGGAAACCGCGCGGCGGATGGCCGATGTCGATTCCTTGGCCTCTTCCGGCATCTCGATGACGCCCTTCTTGAGCTCGGCGCGGGTGAGGTCGAGCTCGCTCTTGATGGCGCCGGCGGTGCGGCGCATCTCCTCGGTCGCGTCGGAGAAGCGCTTGGTTGCCGAATCGACGACGTCGGTGATGGCGTTGCGGATCTTGTCGGCCGATTCCAGCGTCCTGCCTTCCGCATTTTGCAGCGTCTGGCCGACCAGATTCTCGAACGAGCGCATGACCCTTTCGAGATCTTCCGACTTCTTGACCAGGCCGACAGCGAGATCCTCGAGCGAAGACTGCCTTTCTAGCGTGTGTTCGAGGTTGCTCTGGGCCGAGCTCAGGAGGTCCGAAGCACCGGCGAGCAGGCGGCTGTGTTCATCGAACTTGGTGGCGATCGACGCGACCTCGCGCAAGGTCGACGACGACAGTTCCGTCAGCCTTGTCGTGTTCGAATCGACCAGCCTTGCCGAGCTGGCGAAGGTCTGCGCCGCTTTCTCGGTGGTTGCCGCGAAGCTTTGCGTGCTGCCGGTCAGGCGTTCGTCGACCTGGCCGAGATTGGCCGCGGCCTGTTCGATCAGCTGACCGAGCTGCGCGCTCGACGTGGTCATGCGGCCGATCAGGTCGGCGACACTGTCGGATAGCGACGAGCGGGCACCTTCGACCGCCGACAGGGTCTCTGCGGTGCGGCTGGCGAGCGCGTTGACGAGGGCTGCGTTTTCGCTGCGCAGCTTCTCGGCGGCACGTTCGGTGACCTCTTCCATGCTCTTTTGCAGTTCCGAGCCGCCCTGGGCGAAACGCTCGACCAGCGGCCGCGCGGTCTCGTCGAGGATCTTCGACATCTCCGCCGACCGTGCCGCAAGCATGGTGTTGAGCTCGCGGGTGTTGGCGCCGATCGTCTTGGCGGCGTCGTTGGTGCTCTGGCCGATATGCTGGCCGACCGCGGTGAAAGTCTCCGCGATGACATTGGCGCGCGACACGAGTTGCGCTTCGGCGCTCGACACCTGCTCGTTGAGCTTCTGGCCCATCGTCTCGGCGGTATGGGCGAGCCGGTTCTCGACGCTGGCGATCTGCTCTTCGACGCGGGCGGCAGCCGTTGCCGCGGTCGATGCGAGCCGCTCGTCGGCGCCGGCGAGCGCCTGCTCGATTTCACGGGCATGCGCGGCCAGCTCCTGGCCGGTCTGGCGCGCACGGTCGGCGACCCTCTGCTCTGTGCTGGTGAAGGCGCCAACGATGCTCTCAGCATGTTCGCCGATGGTCGAGGTGCTGGCGGCGATGCGGGAAACCAGTCGGTTGTCCGCATCATCGAAGATGCGGGCGATTTCGGAGGCGCGGCCTGACAGCGCTTCCGAACCTTCGGCGATGCGCGAGACCAGGTGCTGGTCGGCGGCGTCGAAGATGCGGCCGAGATCCGCTGCACGCGCGGCAAGAGCTTCGGCCGATTCGCCGATGCGCATGCCGAGCCGCTGATCGGCGCCTTCGAAATTGCGCAGGATATCGCCGGCGCGGGCGGCCAGCGACTGTGCCGTTTCGACGGCCCGGGCAACCAGCTTCTGGTCGGCCGCGTCGAAGGTGCCGGCAATCTCGCTCACCCGAGCCGCCAACTGGTCGGCGGTCTCCTGGGCGCGGGCGGCCAGCTTCTGGTCGGCCGCGTCGAACGTGCCGGCGATTTCGCTTGCACGGGCGGCAAGCTGATCGGCGGTTTCATGGGCTCGCGCCAGCAAGGAACTGGACGCATCGTCCGCGCGGGCAAGCAAGGCGCTCGACGTGTCTTCCGCACGGGCGTGGAGACGGCGATCCGCCTCCTCGAAGGTGCGGGCGATGTCTTCGGCTCGAGCCAGCAGGGCGGCCGAGGTCTGCTCGGCGCGCTCGGCGATCTTGCGATCCGCATCGGAGAAGGCCTGGCCCGCCTGCTCATGCAGGACGCTGGTGACTTCCAGGACCTTCTCGCGCAAGGCGCCGGCCACGAAGACGGCGCTCTTCTCGAGCACGTTGCGCACATTGTCGACGCCTGTCGACAGCGCACGCTCCATGGTGCCCGCACGCTCCTCGATGATGCCGGTCTGGCGACTGAACGCCTGCTCGATCTTGTCCACGTCGGCGGCGATCGCAGCGGAGATGTCGGTGCTCCTGGCCGCGATCTGGTCGATGTGACCCGACAGTGAACGATCGATATCCTTGCGGGTCTCGGCGAGCCTGCCGAGATCGTCTTCCAGCGCGCGGCTCAGCACGTCGCGGCCTTCGGCCAGCTTGCCGACATGTCCGGCGATGATGCCGTCGAGATCGCCACGGCTCTCCGACAGCCTCTGCAAATCGGCCTCCAGCGCGCGCTTGAGGATGTCGCGGCCTTCGGCCAGCTTCTCGACCTGGCCGGCGACAAGGCCGTCGATGCTCGAGCGGCTTTCGGCCAGCTTGGCGAGATCGTCCTCGAGTGCCTTCGACAGCACCGAACGCTCCTGGACAAGCCGCTCGGAGTGGCTATTGACCAGTCCGTTGACGTTTTCCAGATCGTCTTCGAGTGCCTTCGACAGCGCCGAACGATCCTGGACAAGCCTTTCGGAGTGGCTGTTGACGAGAGTGTTGACGTTTTCGAGGTCGGCTTCGAGCGCCCGGGCGAATTGTCCCCGATCTTCGACCAGTTTCTGGGACTGGTCGGCGACGGTGTTCTTGATCGTATTGAGATCGGCTTCCAGCGCACGGCGCAGGATGTCGCGGCCTTCGGCCAGCTTCTCGACCTGGCCGGCCACCAGCCCGTCGATGCTCGAGCGGCTCTCGGCCAGCTTGGCGAGGTCCTCCTCAAGCGCTTTCGACAAGGTCGAACGGTCCTGGACCAGCTTGTTCATGTGGTCGGCAATGACGCTGTTCACGTTCTGCAAGTCCGCCTCGAGAACCCGCGACAGCTGCCCGCGGTCCTCGGCCAGCCTCTCGGACTGGCTCGATATGACGCCCTTGATCGCGTTGAGGTCGGATTCCAGCGCCCGCCTGAGAATATCGCGGCCTTCGGCCAGTTTCTCGACCTGACCGGCGACCAGGCCGTCGATGCTCGAGCGGCTCTCGGCGAGCTTGGCAAGGTCGGCTTCAAGGGTCTGCGACAGCAGGCTGCGATCCTCGGCCAGGCGGCCCGAATGGTCCTCGATCAGCCCGCGTATGCTGGACAGATCGTCCTCCAGCGAACGGCCGAGCTGCGAGCGGTCTTCCGCCAGTTTCGCCGAATGCGCCTCGATGAGGTCCTTGATGCCGGCGATGTCGTTCTCCAGCGCCCTGGCGAGTACCGCGCGGCCCTCGGCGATCTTCTCGACCTGACCGGCGACAAGGCCATCAATATCGGCGCGCGTGTCCACGAGCTTGCCGAGGTCGGTTTCGAGCGCGCGCGAGAGAATGTTGCGGCCCTCGGCCAGCTTGCCAACATGTCCAGCAACCATTTCGTCAATGATTGTACGGGCTTGCACCAGCTTTCCGGAGTCTTCGTTGAGAGCCTGGGAGAGCCGGTTGCGGCCTTCTTCCAGCCTTTCGAGGTGGCTGCCGAGCGAAGCGTCGATGGCAGCGCGCGATTCGTTGACCTTGCGCAAATCTTCTTCGAGAGCGCGCGCGATCAGGCTGCGGCCTTCGGCCAGCTTCTGCACCTGGTCGGTTACCGCAGCATCGATGCCGGCACGGCTCTCGGCGAACTTGGCCAGATCGGCCTGCATCGCGGCCGCCATGCGCTCGCGGCTCTCGGAAAGGCTGCGGCTGTGATTTTCGACCGCTTCCTCTATGCCCACGCGGGCATCGGCAAGCCGCTGGATATCGGCATCGAACGAGCGCGAGACGACGTGGCGCGCCGCTTCCATGCGTCCGGCGAAATCGCTGGCGCGCGCTTCGAGCATGGACGAGGTCGACGTGACGATATCGGCCATGTCGGCGCCGATCTGGGTCTTGCCCTGGTCGATCATCGCCGTCAGCGTGTCCTTGCTCTCGGCGAAGGTGTGGGCGATTTCGCGCGCGCGTTCGACCAGCGTTTCGTTGATCTGCCGGGCACGGGCTTCGAGTGCTGCGTTGAGCTTCTGCGTGCCGGTGTCGAGAGCCTCGGCGCGGGTCTGGAACTCGCTGATCAGCGCCTGGCCGCGCTCGGCGAGCGTGCGCTCGATGCCGTTGAGGCTGGCCTCGAATTCCGAATTGAGTGTGCGCGCGGCGCCACCAAGCAGCGACACCATGCCGTTGGTGCGATCGTCGAGCAGGTCGGTCAACGACCGGGTCAGGCCGTCTGTCGTGTCCGTCAGCTTGGCGATGCGCGTGTCGAGCAGGCTGGCGAAAGCCTCGCCGGAAGTCGAAAGCTTGTCGGTTATGGTGTCGAGCCGTCCTTCCACCGAATCGAAGATCGACAGCGAACTTTCGTTGATGCGGTCGATAAGCGTGTCGCCGGAATTGGTGATGGTCATCGACAGTTTGGTCGATGCATTGAGAATGCTGTCGCGGATGAGGTCGCTGGCAGCGCCGATTTCGTCCTTGAGGGTGTCGTGCGCGCCGGCGATCGAAGCGCGAACCCGCTCCGCATGGCTGACGACCGCCTCGCGCTCGCTGCCGAGCCCGTCGACGAGCGAGCGGATGCGGGTTTCGTTTTCCGAATAGGAGCGCTCGATCTGGTTGACCTCGCTGTGGACCAGCGTTTCCAGTTCGACGGCGCGGGCCAGCGTGCGTTCGATGCCTTCGCCCATGGCGGCCACCTCGCGGCGGACGGCCTGGCCGATCATCATGACGCGATCCTGGGCCATGTTTTCCGGCTCGGTGAGGCGGAAGGCCACTTCCGTCATCGACTGGGCGGCGATGCGCATGTCCTGCGCGCGGCGAATCATGGCGGCGAAGGCCCAGAACAGGATGACCGGCACGATGGCCGCGACAGCAAGGCCGATCAGTTCGGGACGGGCGAAGAACTGGTCGAGCGTGCGGATCCTCCAGATGCTCGGCCCGAAGAGGAGGTTGGCCAATCCGCCCGCGCCGGCGATCCAGGCCAGCGAAACGAAGGCGATAACCCAGTAGATCGTGTTCGAGGCGCGCCGGTTGAGGCTGTGCAGAAGCGTCTTGTAATCCTTCTGACGATCGTCATTGGCCGGCGAGAAGCCGGCGGGCTGACCGCCATTGCGTGTTTCGACGGGGCGCAGTTCGGCGGGTCTGGTCTTTGGCGCGGGATTCGCGGCCTGGGCTTGGTTGACGACGGGTGCCTGCGTCTGATTGCGTCCCTCGCGCGCCAATTCGTCGGCGGCCTGGGATATCTGCGCTTCCAGATCTTCCATCGAGGCCGCGATATCGAGGTCGCCGCTGCCGGTGTCGCCGCTGAGGTCGAGATCGAGTGCCTTCTCGAGTTCCCTGGCCACATCGTTGTCCAGAGATCTGGTCGTCGTTGTTTTCTTCGCCATGCCTTCGCTACCCTGTACTAGCTGCCGCGGGCTTATGATTTTGGTTGTCGCACCCACGCGCAGGAGGCTGAAAATGGACCCCTCGTATCGTAATGACACAGGGGGGTAAAGAAAACATGCATTCCGCGGGATACGTAAAACTTTAAATATAAGGTTAACGGAAGCGTGATTCCGGCGCCGCTTTCGCAACATTTTTTCCGGCCATCCATTAACCCGTTGTCCATTGGATTCGCCTAGTTTTTCAGGCGGCCGAAGAAGCGGAGTTCGAGTTCATGCGTGGCGAAAGCGGCATTGCCTTCTCAATGCCCGGGGGCGATGTATCGGGAACGAGGCGGTCCCGACCGGTCGATTTGGCACACCTTGCGCGGCAGACGATGGGCGACCGCGGCCTCGAACAGGAGGTGCTGGCGCTCTTTGTACAACAGGCGCTGTCGGTGCGCGACAGGATAGTCGATGCGGACATCAAGGACCGGCTGCTCCTGGCGCACGGCCTGAAGGGTTCGGCGCGTGGTGTCGGGGCCTTTGCCATTGCCGATTGCGCCACCGAGATAGAACGGCAGCCGGAAGACAGCCAGACGCTTACGCGGCTCGGCAAACTGATCGACGAAGTGCGCGATTTCATCGCCGCCATCAACCGCTAGACCCGTTTGCGGAAAAACGTCACCGAGCGGCGCTTTCTCGCCGCAGTTGACTTGTGTGCCCGAGTGATTATCTCGGCGGAAACTCCCTCAGGTGACAAATGACCAAACTGACCTTCATTGCCCATGACGGCACACATTTCGACGTGGATGCCGAGAACGGCTCGACGGTCATGGAAAACGCCATCCGCAATGCCGTGCCGGGTATCGAAGCGGAGTGCGGCGGCGCCTGCGCCTGTGCAACCTGCCACGTCTATGTCGACGAGGCCTGGACGGCGGAAGTCGGCGAGCCGGAAGCAATGGAAGAGGACATGCTGGACTTTGCCTACGACGTCCAGCCGAATTCGCGGCTATCGTGCCAGATCAAGGTGCGCGACGCGCTCGACGGACTGGTGGTGCGGGTGCCCGAGCGCCAAGGCTAAAAGCCGATTTTTGCCCGAGGCAATGAATCCGGGCAGGGGGGTCCTTGGGGGCCGGCTGTTGACGTCGCCTTGAATGGAAAACCCGCCTGTGCGGCGGGCCTCCGGCGCAACTCAACACCATAACCAAATATCTACCATAGTTGCGGGCACCCCCTCAAGAAAAAATTCCTATCTTGGGAGATGCCGGCCATAAAAAATTGCCGGCGCAGCCGGACTGGCGGTCGTCCAGCCTTTCTTAATTCAGTTCGCAGCTCTGATTTTTGCCGCCACCGCTTGGCAGCAAGCCGATGGTCATGCAGTCTCACGCCAATCCAGCAGCGAGGCGCATCATGACCGGCATCACCAGGACAGACGTACTCATTGTCGGGGCAGGGCCGGTCGGGCTGTTCGCCGTGTTTGAGCTAGGCCTGTTCGACATGAAGTGCCACCTGATCGACATTCTCGACCGGCCCGGCGGCCAATGCGCGGAACTCTATCCGGAGAAGCCGATCTATGACATTCCCGGCTGGCCTTCGATCTCGGCGCAAGGCCTGGTCGACAAGCTGCTCGAGCAGATCGCGCCGTTCAAGCCTGATTTCACCTACAATCGCATGGTCTCCAGTCTCGAGAGACTGGAGGACGGCGGCTTTCGCGTCACCACCGACGAGAATGAGGTGTTCGAGGCCAAGGTGGTGGTGATCGCCGCCGGCGGCGGCTCCTTCCAGCCAAAACGCCCGCCCATCCCGGGCATCGAACCCTATGAGGGCAAGAGCGTCTTCTATTCGGTGCGCCGAATGGAAGATTTTCGCGGCCACGACCTCGTTATCGTTGGCGGCGGCGATTCAGCGCTGGACTGGACGCTCAATTTGCAGCCGGTGGCAAAAAGCGTGACGCTGGTCCACCGGCGCCCGGAGTTCCGCGCCGCGCCCGACAGCGTCAACAAGATGTACGCCATGCAGGAAATGAAGCAGCTGGATTTCCAGGTCGGGCAAGTGACCGGCTTGACCGGCGCCGACGGCCAACTGTCGTCCGCCCTGATCAGGGGGCCGGAGGGCGACATCGAAATTCCCTGCACGCGGATGCTGCCCTTCTTCGGCCTGACCATGAAGCTCGGACCGATCGCGGAATGGGGGATCAACCTTCACGAGAACCTGATTCCGGTCGACACCGAGAAGTTCCAGACGTCGGTCCCGGGCATCTTCGCGGTCGGCGACATCAATTGGTATCCCGGCAAGCTGAAGCTCATCCTGTCGGGCTTTCACGAGGTCGCGCTGATGGCCCAGGCCGCCAAGCGCATCGTCAGCCCGGGCGAACGCATCGTCTTCCAATACACGACCTCGTCGACCAGCCTGCAGAAGAAGCTCGGTGTGGCGGAGGCCTCCTGACGCGTATCGCTTCAGTCCGCCAGCACGGGGGCCTCGGGATGGCCGCGCAGCGGTTTTTCGGGCATCAGGCTGAGCGTCAGCAGCGCCATGATCAACATCACCACGGCGGCGACGAAGATCAGCCCGAAGGCGGCAGCTTCGGCACCGGCGCCGGTCGCCTGCGCGCCTTCGCCCGCCAGCGGCAGCCCGTTGCCCAGGGCGACCGCACCGAGGATAGCAACGCCGAGCGCGCTGCCCAGCGAGCGCAGGAACGTCAGAACGCCGGTGGCGACGCCAAGGTGCCTGGGGTCGACTGCGTTCTGGACAGACACCGTGGCCACCGGAAAGGTGGTTCCGCTGCCGAGCCCGACGCATGTCGTCAGGATCTCGACAACCAGCAGCGAGGCGTGCCCCGCCACCAGGCTGAGGACGCCGAGGCATAGAACGGCGAAGGCCAATCCGAAGATGGCGATCCGCTTGTAATGGACGAAACGCGGAATGGTGCGCCCGCTGAATGTCGCGCCGGCCACCGTGCCAAGCATCAGCCCCAGGAGGGCGGTGCCGGATTCGCTTGCCGACAGGCCGATGACCGACTGGAGATAGACCGGCAAGTAGACAGACAGGCCGATATTGGCCGCCTGCAGAAGGAACATGGAGAGCGTGCCGGCAAGGACGATCGGGTTGCTCAGCACCTCGAGCGAAATCAGCGGCTCGGTTGCGCGCAGCAGCCGCAGCGCAAAGGCGCCCCACAGGACCAAGGAACTGGCGACGAGCCCCAGGATCTCCGTCGATAGCCAGGGGTATTCGCTGCCACCCCAGTTCAGCGCCAGAAGCAGCAGGGCCGTGGCGGCGACGAGAAGCAGCGCGCCGAGCCCGTCGATGCGATGCCGTCTTGCCGCGACCGGCAGCTTGCGCAGCGGCTTGTTGATGATGGCCATGGCCAGGATGCCGAGCGGAATGTTGATCCAGAAGATCAGCGACCAATGGAGATGTTCGGCGAACGTGCCGCCGAGCAAGGGCCCGGCGATGCTGGCGACTGCCCAGGTGCCCGAGATCCAGGCCGCATAGCGTGCCCGCTCGCGTGGCGGCACGAGGTCGCCGATGACGGTCTGCGCCAGGGCGAAAAGCCCGCCGCCGCCGGCGCCCTGGATCGCGCGGCCGATCACCAGCACGAACATGTTGGGCGCCATCGCACTGACCAGCGAGCCGGCGAGGAAGATGAGGATCGCGCCATAGACGGTCGGCCGGCGGCCGTAGACGTCGGAGATCTTGCCGTAGAGCGGCGCCATGGCGGTTGCGGTCAGGAGATATCCGGTCACGATCCAGGGCAGGTACTCGGCGTGGCCGAGCGCTCGCGCGATGGTCGGCATGGCCGGTGCCACAATGGTCTGGTCAAGTGCTGCCAGCAGCATCGACAGGAGAACGCCGCCGATAATGGCGTTCTTTTCGCTTTCCGTCAGCGGCGCGCTCGCGGCCGCCACGGCCTGATTGTCGACAGCCTGGTCCATAATCTTTCGTCCATATGCTTGCGCGCGCCGTCCGGTGCGTCGGCTGGGCTAGCCGGGTTGCATCCGCGGCGCGATCGGTCGTGATGCTCGTGTTTGAAAGGTCGTGCCCTTGCCAACCCCTGATATGTCGTCCCGTATAGGCCGATTTCGACCGTTGCCCGGAAATTTTTCGAAGCTGGCACTACGCTTCGGCCCGGTTGGCTCGCACCGCCGCCCCTTAGGCGACATACATCAGGACGTTCACGTCGGCGGCAACCGGCCGTTGCCGATGCGCTCGACGCGATAGCGCAGGAGCCGCAGGATGCGGCTTTCGAAATTGACGCTTTCGACGCGATCGAACTGCACCTGGGCACGGTCGTGTCTGGCGAGAATGGCGGCGGTGATCTGGGCGGCCTTGGCCTTCGCCGCATCGCAGTCCTTCTGCGGGTAAGCGGCTTTCAGCGCGTCTTCCAGTTCGCGGGCGTGATTCTTGGCGATCTCGACATGGCGTTCCTCATGGCGCTTGATGTCGGCCGACAGCGTGTCCCAGAACAGCCGCACATCCGCGTCGGCCTTGCGTGGGCGGCTCCATTCGGGAAGGATAACCTTGACCTTGACGGTCACGGCGGCGTCGGCGATCCGGCAGGAGCCGGACTGCCCGGCATAGCTGATGCGCGTGGTGAAGGCCATCTGTGTGGCGCCGGGATGCCGCGAGCCCGTGCTCTTCACCTGCGGACCACGTTTGGAAAGCTGTGCCTCGATGTCTTCTAGCGTCCTGCCGCCGACGGCGAAGTAGCTATATGTCTTGACGAGATTGGCCGCGCCCGCCGGAACGGCGGTGGCGGCAAGCAGCAATGCGCAAAGCAGGGTTCGTTTCATCAGGTTGCCTCTCGTCCTACCTTGCTTTACGGCCATTGCCGGCGCAACGGAATTGATCTGGTGCGGATCACACATGGTTGATGAGCCCCACGGTTGATGAGCCACACGGTTGATGAGCCCCATGGTTGATGAGCAATGACGGCGAGGCGATGGCAGTTGGCGCACGGGCGTCATCTCGACCTTGGCGACAAGGCCGTGGTGGTCGGCATTCTCAATGTCACGCCCGACAGTTTTTCCGACGGCGGTCTGTTCGATGCCGCCGAAACCGCGCTGGTCCAGGCGCGCCGCATGCTGGGCGAAGGGGCCCTGGTCGTCGATGTCGGCGGTGAATCGACCAGGCCGGGCGCGTCCGCGATCACGGCGGGCGAGGAGCAGGCGCGCATCCTGCCGGTGATCGAGGCGCTGGCGCGTTCCGGCGAGGTGCTGATTTCGGTCGACACCTATCGTGCGGAGACCGCGCGGCTGGCCGTCGCGGCCGGGGCGCATATCGTCAACGACGTCTGGGGCTTGCAGCGCGAGCCGGACATTGCGCGTGTCGCAGCCGAAACCGGCGCGGGGCTCATCATCATGCATACCGGGCGGGATCGCCGGAAACTGCCCGACGTCATCGCCGACCAGTTCGCGTTCCTCGAAAAATCGCTTGAAATCGCCCGCCGACACGGCATCGCCGACGATCATATCGTTCTCGATGCCGGCTTCGGCTTCGCCAAGGAGACGGCCGAGGATAACCTCGACCTGATGGCGCGGTTTTCCGAGCTCAACGCCCTCGGATTTCCGCTGATGGCCGGAACCTCGCGAAAACGCTTCATCGGCACCGTCACTGGCCGCGATGCCGCCGAAAGAGGGGCTGGGACTGCGGCGACAAGCGTCATACTTAGATTGAAGGGCGCCGACCTGTTTCGCGTCCACGATGTCGCAATCAACGTGGACGCGCTGGCCGTGGCGGATGCTATGCTGGCGCGCGAAACCGCCGCCGCTTCGGGACGCTGAACCATGTATGTCATTCGCCTGAAGAACTGCGCCTTCTTTGCCCGGCACGGCGTGCTGGACGAGGAGGAGGCGCTCGGCCAGCGCTTCTATGTCGACGCCTCGCTCACCGTGGAGCCCGGGCGCGCGCTGGTCGACGATGCCATCGGGGAAACCGTCAATTACGGTGTTGCCTTCACGGTGATCGAGGAGATCATCACCGGACACAGGCGCTTCCTGATCGAGGCGCTGGCCCTGGAAGTCGCAAAAGCCCTGACGGAACGCTTCCCGCAGATCAGGAAAGCCGAAATCACGGTCCGCAAGCCGAATGCGCCGGTGCCCGGCGTGCTCGATTACGTCGAGGTGACAGTTGTCTGGCCGCAGTAACACCGTCTATCTCAGCCTTGGCGGCAATCTTGGCGATCCGGCGAGTTCGATGGCGGCGGCGCTGCGCCTGCTCGACGCCGATCCCGCCGCTCGCGTGGCCGCGGTGTCCTCGCTCTACCGCACGCCGCCCTGGGGCAAGCTCGACCAGCCCGACTTCCTGAACGCCGCCGCCGAACTCTCGACACGGCTCTCGCCGCGGGCATTGCTCGACCTGTGCCTCGATGCAGAGCGCAAGCTGAAGCGCGTGCGTGAGGAGCGCTGGGGGCCGCGCCTCATCGATATCGACATCCTGGTTTTCGGCGACCGCGTCATCCACGAAACCGGCCTGGAAGTGCCGCATCCGCGCATGCTTGAACGTGCCTTCGTGCTGGCGCCGCTGGCCGAGATCGCGCCCGATCTTGCGGTAAGCGGGCGAAGCGTCTCGGAGCGGCTGGCCGCCGTCGATGCGGCCGGTATCGAACGCCTGCCGTCGGGCCGCGACTGGTGGCTGGATAGACCAGCGTCAGCCTGAGAACCCGCCATCGTCCAGAAAGGTTTTTTCCTCCGGCGTGGTTTCGCGGCCGAGCATCTTGTTGCGGTGCGGAAAACGGCCGAAGCGCCGGATGATGTCGAGGTGTTCTTCGGCGTATTTGAGGTAGTCCGGCGCATTGGCCGCGGTGAGCTCGACCGACCGTTCCTGGTCGGCGAGCAATTCCGAATGTTCGAACGGCAGATACAGGAACACCCGCAATTCCGGTTCGAGCACCAGGTCCTGGCCGGCCGTTACAGCTTTTTGGGCGAAATGCTTCGCCAGCGGGTCCGTGGCGTACATGTGGCCGGTGCCGCGAAAGCAGTTGCGCGGAAACTGATCGAGCAGGATCATCAACGCCAGCGAGCCTTCGGCATGCTCCGACCAGCCGTCGCATTCGCGCCGTGCGGCCGCGTAATGCAGCTCAAGAAAGCGGTTGCGGAAATCGCCGTCGAAAACATCGCTTTTCTCGAACCATGCGTCCGCTCCGGCATCACGCCAGAATCTGGTGACCGACAGGGCTCCGCTGTCCAAATCCATGCTTTTCTCCTATCAATCCGCCGGCTCGGACTTGTGCAGAACGCCGGCCGTTTCCTCGTTGAGCGCCTGGCCGGGGCGGCGCGGCGTGGAGAGCGGCGTCGGGATCGGCGTGCCGATATTGCCCTTCAGGAAGCGCTGTCCGGAGCGGATGCCTTCGGCGAGTTGCGTCTCGAAGCGGGCGGTGTCGCGGCGGCGGACGTCTTCGACCACCTCGGCGACGTCTTCCGGGTCGACGCCCAGGGCCTCCAGCGTCGAACCGCCAAAAACCAGCGCCGATTCGAATGTTTCACGCAGCTGATAGTCGACGCCTGTGCGGATGAGCTGTAGCGCGGTGCCTCGGTCGAAGGCGCGCGCCAGCACGGTGAGCAAGGGAAACTCGGCTTTGACGAGCTCGGCGATGCGTACGGCGGCATCGGGTTTGTCGACGCAGATGAGCACGGCGCGTGCGCGCCCGGCACCGGCAGCGTGCAGGATGTCCAGCCGCGTGCCGTCGCCGTAGTAGACCTTGAAGCCGAAATCGGCCGCCGCCTGGATCATCTCGACATCGTTGTCGATGATCGACACGTCGATGCCGCGCAGCAGCAATGGCTGGCTGGCGATCTGGCCGAAGCGGCCGAATCCAATGATCAGCACGCTGCCGGTCAGCCCTTCGGCGACGTCGACGCCATCCAGCGACAGCTCGTCGCGCGGCGTCAGATACCGCAACGCGACGATCGCCAGCGGCGTCAGCACCATGGAGATGATGACGATGGCCGTCAGCGTCGCGTTGGCCTGGCCGTCGATGATGCCGACGGAAGCGGCGGCCGAATAGAGGACGAAGGCGAATTCGCCGCCTTGCGCCATGAAGACGGCGCGTTCCAGCGCCTCGCGATGGCCCGACTTCAGGATGCGGGCGACGATGTAGATGCCGAGCGCCTTCATGACCATGTAGGCAACGACATAGACGGCGATCAGCCGCCAGTTCTGAACCACCACATGCAGGTCGAGCGACATGCCCACGGCGAGAAAGAACAGGCCGAGCAGGATGCCGCGAAACGGTTCGATATCGGCTTCGAGCTGGTGGCGGAAGGTCGATTCGGACAGCAGCACGCCGGCCAGGAACGCGCCCATCGCCATCGACAGGCCGCTGAGCTGCATGGCAAGGGCGGATCCGAGAACGACCAGAAGGGCGGCCGCCGTCATCACCTCGCGAGCGCGGGCATCCGCCAGGATACGGAAGAAAGGGTTGAGCAGAAAACGTCCGGCCAGCACCAGGCCGATGATCGCGGCAAGGCCGATACCGACCTCGGCCAGCCGCTCCGACAGGCTGGTGTCGGTGCCGCCTGGCGCCAGGAACGCGATCAGGGCCAGCAGCGGCACGATCGCCAGATCCTCCAGCAGCAGGATGGAGACGATGCGCTGGCCCTTGGGCGAGGCGATTTCGCCGCGCTCTTCCAGAAGCTGCATGACGATCGCCGTCGAGGTCAGCACGAAGCCGGCTCCGGCGACGAAGGATTGCGCGATGGAAAAGCCTCCGGCTATTCCCACACCGGTCAGCAAGACCGCGCAGACCCCGACCTGAAGCGCGCCCAGGCCGAAGATCTCGCGGCGCAAGCCCCAGAGCCGCGACGGCTGCATCTCCAGCCCGATAATGAACAGGAACATCACGACGCCGAGCTCGGCGACGTGGAGGATGGCTCCCGATTCGGAAAACACACCGATGCCGAACGGGCCGATCACCACGCCCGCGGCCAGATAGCCGAGAATCGAACCCAGGCCCATACGTTTGAAGATCGGAACGGCGACAACACCCGCGGCGAGCAGCGCCACCACCTGAACAAGCTCGCTGCCCGCTGCCTCTGCCGCCATTCCCGCCATTCCGCTCGTTTGAGGACCGCAGCCTGTGCGGTCGGGGTCAAGACGCCTCGGATCAGGCGCCAGCGCCCCAAGGATAGGGGCTTCGGCGGGCATGTAACAGCCCGAATCCTGCGGCGGGCAATGTTGCAGGCACGTTACACAAGTTGAGCGCGAGGCCGCGTTGCGTCTGGCTGCAATCGGAGGTTAAGCACGCTCGGCTTCGGCCAGTGGAGGGTGTGGCGATCAAGCCGCGCCCTTTTTGAGGAGATGACTGACATGAAGAAGTTTTTGCTCGTTGCCGTCGGCCTGGCGGTGCTCGCCGGCTCGGCTTGCTCCAAGGCGCCTGAGTGCACGGCCGAGGTCGCCACCAAGAAGGCGCAGGACATGGCCGCCGCGCTGCAGGAGGCGGTTACCAAGGATCCGTCCAAGGCGGCCGATCTGACGGCCAAGGTGCAAGAGGTGACGACCAAATATCAGGGCACCACGACCCTGGCCGACGCCTGCAAGGCCTATGATGAGGTGACGGCGGCGATCAAGGGCTGATCGTTCCTATCGACGTCTTCAAAAGGAGGCGGTGGCGATGGGCCGCCGTCTCTTTTTGTGTTTGGTTACAGGCGGTTGATACGCGCTCAGTTCGGCGCGATGGAGCCGACTTCGATCGCGTCGACCCGCTTCAGGCTCATGCCGATCACCGGCACCAGCTGGTCCGCGACGCGCACTGCAACCGTCACCGTCATCGAATTGTCGTCGGGGATGCGTGCCTGCATGACGCCGCGCAGCTGGTTGCGGTTGATGGTGAACACCACCTTGCGGGCATCGACCACATTGCCGCCGATGATATCGAGGCCGGCACCGGCCGCGCCGCCCATGAAGGAGCCCTTGTAATCGCGCCCCTTGCGCTCGATCTTGGCCGACATCGGCTGGGTGAACATGCCCACACGGCAGCCGCCGTCGAGCGTCATGCCCATCTTGCCGTCGGGCGTCGAGCCGGTGAAGCTGCAATTGAACTTCGTGCCCTTGTATTTGCCGGCGACGATCTCGCCCGGGCCCACCCACTTGCCTTCGGCGGACCGGAAGAACTGCTTGTCCGGCTCCGCCGCGGACGCCTGTGCGGCAATGCCGGCGACAGTGGTGATCGCAACCGCCAGGGGCAACAGGCTGGACAGAATTACGCTTTTCATCGACGACACCCGGCAACAAAGAGGCTGTTTTGGAACCAGTGCGACCATGAACAAGATTGGTTAATGCTTCGTCACTGCCAAGGTCGTCGTTCACTTGCCAGGCGGGGTGTTCTCGCTTTCCTTCCTGCTTGCGAACGATGTCAGCGCGGAGAGGAAATCACCCAGTCCCGGCCGTTTTGCCGCACTGAAGGGCAGGGGGCGCGCCGTCTCCATCGCGGCGATGCCGATGCGCGCCGTCATCATGCCGTTGACGACGCCTTCGCCGAGCTTGGCGGAGAGGCGCGCAGCCAGGCCGTGGCCGACGATCTGCTGGACGAAACTGTCGCCGACGGCGATCGAACCGGTGACCGCCAGATGCGCCAGCACGCTGCGCGCCAGGCGAAAGAAACCCAGTGTTCCCGGCCGCCCGCCATAGAGTTCCGAAAGGCGCCGGATGAGGCGCCCGGCCTCGAACACGACATAGGCTACGTCGACGAGCGCACGCGGACTGACGGCCGTCACCAGCGACACGCGTTTGGCGGCTTCCAGGATCATGATCTTGGCCCTGGCGTCGAGAGGGCCAAGGATCTCCGCCTCAGCGAGACGCACCAGATTGGCGCCATCGATGATCTCGTCGCGCAGATCGGCCAGCGCGCGCCTGCCCGCGGCCGTTTCGGGTTTGGCCGCGACGAAGGCCGACAGCTCGTCGACCACCAATCGCGCCGCCTTGGGATCGTCGCGTGCAATCGCATCGAGCGCACGTTTCTGCAGCTTTTCGACCTCGGCAAGCCGGGCGATCGCCAGGAACTCGCGAATCAGGATCACCACCAGCGCCAGCACGGCGACGGCAGCCATGCCGGCGGCCAGCCAACCCAGCCACTCGGCGCGCGCGAACAGATCGCGAATGAGCTGATCGGTCCACAGGCCGATGGCCAGCGAAACCAGCACCCCGAACGCGCCGAAGAAGATGGAGCCAAGCAATGAACGTTTCCTGCGAGCGACCGCCGGCGGCGGTTCGGCAGCGACGATGTCCGGCTCGTCGAACACGTCGATCTCCGACGGGATGACCAGCGCGACATCGCTCTTCACCGCGCGGGGCTTGCGCTGTGTGTCGGTCTGGACACGGCGCGCCTCCGGCGCCCCGGCCTGGGCACGGCGCGCCTGCGCCGCGTCCTGCTGCGATGTGGCCTCCGGTTCGATGCGGAATGCCGCCGGCTTGCGGGGCGCGGTCATGCCAGATGGTCTCCGATCAGGAACTGCAAGGCACGGTCGAGCCGGATATGCGGCAGTGACAGCATGACGCCCTCGGCCGTGCGCTCGAGTTTTGGCGGGCGAAAACGCACGAAGCGGATCGCCGGGTCGGTATTGTCCTGCCTGTGCGCTCCCCCGGGAGCTTCGAAGACAGCATCAATTTTCTCCGGTAAATCACCGGGAAATATGGCCGTTTCAGCTTTCCCGTCAAAGGTGTCGCCATTGATTGTCTCGCCCGCGAGCGGTGTGCCGATGATGACCGGCAATGTCTCGCGGCCCTGTTTGACGGTGCCTTCCCGTGTTGCGCGCACCGCCGCCATGGCGACGACGTCGACGCCGGCGCCGGTGAAATTCGCCCGCGCCACGGCGCGGTCTGCCAGCCGCCGCACGATCGCCTGCAAGCGGTCATGGCTGTCGTGATGCAGGTGGTCGGCCTTGGTGGCGGCGATCAGGATACGATCGATGCGCCGCGAGAAAAGATCGGTGAGGAAGCTGCCGCGTCCAGGACGGAAACAGGCGAGGATCTCGGTCACCGCGCGCTCCAGGTCGGCCATGGCTCCGGGGCCGGCGTTCAGCGCCTGCATGGCGTCGATCAGCACGATCTGGCGGTCGAGCCGGGTGATGTGTTCGCGGAAGAAGGGTTTGACGACATGGGTCTTGTAGGCCTCGTAGCGCCTTTCCATCATGGCGTGCAGCGAGCCGTTGCGCGGGCGCTTGTCGCCCAGGCCGGCCAGAGGCGCGAAGGTCAATGCGGGCGAGCCTTCGAGATCGCCCGGCATCAGGAAACGGCCCGGCGGCAAGGTCGAAAGCGCCCGCTCGTCGAGCTTGCAGGCTTTGAGATAAGCGGCGAAATCCTCGGCCAGGCGGCGCGCCGTCATCTCCTCGGCATCGGCGTTCGGGTCGATCTCGGCCGATAGCGCCCGCCAGGCGCGCGACAGGTCCTCGCGCACCGGCAATGCAGCCATTTCAAAGGCTTCGAGCGAAAAATCGGCGAAGGACTTGCCGAGCAGCGGCAGGTCGAGCAGCCATTCGCCGGGATAGTCGACGATGTCGACCGACAGTTTTCCGGAGGAAAACATCCTGTTCCAGCCGGAGGCCGATTCATATTCGATGGTCAGCCGCAATTCGGAGATGGCGCGTGTCGAATCGGGCCAGACGCGGTCGTTCACCAAGGCGGCGATATGGTCCTCGTACTGGAATCGCGGCACCGCGTCGTCGGGCTGCTCTTCGAGGAAAGCGCGCGCGATGCGCCCGGATTTCTGCGCCTCGAACAGCGGCAGGCGCCCGCCATGAATAAGATTGTGGACCAGGGCCGAGATGAAAACCGTCTTGCCCGCCCTGGAAAGGCCCGTGACGCCCAGCCGCAGCGACGGCGAAAAAAGCCCGCTGGCGCGGCCCGAAAGCGTGTCGAGGGCAATTCTCGCCTCGTCGGTGAAAGTGGTCAGCGATGATGCCAAAATTGTCTCTCGAGGCTGCGACAGGTCCGATATAGGCGTTGCCGTTCTGGTTTGAAATGGCGTCAGAGGTCAGCCGGCGTCAGGAATGCCTCGAGATAGCCGGCACCCTGGGCGGCCCCGGCAAGATCGCCGCTGAAGCGCACGACCGCCAGGCCCGAGGTCGGGAAACCATGATTGAGCATGGCGCGGGCGCTTTCCTCGCCATCGCCGGACACCGCCATGGCGAGATCCTCCGTCATCGGATTGTGGCCGACGAGCAGCATCGAACCCACCCCACCATTGTCCCGGATGAGGCTGAGGTACGCGGCCGCGTCCTCGCTGTAGAGCGCGTCGACGAACAGAACCCGGCCGGTGTCGGCCCGACCGGCCACGCCTTCCAGCGTCTCCTTCGCGCGCCGGGCTGTGGAGCAAAGCGTCAGATCGGGCACATAGGAGCGCGACCGCATGGCGATGCCCATCGCCTCCGCATCAGCGCGGCCGGACGCATCGAGAGGGCGATCGAAATCACGCATGCCGGGCAGCGCCCATCCGGCTTTGGCGTGCCTCAACAGATAAAGCCTGCTCACCCAACCTCCACCGTGCCAACAGCCCGAACCGTGCCGTGATTAGCCATAAGAACGGCGTGGCGCACAATGGCAGTCGTTTTTCGGACATGACGAATCATCAGCCGGCGGCCGCCAGTTCGAAGGATCCGGTACCTAAGACCAGCCCGAATCACCTCAATCGCGCTCCTCGAGGCAGATTAACAATTGCGTGAATCGGTAATCGATTGCGCTTGTGCAGGCGTTTGACCGCGAATATATAGGCGCCAAATTTGGGGCTGTTTGGGTGAGTCGAATGAACGATGCCGTTACCGCCGATTACGTACCCTCCGAAGACGAGCCGTTCATGAACGAGCGGCAGAAATCCTACTTCCGCTCAAAGCTCGTCACCTGGAAGAATGACATATTGCGCGAAGCGCGCGAAACCCTCGAAATCCTACAGCAGGAAAACGCCAATCATCCCGATCTAGCCGACCGCGCCTCTTCGGAAACCGACCGCGCCATCGAACTCAGGGCGCGCGACCGCCAGCGGAAACTCATCGCAAAGATCGATTCGGCCTTGCAGCGCATCGAGGAAGGCACTTACGGCTATTGCGAGGAGACTGGCGAACCGATCGCGCTGAAGCGGCTGGATGCCCGCCCGATTGCAACCTTGTCGATCGAAGCGCAGGAGCGCCACGAGCGCCGCGAGAAGGTCTATCGCGACGATTAGCCTGCGGTCTGCATTCAAGAAGATTTCAGCGATATCGCTCTCGAAATGGCCGGTTTTCCGGCCATTTCTTTTTTCAGAACCGGGCGATGCGCGCAAAACCCCGATCGGTTTTTCGGACCGGGCGCAAGCGCTGCTCATCTTTTCTGGCTGGAGAGTTCGCCCAGAAGCCTGGTCATCTCGTCGTCGAGCGACGGCGGTGTTTTTGCCACCGGCTTATTCGCCGGACTGCTCGAGCGGGGCTGGTCGAGCGAAACCTCGAGTTCCTTCATCAGCGTTTCATCGATGCTTTCCTGCCCCGGCGGTGGTGAAGCCGGCGGCGGGGCATGCCGGACGGCATTGACGTTTGCGGAGCCGTAGGAAGGCAGCGGCGTGACATTGGTCGGCTGATAACCCTGCGCCGCCGGCTTCGGCACCGGCTCCGGAGCGCGCTGGCGGGCGGGTGGCGCTGCACTCACCGGCTGCGGAGCAGGTGCCTGTCTCGCCGGCGCCGGGGTGGGCTGATGCGGACGCGGCTTTGCCACCGCGACAGGCTGCTGCGAACCGCCATCTCCGGTCAGCGCGGGACGGCGTGGCGCAGAAAGGCGGATGTCACGCTCGACGACGACATCGGTGGGGCCGCCGATCAAAAGCAGATGCTCGATGTCGTCGCGGCGCACCAGCACTAGGCGGCGATGGCTGTCGACGGCGGTGGCGTCCATGACCGCAAGCCGCGTCTTGCGGTTCCGGCCGCCCGCGACAAAGGTGCCGAAGGTCAGGTTGCGAACGAGTTTGACGATGATGAGGACGATAACCAGCAGGACCAGCGCCGCGAAGGTCCACAGCAGTGCCGCTACATAGCCGGGGCCCGCTACGCTATCCAGCCATTGCAGCATTGGTTCCCCCTGATCGGTTTGGAAGTGACGCGACACTAGACCGTTGCGGCGGGCTACCGCAAGTTGCCTTTCACGCTTCATGAACAGCTTGAAACACTGGAGGGCTGGCCGACGTCATTTTTATCTGACATTTGCCGCCCGGGCCTTTTCGGGACCAGGAGAATGTGATTCAACCCGACAGGGGCGGGCGTCGGCACACATTGCGGCGAGTATCGGAACACCGGACTTCAAGAGCAGGGGGCACATGGCCAAGGAAACGCGCGGCGATTTCTATCCGGTACCGATCGTCGATCAGAACACGCGGCCGGGCGCCGTTACCCGGCTCGTCATCTTCATTGCCGTCCTGACGGGGGCCGCGATCGTTTTTGGCCTGTTTCGCGAGCGGCTCGGCGACCCTTTCCTGCTGGGCATGCTCGGCGTGCTGGCGATGATCGGCGTCGGCTTCCTGTTCGCCACGGCGATTGGCTTTGTGCAGATCACGCCACGCTCGACGGGCGACGAACTGTCGAAGGCATTCGTCGATTCGATGTCGCAGGGTCTTCTGGTCACGGACACCAAGGGCCGCGTGGTCTATGCCAACCGCGCCTATGCTGACATGACCGGAGCCTCTTCCGCGGCCGACCTGAAGACGGTCGAAGGGCTGCTTTCGGACGTTCCGGAAGCTTCGGTCACCATCTACCGACTGGCCTCCGGTCTGCGTGACGGCCAGCCGGGCGACGGCGAGTTCCGGCTCGCGCAGTCGATCAAGCCTGGCGCTGAGCCAGGCGCGCGCTGGTATCGCGCCCGCGCCCGCGCTTTCAGCGTGCCGGGCCAGCGGCCGCCGATGCTCGCCTGGCAACTTGCCGACATTTCGCAGGAACGCGCCGAGCAGGAGCGTTTCTTCCTGGACCTGCAGAAGGCGATCGATCATCTCGACCACGCGCCCGCCGGCTTCTTTTCCGCCGACCAGGAAGGCCGCGTCACCTATATCAACGCCACGCTCGCCGAATGGCTGGGCATCGACCTTGCCAGCTTCACGCCCGGCGCCGTCTCCCTGCCGGAGATCGTCGCCGGCGACGGCATGGCGCTGGTGCGCTCGGTCAAGGCCGACCCCGGTACGACGCGCAACGCGGTCATCGATCTCGACCTCACGACAATGACGGGCGAGGCGCTGCCGGTGCGCTTCATGCATCGCGTTTCAGCCAGCCGCGAAGGCCTCAACGGTCCGACGCGCACGATCGTGCTCAACCGCACGCAAGGCGAGGACGCCTCGGCGGACCTGCGCGCTTCGGAAGTGCGGTTCACCCGCTTCTTCAACTCGACGCCGATGGCGATCGCCGGCGTCGACGCCAGCGGGCGCATCCTGCGCACCAATGCGCCATTCCTTTCGCTGTTTTCATCGGTCGTCGACCGGGACGCCGTCGACCGCCGCATGCGGCTCGACACGGTCATCCACGAACGTGACCGCCCGGCCTTTGCCGCGGCCTTCGAAAAGGCACGGCAGCGGCAGGCCGATATCGAGCCGATCGACACGCTCCTGCCCGGCAATGAGGAGCGCCACATCCGTTTTTACGTCAATGCGGTCGCCGACGGCACAGGCGGCGAGGGGGCCGAGGAGTCGGCCATCGTCTACGCCGTCGAGACGACGGAGCAGAAGGCGCTCGAAGGGCAGATGGCGCAAAGCCAGAAGATGCAGGCCGTCGGCCAGCTTGCCGGCGGCATCGCACACGACTTCAACAATGTGCTGACCGCCATCATCATGGCGTCGGACCTGCTTCTGACCAATCATCGGCCGTCGGACCCATCCTTCCCCGACATCATGAACATCAAGCAGAATGCCAACCGGGCAGCCTCGCTGGTGCGGCAGTTGCTGGCCTTTTCGCGCAAGCAGACGCTGCGGCCGGAAGTGCTGAACCTTACCGACGTGCTCGCCGATCTCAGGATGTTGCTCGCCCGTCTGGTCGGCAACGACATCAAGCTGAAGATCGACCACGGTCGCGATCTCTGGCCGGTCAAGGTCGATATCGGCCAGTTCGAGCAGGTGGTGGTCAACCTGGCGGTCAACGCGCGCGATGCAATGCCGGCGGGCGGCGACCTCACGGTGCGCACCCGCAATGTGACCGCCGAGGAGTGCAAGACCTTTCCCTACCGGGAACTCACTCCGGCGGACTATGTGGTGGCCGAGGTCGAGGACACCGGCAGCGGCATCGCGCCCGACGTGCTGAAGAAGATATTCGAACCGTTCTTCACCACCAAGGAGGTCGGCAAGGGCACCGGCCTTGGCCTGTCCATGGTCTACGGCATCATCAAACAGACCGGCGGCTTTATCTTCTGCGATTCCGAGGTCGGCAAGGGTTCGGTCTTCCGCATCTTCCTGCCGCGCCACATCGCCGAGGCAAAGAAGGCAGGCGAACCCGGGGAAGCACCGGCAGCGGTGCCTGCCAAGTCGGCAGAGACAGGCAAGGATTTGTCCGGGTCGGCCACGGTGCTGCTGGTCGAGGACGAGGATGCGGTGCGCATGGGCGGCATGCGGGCTCTGACCTCGCGCGGCTATACCGTGCACGAGGCGTCCTCCGGGGTCGAGGCGCTGGAAGTGTTCGAAGCGCTCGGCGGCAAGGTCGACATTGTGGTTTCGGATGTGGTGATGCCGGAGATGGACGGGCCGACGCTGCTCGGCGAACTGCGCAAGCGCCAGCCGGACATCAAGTTCGTCTTCGTGTCCGGCTATGCCGAGGATGCATTCGCCAGGAACCTGCCGGCGGACGCGCATTTCGGATTCCTGCCGAAACCGTTTTCGCTCAAGCAGTTGGCAACGATCGTCAAGGACATGCTGGAGTCTTAGGCCGTGAACCCATAAATCGGGAAATGGCCGAGATTGGTGGTTCCCGGAGGGCAGCTTAGGAGGCGGAATCGCCGAATAGCGGCCGTTCAGCAAATCCGAGCAGCAAGGTTTTTGCGATCTCTCGCGCCTTCGAGGCAAGCGCCTCATCCGGCAGTTCGCCGGCGGTCCAGAATGACAGGACCCCACGAAAGGCAAATGCGAGCTGCTCCGGCAAACTGCGCAGCGCCTCCTGCCTGCCGGCCGCGATCAAGCCTTCGCCCGCTCCAAGGGCCAGCGACCACAAGGTTGTGGAGTGCGCCAGGACCTTTCCGGGGGACGGGCCGGCCGTGCCGATCCATCCCATCACGGCCCGGTTTATCTCCGGCTCCTCCAACATCACCTCGACCGCGGTATCGATGGCCAACAGCACGCGGCCTGCGGCATCGGCAGGCGGTGACATCCCGGCAAAGCGCTGGGCCATCGTATCGATCCGCCGCCGCGAAAGGGCATGCATGATCGCGGCCTTGCTCCCGAACTGATTGAACGGCGTCGCGAAACTGACCCCAGCTTCGGTGGCGAGGTCGCGCATCGACAAATCGGCCTTACCCTGTCGGAGCAGTCGCTCCGCCGCATCGATCACACGCTGGCGAAGCGGCTCACCCCGCGTAGCGGTCGGAGCAACCTTGGTCTTGTTTGGCGTCATGCTGTTATCTATATCATGATATAGTTTCAATCATAGCCCGGAGTGAACCATGACTTCCACCCCTAAGACATTCCTCATCACCGGTGTCAGCTCCGGGCTGGGGCGCGCATTTGCAAGAGGCGCGCTTGAAGCGGGCCATCGGGTGATCGGCACCGTGCGGCGGGAAGCCGACGCCGAGATCTTCGCCGCGCTCGCGCCCGATCGCGCCCACCCGCTCTTGCTGGACGTGACCGATTTCGAGACGGTCCCGGCGGCTGTCACCGCGGCCGAACGGCAGGCGGGTCCAATCGACGTGCTGGTGAACAACGCCGGTTACGGCCATGAGGGCGTGCTGGAGGAGTCCTCCATGGACGATCTCCAGCGCCAGTTCGCCGCCAACGTCTTCGGGCCCGTCGCGATGATCAAGGCGGTGCTGCCGGGCATGCGCGAGCGGCGTCGCGGCCATATCATCAACGTCACGTCCATGGGCGGCTTCATCACCATGCCCGGGATCACCTTCTATTGCGGAAGCAAATTCGCGCTCGAAGGCATTTCCGAAGCGCTCGGCAAGGAAGTAGCAGGCTTTGGAATTCGGGTGACGGCGCTCGCTCCCGGCCAATTCCGCACGGATTGGGCCGGACGCTCGATGGATCGCACGCCGCGCAGCATTGCCGACTATGACGCGGTCATGGACCCGATCCGCGCCGCGCGACAGGCCAAGAGTGGCAACCAACCGGGCGATCCGGCCAAGGCCGCGCAGGCGTTGCTCGTGCTGGTCGATGCCGCGAACCCGCCGGTACGGCTGTTCCTGGGCGACGACGCGCTGGGGCTGGTCGACCAGAAGCTCGACGCGATGCGGAGCGAAATCAGCGCGTGGGAGGAGCTTTCGCGATCAACCAGCTTCGCATCATGAGCGCTTGGAGTGCGTCGGCTGATGAAGACGCGCCGCGCGTTTTCATCAGCCTGCAATTGGGGCGGCTCGGCCTGACCGCCGGCCGAACATCCCGCCGAAGAGCAACCAAGTGAAGCCTTGCTTCAGCGGGCGGCTCTTATCGCGAGCGCAACCTGATCGAGCGGTTCTCCTCCAAGCTGAAGCACTTCCGGCGTGTCGCCACCGCTACGACTTTGATAGAGTCGCCGACCGGTTTAACTCTTTGTTTTCGTGATATTGTCGTCCTGAAACGAAGTTTCCGTGTATTAGCGTTCCCGAATGCCTCTTGCGCAATACCGCGACAAGGCCATGATTGTGGATGAAACGGCAGGGACGAGCTGTTGACGCCACACATCGAAGCCAGCAAGGGTGACTACGCCGACATTGTGCTGTTGCCGGGCGACCCCCAGCGCGCCGAATGGATGGCCATGACATTCCTGGAGGCCCCACGCTGCATCAACCGCCGGCGCGGTGCCCTTGGCTTCACTGGCCTGTTTCGTGGTCAGCCGGTCAGCATCCAGGCGACCGGCATCGGCGTATCCTCCTTTCTGATCTATGCGCATGAGCTGCTGGACGGCTACGGTGTGCGGACTTTGATCCGTACCGGCACCTGCGGCGGGCTGACCGCTGACGTAAAACTACGCAGCCTCGTCATCTCGCAATCGGTGCGGCCCGAAAGCGCCCGAAGCGGTCAGGTTTTCGGCCTCTATGACGCAGCAGCCGGGCCGGACCCGGCGCTGTTTGCTCGCGCATTGGCGAAGGCGGCCGAACTCGGCATCGACCATCGTGCCGGGCTGACGGCATGCAGCGACGTCTTCCACCATCCGCAGGGACGCGCCCGTTTTGCCGATGCGCAGGCAGCCGGCGCGCTGGCCGTGGACATGGAGACCAGTGCGCTCTATCGCATTTCCAGGCATTTCGGGGCCCGTGCGCTATCGATCTGCACGGTGGTCGACGATATCGACAGCGGCGAACAGACCCAATATGCGGAACGCCAGGATCTTTTTACCGACATGACGCGGCTGGCGCTGGAAATCGCCGCCGCCGATCGGCCCGGTGCGTGATAGGCCCGCCGAGCCGCCCCAGTTCCTGATGCATTCCGAACACAAAGCCGGGGGGCACTTTTCTGGATCTTCAGGCGGCTTCCCATTTCGGCGGCATCTGGTCTTCCATGCCCGGCCGGTGGCTGCGCAGATAGAGCGCGCAGGTGGTGCGCAGCATGGAGGCGAAGTTGGGAATCTCGCCATTGATCTCGATGGCCTCGTCATAGAGTTTCGAGATGAATTTCGGCGTCGTCAGGTCCTGGCTTTCGGCGATTTCGTCGAGCAGTGCCCAAAACGTCGCCTCAAGCTGGATGCTGGTCGAATATCCGTCGATGCGGATCGACCGGTTGATCTGACGATAACCTTCGGGGTCCTGGGCCGCAAATACCCTGCACATCCGACAACCTCCCACGTTCGTTGATTTTTGGCGTTGATTTTGGGTGGACAGATGCTTTTGCCGCCAGAGGCGACGCGGCCTTTGTCCCCGACAGCATTCTCCGGCAAAATCGGCTGAACAGCAATCGGACTTTCGTCCTTGCGATTGTCAGGCGAGTCGATCTTCGGAGCGTGGTAACCGGCTGCCACCATCTTTTGCCGTCGCCGCGCATAATCATCTTCGAAGCATCGAGTGGCGAGGACTGATTTGGCGAAGGCAATCCACACCATGATCCGGGTTCTCGACGAGACCCGCTCCGTCGATTTCTACAGAAATGCCTTCGGCCTCGATGTCGCCGAAAGGCTGGATTTCGACACGTTCACGCTCATCTACCTCAGCAATGCCGAGACGCAATTCGAAGTCGAACTGACCGTGAACAAGGGTCGGCAGGAGCCTTATGCGCTTGGCGATGGCTACGGCCATCTCGCGGTTTCGGTCGTCGATCTCGACGGCGAGCACGATCGGCTCGGCGCGCTCGGCCTCAACCCGAAGAAGATCGTCGAATTCAACCGTGACGGTTCGCTGATCGCACGCTTCTTCTTCATCGAGGATCCGGACGGCTACAGGATCGAGGTTCTGCAACGAGGAGGCAGGTTCCAATAGAGATCGCGGCCGCGCGTGCGCGGCGCCAGCCAAGGCATCCCATGGATGCAACCAGCAAGCAGGGAGGAAAATATGGTCACGATCTATGAAAGCAGGCCCGGGCTTTCGCGGCGCGAGCTTCTGAAGCGCGGCGGCGTCGGAGCCTTGCTCGTCATTTCCGGCAGCGCGGTCATCAGCCCGGAACATGCCTGGGGCCTCGAAACGTCGGCGCTGAAGCCGGAGACGATGGCGACGCTGATCCAAATGGGGCGGGACGTCTACCCGCACGATCAGCTTCCCGACAAATATTACGCCATCGCGGTCAAGAGCCATGACGATCAGGCCGGCAAGGATGCCGCACATAGGGATCTCATCGAGAACGGCATCGCCGATCTCGACAAGAGCTCCGGCAAGGGCGGCTACCGGAACCTTGGTTGGGAGGATCAGCGTGTCGCAGTGCTGAAGCAGGTCGAAGCCACGCCTTTCTTCCAGGCGGTGCGCGGGGGCCTCGTCGTCAGCCTCTACAACCAGAAGGAGGTCTGGCCGGTCTTTGGCTATGAGGGCGAATCCTATTCCAAGGGCGGCTATATCGCGCGCGGCTTCGACGACATCGAGTGGCTCTGAGCCGGCTCCTCTCGTCACCCAGCAAAATCGAAATCATGGGAGGAAACCATGGCAGCAGCATTTGATCTGAAAAACGACAATTTGGTCGTCATCATCGGCTCGGGAGCTGGCGGCGGCACACTCGGCAATGAACTCGCCCAGAAGGGCATCGACGTCGTCATCCTGGAGGCCGGCGCACGCCACGAATTCGACGACTTCATCAATGACGAATGGGACTCCTTTGCCCAGCTCGCCTGGAAGGACAAGCGCACAACCTCCGGCGACTGGCGCGTAGCCAGGGATTTTCCGAACCTGCCGGCCTGGATCGTGAAATCGGTCGGCGGCTCGACCACGCACTGGGCCGGCGCTTCGCTGCGCTTCCAGGAGCATGAGTTCAAGACCGCCTCGACCTACGGCAAGGTGGAGGGCGCGAACCTGCTCGATTGGCCGGTGACACTGGCCGAGATGGAGCCCTACTACGCCAAGGCCGAAGCCAAGATGGGCGTCACCGGCACCAATGACTGGCCGAGGCTGCCGGGCAACAATAATTTCAAGCTGTTGAAGGCTGGCGCCGACAAGCTCGGCTACAAGGAATGCCACACCGGCAACATGGCGATCAATTCGGTCGAGCGTGACGACCGGATGTCCTGCCAGCAGACCGGCTTCTGCTTCCAGGGCTGCAAATGGGGCGCCAAATGGTCGACGCTCTACACCGAGATCCCGAAAGGCGAAGCGACAGGCCATCTCGAGGTGAGGCCGAACGCCATGGCCGTCAAGATCAACCATGACGCCTCGGGAAAGGTGACCGGCGTCGTCTATGCCGACAAGGACGGCAAGCTGCAGGAACAGAAGGCCCGCATCGTCGCCGTCGCCGGCAATTCGATTGAAAGCCCGCGCCTGCTGCTCAATTCGGCTTCGAGCAAGTTCCCTGACGGCCTCGCCAATTCATCGGGGCAGGTGGGCAAGAACTACATGCGCCACACCACCGGCTCGGTCTATGCCATCTTCGACAAACCGGTGCACATGTATCGCGGCACCACGATGGCCGGCATCATCCGCGACGAGGCGCGGCATGATCCATCGCGCGGTTTCGTCGGCGGCTACGAATTCGAGACGCTTTCGCTCGGCCTGCCGTTTATGGCGGCCTTCCTCGATCCCGGCGCTTGGGGCCGCTCCTTCACCACCGCGCTCGACCACTACGACCACATGGCAGGGCTGTGGATCGTCGGCGAGGACATGCCGCGCGAAGAAAACCGCATCACGCTGCATGCCGACGAAAAGGACGAGCACGGCATGCCGATCGCCGATGTGCATTTCGACGATCATCCCAACGATACGGCGATGCGCGATCATGCCTACAAACAGGCCATGGCGCTCTACGACGCGGTTGGAGCGACGCGGACTTTCCCGACGCCGCCCTATCCTTCCACCCATAATCTCGGCACCAACCGGATGAGCGAGAAGGCGGCCGACGGTGTCGTCAACAAGCACGGCCAGACGCACGACATCAAGAACCTGTTCGTTTCCGACGGCAGCCAGTTCACGACAGGCGCGGCCGAGAACCCTACGCTGACGATCGTCTCGCTGGCGATCCGGCAGGCCGATTACATCGCCAGCCAAATGTCAGCGAGAAGCATCTAGTTCCACCTCCCGACTGCCTGCTGGCGCGGAGCCCCGACCGGGGTTCCGCGCCATTTTTCTCGACCTTCAGCCCCTGGTGCAGGTCGAGGCGGTGAAGGCGCCGTCGGGCTGTCTCATGATGATGTCGAATGAGGGCGGGCCCTGACCATCCAGAGTCGCCTGTGTGAGGGACAACGAGTTGCCGCCGGCGGTGTAGCCGCCGAGCGGTCCCAACCAGGAGATCACCCCGTTTGCGTCCATCTGGTAATTGTAGCCCTGCTGGGCGGTCCCGAAGGTGACTGGGCCGGTATAGACATCTCCCTTGATGGTGATGTCGCCGAGGTTGAGGAACATGCCGAGCAGGTAGACCTCGCAATGATAAATGCCGTCGGGCATCTTGCCGTCGCTGAAGTCGGCTCGCGCCGTCCCGGTCGCCGCCGCCAGAAACAATAGGCCGGTAGAGATGCGTGAAATTCCGGATGCCATGACGTCGCTCGGTTGAGGGGCGAACTTGCCCCATTTGTGTGCCGTACCGCAATATTTGTCGCGTGCGGCCCGCGTCCGGAGATCAAAATCCAGGCATTTGGAGAAATTGGACGAAAATTAGGCAAAAACCGTGTGCGCTGCGCAAATTTCTCTCAACCAATTTTTAACCGGGCGCTCACGATTTCTCTAAGTACGATACATCAAGCCGCTGATAACATTGAGCATTAACTCCTCCCGCGAGACCGCCTCGGCGGTTGGCATGGGGGTTGCTTCGTAGTGTTGCGTTGCAATCAATCAGCTTGGGAGTGTCAGGCATGAGGGGTAATTTCTCGACAATAACAAAAATGTTTTCGGCGGGCGTGGTCGCTGCCGGCCTGTCGATGTCGGCGCCCGCGAAGGCGGCCGACGACACGATCAAGGTCGGCATCCTCCATTCGCTGTCCGGCACGATGGCGATTTCGGAGACGACGCTGAAGGATGCCATGCTGATGCTCATCGACGAGCAGAATGCCAAGGGCGGCCTGCTCGGCAAGAAGCTCGAAGCGGTCGTCGTCGATCCGGCGTCCAACTGGCCGCTCTTCGCCGAGAAAGCGCGCGAGCTGATCTCCAAGGACAAGGTCGCGGCGGTGTTCGGCTGCTGGACCTCGGTGTCGCGCAAATCGGTGCTGCCGGTGTTTTCGGAACTCGACAACATCCTGTTCTATCCCGTCCAGTATGAGGGCGAGGAGAGCGAGCGCAACGTGTTCTATACGGGCGCGGCGCCGAACCAGCAGGCCATTCCGGCCGTCGACTATCTGATGAGCGAGGATGGCGGCTCGGTGAAGCGATGGGTGCTGGAAGGCACCGACTATGTCTATCCCCGCACCACCAACAAGATCCTCGAGGCCTATCTGAAGGCCAAGGGCGTCGCGGCGGAAGACATCATGGTCAACTACACGCCGTTCGGTTTTTCCGACTGGCAGACCGAAGTCTCGGCAATCAAGAAGTTCGGTTCGGCCGGCAAGAAGACCGCCGTCGTCTCCACCGTCAACGGCGACGCCAACGTGCCGTTCTACAAGGAACTGGGCAACCAGGGCATCAAGGCCGAGGACATCCCGGTCATGGCCTTCTCGGTCGGCGAGGAGGAGCTTGCCGGTCTCGACACGGCGCCGCTGGTCGGCCATCTCGCCGCCTGGAACTACTTCGAGAGCGTCGACACGCCCGAGAACAAGAAGTTCATCGCCGACTGGCACAAGTTCATCAAGAACGACAAGCGCACCACCAACGACCCGATGGAGGCCCACTATATCGGCTTCAACATGTGGGTGAAGGCGGTCGAGAAGGCCGGCACCACCGATCCGGACAAGGTGATTGACGCCATGGTCGGCGTCTCGGTGCCGAACCTGACCGGCGGCTATTCGACGATGATGCCGAACCATCACATCACCAAGCCGGTGCTGATCGGTGAAATCCAGGCCGACGGCCAGTTCGAGACGGTCTCGCGCACGCCGGGGCTGGTGATGGGCGACGAGTGGTCGGATTACCTGCCCGATTCCAAGGACCTGATCTCCGATTGGCGGGCGCCCCTGTCCTGCGGCAACTTCAATGTCGCCACCGGCAAATGCGGCGGCAAGGGCACAAACTGATCCTCCCGGGCTGGACCTTCAGGTCCATGCCCATGACCGCGAGCGTCCGGACGGTTCCTTCGCCGTCCGGACGTCCAACTCAACCCTGAAGAGTCGCCTGACGCCGATGAACCTTTTCCGCGCACTTGGCCTGACACTGCTGTTCTTGCTGGCGACGCTGTCGTCATCGGGCGCCGGCGAAGCCGATCTGCGTGGCATCATCGCCAAGTTCGCCGCCGCCAAGGGTTTTTCGGAGACGGGAGCTGTCGTTCACGACCTGGCGGCGACCGGCGATCCGGCAGTGGAGCGGCCGCTTGCGGCGCTCGCCGATGGCAATCTCTACATCCACAAGATCGATTCCCTGGTCTTCGTCGGCAAGGAAGGCGGCGAACGGGTCCAGCTTTTCGACCCGCTGAGCGGTGAACCATCCGGTGAAGCGGCCAGGGACGACATCATCAAGATCAAGGTCAACAACACGCTGCGCCGCACCATCCGCGATGCGCTGGGCACGCTGACGCTTGGCGCCAAGGATCCGGCCGTGCGGCTCGCCGCCGCCGACACCATGTTCAAGACGCCCGATTCC
Organism: Mesorhizobium sp. B2-3-7; assembly: GCF_006442695.1. Taxonomy (NCBI): domain Bacteria; kingdom Pseudomonadati; phylum Pseudomonadota; class Alphaproteobacteria; order Hyphomicrobiales; family Phyllobacteriaceae; genus Mesorhizobium; species Mesorhizobium sp. B2-3-7. The sequence continues at coordinate 58,581 of NZ_VFVV01000004.1, read as the reverse complement.
GCAAACATCGAGCCGCTCGACGCTGCGATCGCCAATGAGACGGTCGCCAGTGTCAAGACCTTGCTGGAACAGGCTCGTGCCGCGTCGATCCTGAGCTCGGATCGGCCGGATGCCGACAAGCTCGCGGCAATCGCCCTGATCGGCGCGCGCGGCGACCGCGATGCGGTATCGCTGCTCACCTCGGCAGAGGCCAATGCCTCGGGCGCAGCGAAGGAAGCCGCGACGGCGGCAATCGCCAACATCAATTCGACGCTGGCCCTGTGGGACGCCGGACAGAACATCTGGTACGGCATTTCGCTGGGCTCGGTGCTGCTGCTGGCGGCGATCGGGCTTGCGATCACCTTCGGCGTCATGGGCGTCATCAACATGGCGCATGGCGAGATGGTCATGCTCGGCGCCTACACGACCTTCGTTGTCCAGCAGGTGATCCGTACATCCTTTCCCGGCCTGTTCGACTGGTCGCTGGTGATCGCGCTGCCGCTCGCCTTCCTGGTCGCGGGGCTTGTCGGCCTCGCCGTCGAGCGCGGCGTTATCCGCTTCCTCTACGGCCGGCCGCTGGAGACGCTGCTGGCGACATGGGGCGTTTCGCTGATCCTGCAGCAGGCAGTGCGCTCGATCTTCGGGCCAACCAACCAGGAGGTCGGCAATCCCTCCTGGATGTCGGGTTCGTTCGATGTCGGCCAGCTTGCCATCACCTGGAACCGGCTCTGGATCCTGGTCTTCGCGCTTAGCGTCTTTGCCGTGCTGCTCTATGTGATGAAGCGCACCCCCTGGGGCCTACAGATGCGCGCCGTCACCGCCAACCGCCGCATGGCCGCCTCTATGGGCATCAGGACGCCATGGGTCGACGCGCTGACCTTCGCGCTCGGCTCCGGCATTGCCGGCATTGCCGGCGTGGCGCTCAGCCAGATCGACAATGTCTCGCCCAATCTCGGCCGCGGCTACATCATCGACAGTTTCATGGTCGTCGTCTTCGGCGGCGTCGGCAATCTGTGGGGCACGCTGGTCGGCGCCTTTTCGCTGGGCATCGTCAACAAGTTCCTGGAACCCTATGCCGGCGCCGTGCTCGGCAAGATCGTCGTGCTGGTGCTGATCATCCTGTTCATCCAGAAGCGCCCGCGCGGCCTGTTCGCGCTCAAGGGCAGGGCGGTGGAAGCATGATGTCGGGACGCTTCTTCGCCGCGGGCGCGGACCGCCGCATCGCCATCACCATTTTCATCCTGCTCGGGGCCGCGATCGTCGGCCCTCTGCTCAATCTTGCTGTGTCACCGACGAGCGCCTTCTACGTCCCGCCCTATATCGTGGCGCTGACCGGCAAATATCTCTGCTACGCGCTGCTTGCCTTGGCGCTCGATCTTGTCTGGGGCTATTGCGGCATCCTTTCGCTCGGCCACGGCGCCTTCTTCGCGCTCGGCGGCTACGCGATGGGCATGTATCTGATGCGCCAGATCGGCTCGCGCGGCGTCTATGGCAACCCGATCCTGCCTGATTTCATGGTATTCCTGAACTACAAGGAGCTGCCCTGGTTCTGGACCGGCTTCGACCATTTCTGGTTCGCCGGCCTCATGGTGCTCGCGGTGCCCGGCCTGCTCGCCTTCGTCTTCGGCTGGTTCGCCTTCCGCAGCCGCGTCACAGGCGTCTATCTCTCGATCATCACACAGGCGATGACCTATGCGCTGCTGCTCGCCTTCTTCCGCAACGACATGGGCTTCGGCGGCAACAACGGCCTGACCGATTTCAAGGACATTCTGGGCTTCAACGTCCAGGCCGACGTGACCCGCTCGGCGCTGTTCGCGGCCAGCGCGGTGATGCTTGCGCTCGGCGTCTTCGTCACCTGGGCGATCGTCGGCTCCAAATACGGCAAGCTGCTGATGGCGGTGCGCGATGCCGAAAGCCGCACCCGCTTCCTCGGCTGGCGGGCTGAGAATGTGAAGTTGTTCGCCTTCACGGTTTCAGCTGTCATGGCCGGCGTCGCGGGCGCGCTTTACGTGCCGCAGGTCGGCATCATCAATCCGGGCGAATTCGAACCCTCCAATTCGATCGAGGTGGTGATCTGGGCCGCGGTCGGCGGGCGCGGCACCATCATCGGGCCGATCATCGGTGCGCTGCTGGTCAACGCCGGAAAATCCTGGTTCACCGGCGTGCTGCCTGAACTGTGGCTGTTCGCACTCGGCGGCGTGTTCGTCGCCGTGACGCTGCTCTTGCCGAAAGGCATCATCGGCATGTGGGATAGCTGGCGCGGCAACGCCAAGGCGCTGCGCGCGGCATCGTTGGCCGAGGAGGCCGGCGCCGATGGTGAAATCGCGCCATCCAAAGTCGTGCAGGCGGCGGCCAGAACACCCGGCGAATGGTCCTCGTCCAGCCTCGAACCACAGCCGGCGGAGTAACGAGCGATGTCGAAGTCGAACACCATTCTCTATCTCGACGGCGTCTCGGTTTCCTTCGACGGCTTTCGCGCCATCAACAATCTGTCGCTGGTGCTCGACAAGGGCGAGATGCGCGCCATCATCGGCCCCAACGGCGCCGGCAAGACCACGATGATGGACATCGTCACCGGCAAGACACGGCCCGACGAGGGCGAGGTGTTCTTCGACGGCCAGGTCGATCTCACCCGCCATGACGAGGCCGAGATCGCCATGATGGGCATTGGCCGCAAATTCCAGAAGCCGACGGTTTTCGAAAGCCACACCATCGAGGAAAATTTGATGCTGGCGCTGAAGGGGCCGCGCTCGATCTTCCCGGCGCTGTTCCATCGACGCTCGCCCGCCGAGACGCGGCGGATCGATGACATCCTCGGGACCATCCGGCTCGGCGACAAACGCGACGAGCTCGCCGCCTATCTCAGCCATGGGCAGAAGCAGTGGCTGGAGATCGGCATGCTCCTGGCGCAGGACCCGAAGCTGCTGCTGGTCGACGAGCCGGTCGCCGGCATGACCGACGCCGAAACCGAGGAAACCGCGCGCCTGCTCAAGGAGATCGCCCGCGACCATTCAGTGATCGTCGTCGAGCATGACATGCATTTCGTGCGCGAGCTCGGCGTCAAGGTCACCTGCCTGCATGAGGGCTCGGTGCTTTCAGAAGGCACGCTCGATTTCGTATCTGCCGATGAACGCGTCGTCGAAGTCTATCTGGGGAGATGAGCATGGTTTGGCGGGTGCAATTCCATCGCTTCGATCTTGCCTTCCTTCGGTTCTGGAGAAGGCGCTGACATGCTCGAAGTTTCCGATGCCACGCTCCACTACGGCGCCGCCCAGGCGCTGCGCGGCGTGTCGCTCAAGGCGGGCGCCGGCAAGATCACTTGCGTGCTCGGCCGCAATGGCGTCGGCAAGACCAGTTTGATGAGATCGATCGTCGGCCACCACAGGCTGACGAGCGGAAGCGTTGCCTTCGAGGGGAAGGCGCTCGACCGGAGCGCGGCGTATGACCGCGCCCGGTCGGGCATCGCATTCGTGCCGCAGGGCAGGGAGATCTTTCCGCTGCTCAGCGTGCGGGAAAACCTCGAATCGGGATTCTCGCCCCTGAAACGGGCCGACCGCAACGTGCCGGCGCATGTCTTCGAATTGTTTCCGGTGCTCAAGCAGATGCTTGGCCGCCGCGGCGGCGATCTCTCCGGCGGCCAGCAGCAGCAGCTCGCCATCGGCAGGGCGCTGGTGATGCGGCCCAAGCTTCTGGTGCTCGATGAGCCGACGGAAGGTATCCAGCCGTCCGTTATCAAGGACATCGGCCGCGCCATCCGCTATTTGCGCGACCAGGCCGGCATTGCGGTTCTTCTCGTGGAGCAATATCTCGACTTCTGCCGCGAACTCGCCGACGAGGTCAACATCATGGACCGCGGCCAGATCGTCCATACTGGTCCTGCCGAAGATCTCGACCGGGCGGATGTCAGGAAGTTCCTGACGGTGTAAATCCATCTCCTGATGAAAGATTGCTCAATCTTTCTTCAACACCCGCTGGCACGCTCAATACTACATGCTAGTCTTCTGATGGCTTTGTGAGTCGGCCGCTTCCGTATCAGTCTGGTTTGTCGCAGATCGAGGTGGGCGACGGGCAAGTTCCGCGCAAGCATGCGTTCCTAGCATCCTCCCTGCGATCTCTGTCGTTCAACGCGTTTGGGCATACAGGCCAAGGGGCAGCCATGGAACGTTACGTCGAGGACTACCAGAAGCGGCGGCTCACAGAGCGCGTCGACATCATCACAGCCATCAACATTCTGAAGTCCCAGGGCTATGACCACGACGAGCTGATCGAGGAGATCACCAAGGTCTTCTATGTCGACCTCGATGCCTTCAATGAAATTGTCATGGCGGCGTAAAAGCCGCATTCGGCCATTCAACAATGATGGGCACGGCATTGATGCGCTTGGTCAGCTAGCGCGCCGGAATGGAGAGGCGGTGACGCGGTTGCGGCCGCCGCGCTTGGCGGCATAGAGCGCCTTGTCGGCGGCGCTAAGCACCTTGTCGAAGCTCAGGCCCTCTTTGGTGCCGAAAGCAAAGCCGGCGCTGACGGTGCACGTCAGGGGACCGTTCTCGGTGTCGATGCGGCGCGCGGCGAACGAGGTCCGTATCGTCTCGGCCGTGTTTTCCACTGTTTCGGGCAAAGTCCGCTTTAGCACCACCGCGAACTCCTCGCCGCCCATGCGCGCGGCGACATCGGTCGGGCGAGGTTGCCGGCAAGCTCCTTGGCGAACACTTTCAGCACCTCATCGCCCGTCGCGTGGCCGAACTCGTCATTGATGGCCTTGAAGCTATCGAGGTCGAACACGACCACGGCGGTAAAGGCGCCGACGGGAGAATCGCCAAAGAGGTCGAACAGCGCGCGGCGGTTGAGCAGGCCGGTCAGCTGATCCGTCAGCGCGTTGCGGCGGTGATGCCCCGCCAGACGCCCCTGGTTGAGGGCCAGCGACAAGGCGCCGATGCCGGTCATGCTGGCGATGACGACGATGAGGCTGAGATCCTCGGCCCAGTTCCTTGGCGCATGGCTCATGATCAGCTTGCCGTCCCATGCCAAAACCGTCGCGCAGAGCAGGAAGGACATGGCGGTCGCTGAATAGAGTGCGGCGGCGCCGATGGTAAGCGCTGGGGCCTCGGCGCGGCCCTTCCAGTATTCGGCGGCGGTTGCGAACAGGAGCAGGGCCGCGAACAGGTTCTCGAACATGAAGCCGAGCCCGTCATAGCCGAGAGCCATGGGCGGCAGCGCCACCGCCAGCGAAATGCCGCTGCCGATTAAAATCCTGGAGACCGGCGAGCCGCCGCTTCTGAATTGGTAGGCGGCGCCCAGCATCATGGAGAAGCCGACCAGCAGCAAGGTGAAGGTGGCGATGCCGAGGCCGCGCCTGGGCGCGTCGATATAGGCGTCATAGGTGAAGACCTCGCCCACCACCAGCAAGGCGCTGAGCGCCCAGGTGAGCAGGAACTTGTCGGTGCGGGCGGTGAGCCATGTGCCGAACAGCGTCAGGCTCAGGCAGGCAGCGGAGAAACCGACCGCCAGCAGAAGTGAGTTGTAGTCGAGCGACATGCCCCTCGTTCCTTGCCCGCGACGACCCTGCAGCCTGACGTTGCTGGAGTCATGACGCAAGGAAGTGTCGATAAGGTTACGATCGCGGCGAAAAAGCCAAGCTTGCACGGCGTTAGAGGACTACCGCCGACAGGAGCAGAACCGCACCGACCGCCATCATCAGCAGACCCGGCCAATTCTGTGACACGCCTAGGAAACCGAGGCCGCGCCGGCGTGGCTCAAGCGTCGGGGCCTGCGTTGCGAGATTGGGCATCCGTCGATCCGAAGCTGCAGGTGCCGGATCGCTGAGCCGTCCACGCCTGAGAGCTGCGCCCGCCATATACACAACGCCGGCGACGATGAGAAACGCACCGATAAGGATGACAGCCATCCTTCCTCGCTTTTCTGCTGGTTTTCCCGCGCGGGAACCCGCCACCAAGGCAAAACGACGATGACGCCTTGAGGTTCCGACAGAGGCTGTTGACGCCGGCAATTCATGCAAATGGAAATAGCCGCAGAGGCTTGCCGCTTAGCTGGTTTCTGTCACTCGCTTCATCAGCGCCATGGCGCCGAAGGGCGCGCGCACCTTGCCCTCGGTGATGAAGTAGACGAACACGTCGCGCGGTTGCACCGGCGCGTCGGTAGCAGGGTCGGCGCGCCGCAAATCGGCCGGCTGCTTGCCTTCCGCCCAGACCTTGGCCCGCGCCGCCCATTCATCGAGGCCTTTTGGCGTGTAGCAGTCGGGATTGTCATCCGAGCCGGTCTGCAGCCGCGCATAGATGAAATCGCCGGTGATATCGGCGATATCAGGATATTTTGCGTGATCGGCATAGACGATGGCCGCCTTGTATTTGCGCGCGAGCGCCGGGAATTCCGGCACGATGAAACTGTCGTTGCGAACTTCAAGCGCGTGGCGCAACGCGACACCGTCTTGGCTTTCCGGCAACAACTTCAGAAAAGCCTCGAAATCGTCGGGATCGAATTTCTTTGTCGGCGCGAACTGCCAAAGGATCGGCCCAAGCTTATCGCCGAGCGCGGCGACGCCGGAGCCAAGGAAACGCATCATCGATTCACCGGCTTCGCCCAGCACGCGGCGGTTGGTGACGAAGCGGTTGCCCTTCAGCGAATAGACGAAACCGTCGGGTGCCTCATTGGCCCATTTGACGAAGGTCGGTTCCTTGAAGCTGGAATAGTAGGTGCCGTTGACCTCGATGCTCGGTACCTGCCGGCTGGCGTATTGCAACTGCTTGGCCTTGGGGAGTTTTTCCGGGTAGAAGGACGTGTCCCACGGCTCGAAGGTCCAGCCGCCCATGCCGGCGCGGATCGTTCCCGATTTGCTCATTGTCGTCCTCCCGTTTCAGAAATCTGGCCGCGTTCAGAAAAATCAGGCCGCCGTGACCTCGTCGACCGGCTTGGCCATGTCGACGAGCACCCATCCTGGCCGATAGGGATTGGGCCGGCGACCCGTTTCGCGATAGCCGTAGGCCAAATAGAGCGCGATGTTGCGCTCCATTTTCGCATTGGTGTAGAGCCGCACCTCCGGCACGCCCCACAGGCGCGCCTGCTGATCCGCATGTTTCAACAATGCGATGCCGAAGCCCTTGCCCTGAAATCCTGGCGCCACCGCGACGGAGAAGATCATCGCGTGGTCTTCGTGCCGCTCCAGGACGATCAGCCCGGCCAGGTCGCCGCCGCTCTCCAGCAGCCAAGCCTCGCCGCGTTCGATGCGCGGCGCATAGTCTTCGGTGACCGGGATCGGCGGCGCGCCCAACAGCGCGGTGTAGGGCGCGTAGGCATCCGTGGTCAGAGTCATGACGGCGGTGACATCCGGGGCGAGGGCTTTCCTGATCTTCATTCCGGAGATTCCCAACGCCAGCCCGCCATCACTCCGCTGCTTCGCGCTTGCCTCCGGGGCGTCGCTCCAGCAATTCCTTGAGGAATTGGCCGGTGTAGCTGCGTTTTTCGCGCACGATCGCGTCCGGCGTGCCGGAGGCGACCAGCTCGCCGCCGCCATCGCCACCCTCGGGGCCGAGGTCGAGCACCCAGTCGGCGGTCTTGATCACTTCGAGATTGTGCTCGATCACCACCACCGTGTTGCCCTGGTCGACCAGTTCGTGCAGCACTTCCAGCAGCTTGGCGACATCGTGAAAGTGCAGGCCAGTGGTCGGCTCGTCCAGGATATAGAGCGTCTTGCCGGTCGCCTTGCGCGACAGCTCCTTGGCGAGTTTTATCCGCTGCGCCTCGCCGCCCGACAACGTGGTTGCCTGCTGGCCGATATGGATGTAGCCGAGGCCGACCTGCTTCAGCGTGTCGAGCTTGTCGCGCACACCGGGCACCGCGGCGAAGAAATCAACGCCTTCCTCGACTGTCATGTCGAGCACGTCGGCGATCGACTTGCCCTTGAACAGCACGTCGAGCGTCTCTCTGTTATAGCGCTTGCCGTGGCAGACGTCGCAGGTGACGTAGACGTCGGGCAGGAAGTGCATCTCGATCTTGATGACGCCGTCGCCCTGGCAGGCCTCGCAGCGGCCGCCCTTGACGTTGAAGGAGAAGCGGCCCGGTTGGTAGCCGCGCGCCTTGGCTTCCGGCAGGCCCGCGAACCAGTCGCGGATCGGCGTGAAGGCGCCGGTATAGGTGGCGGGGTTGGAGCGCGGGGTCCGTCCGATCGGCGACTGATCGATGTCGATGACCTTGTCGAGGAACTCCAAGCCCTCGATGCGGTCGTGCTCGGCCGGATGCTCGCGCGAGCCCATGATGCGGCGCGAGGCCGCCTTGAAAAGTGTTTCGATCAGGAAGGTCGATTTGCCGCCGCCCGATACGCCGGTGACGGCGGTGAAGGTGCCGAGCGGAATTTCGGCGGTGACGTTCTTCAGATTGTTGCCGCGTGCGCCGACGACTTTCAGGCGGCGGTTCTTCTTCGCCTCGCGGCGAACCGCAGGTGTCGCCACTTCGAGCTCGCCCGAAAGGTATTTGCCGGTGATCGAATTCGGGTTGGCCATCACCTGCTGAGGCGTGCCCTGGGCAATGATTTCGCCGCCATGGATGCCGGCGGCCGGGCCGATGTCGACGACGTAGTCGGCATGCAGGATGGCATCCTCGTCATGCTCGACCACGATGACCGTGTTGCCGATGTCGCGCAGGTGCTTCAGCGTGTCGAGCAGGCGCGCATTGTCGCGCTGGTGCAGGCCGATCGACGGTTCGTCCAGCACGTAGAGCACGCCGGTGAGGCCGGAGCCGATCTGCGATGCCAGCCGGATGCGCTGGCTCTCGCCGCCCGACAGCGTGCCGGAATTGCGCGACAGGGTGAGATAATCGAGGCCGACGTCGTTGAGGAAGCGCAGCCGCTCGCGGATTTCCTTGAGCACGCGCACGGCGATCTCGTTCTGCTTGTCGTTGAGCTGCGCCGGCAGGTCGGTGAACCACTGGTCGGCCTTGCGGATCGACTGTTCGGTCACTTCGCCGATGTGCTTGCCGGCGATCTTCACCGCCAGCGCTTCCGGCTTCAGCCTGTAGCCACGACAGGCCGGGCAGGGGGTGGCCGACATGAAGCGCTCGATCTCCTCGCGCATCCAGGCGGATTCGGTCTCTTTCCAGCGCCGCTCGAGGTTGGGGATGACGCCCTCGAAGGTCTTGGTCGTTTTGTAGGAGCGCAGGCCGTCATCATACTGGAAGGTGATCTCGCGCTCGCCTGTGCCGCGCAGGATGGCTTCCTGGGCTTCCCCGGTCAAATCCTTGAACTTGTCGCCGAGCTTGAAGCCGTAAGCCTTGCCGAGAGCCTCCAGCGTCTGCACGTAGTAGGGTGAAGTCGATTTCGCCCATGGGCTGACGGCGCCGTCGCGCAGCGAGACGTTCTCGTCGGGGACGACCAGATTGGGGTCGATGGCGCGCTGGCTGCCCAGCCCGTCGCAGGTCGGGCAGGCGCCGAACGGGTTGTTGAACGAGAACAGCCTGGGCTCGATCTCGGGAATGGTGAAGCCGGAGACCGGACAGGCGAATTTTTCCGAGAACAGGATGCGCTCATGCGTCTCGTTCTTCGACTTGTTGACCGAATCCTCGCCCGTCTGACTGGCATCGAGCGGCTTGTCGGCGAACTCCGCCACCGCCAGCCCCTCCGCGAGCTTCAGCGCGGTCTCCATGGAATCGGCAAGGCGCGTTGCGAGGTCGCCACGCACGACGATGCGGTCCACGACCACGTCGATGTCGTGCTTGTATTTCTTGTCGAGTGGCGGCACATCAGCGATCTCATAGAAGACGCCGTCGACCTTGACGCGCTGAAATCCCTTTTTCTGCAGCTCGAGCAATTCCTTGCGGTACTCGCCTTTGCGGCCGCGCACGATCGGCGCCAGGATGAACAGGCGCGTGCCTTCCTCGACCGCCAGCACGCGATCGACCATCTGCGACACCGTCTGGCTCTCGATCGGCAGTCCGGTGGCGGGCGAATAGGGTACGCCGACACGCGCGAATAGAAGCCGCATGTAGTCGTATATCTCGGTGACGGTGCCGACCGTCGAGCGCGGGTTCTTCGAAGTGGTCTTCTGCTCGATGGAGATGGCCGGCGAAAGGCCGTCGATCTGGTCGACATCCGGCTTCTGCATCATTTCGAGGAATTGCCGCGCATAGGCCGACAGGCTCTCGACATAGCGGCGCTGGCCTTCGGCATAGATGGTGTCGAAGGCAAGCGACGATTTGCCGGAGCCCGACAGGCCCGTCATGACGATCAGGCTGTCACGCGGCAGGTCGAGATCGACATTCTTCAGATTGTGTTCGCGCGCCCCGCGAATGGAAAGATATTTATGGTCGGCCATTGCCGGTCGCCGCCTCAGATCTGGAATTTGTGGGATCGGCGGGTTTTCCCCGGCCGTCCCCTATGTAGGTATTTTTGCCGCCGCGTCGAGAGACGCCACAATTCTCGACCAAGTCGTTTAACCGTCTTTCGCACGAACGGGCAAGCGGAAAGAACAAAGACCGAACACGCTCCTGACAAAGCGATGGACCAGGCGGGCCTTGTCGATTGATGGACATGTCGGTCCATCACATTTTTCCCGTTCGGCCATCGAGCGGTTGACGTCCCCGGCTAAGGGGGGCAGACTCCATACGTCAATGAAGCCGGCTGTCTTTCGACGGCCTCGTCGCCCAAAGGCGGCCTGCGAGACGCCGCGGGCTATTGCGATCAGTGCTTCTGACGACGATTGTCGCAATGGACACAGGAGTGGAGCATGACGCCACCGGACAGTCCCTTGAGGCTCCAGCAGTGACTGGAGCCGTGGCAGGCATGAATGCCAGGGAGACGCGAGCGCCTTCCGACGTGACCCTGCCGGATGCACCAAAATCAGAGACTACTGGTCGGATCGTCGGCTGAACGCCGCGAAGCATCCGAAATCGAAAGCCGGTAAAACATTCCCGGCGAAAGATTGGATTATAGATCCAGAAAAGCCCCGTCCGTTTGCTAAAAGCACGGCGGGGCTGCTCTTTTGGGGGAACGCGGAGGTACTGACGGCCCCGACATGTCAGCTACCGCGGCGGTTTGATCCCGCCAGCGCCGACATCGACCGTGATGCTGCCAGAAATCCTGACATCGGTATCGCCGATCTTGAACCGGCCGTTGCCGTTGGCGGGGAAGGCATCATCGGGTTCGGGCTGCGGGGCCGGCTTGGCGATGCGATAATCGCCGGCCACACCGGGCAGGCTGCCTTTCTGGCTGTCGTTGGCAAAGGCGCCGCCGGCCAGCATGAGCGCACCGGCGACGGCGGTGACGGCAAGGCGCCGAGGTCGGAATGAGCGGCTGTCGATCATCTGCCGGTTATAGCGTCGCCCCGTCGAGGTGGCCAGACCGGCGGTCATCAAATCGCCGGACGGCGGACCGTCGCTCAATTCATCGTGCTTGTGCCGGTCACGCCGCCTTTTTGCGGGTATCGTAGACATGATCGACGAGACCCCATGCCTTCGCTTCCTCGGCGGTCATGAAATAGTCCCGGTCGAGCGTGCGCTCGACCTCTTCATAGGTGCGGCCGCAATGGCGCGCATAGAGCTCGGTCATCTGCCGCTTGGTGCGCAGGATGCCTTCGGCGTGACGCTGGATGTCCGATGCCTGACCCTGGAAGCCGCCCAGCGGCTGGTGCAGGACGAGGCTGGCGTTGGGCAGCGCGATGCGCCGTCCCGGCGTGCCCGCCATCAGCAGGAACGAAGCCATCGAGGCGGCAAAGCCCATGCACACCGTCGACACCGGACAACTGACATATTGCATGGTGTCGTAGATGGCGAAGCCGCTGGTCACCACGCCGCCAGGCGAGTTGATGTAAAGCGAGATCTCCTTGTCGGGATTATCCGATTCCAGCGACAGAAGCTGGGCGCAGACCAGCGCCGACATGCCGTCGTTGATCTCGCCGTTGATAAAGACGATGCGCTCGCGCAGCAGCCGCGAGAAAATGTCGAAGGCGCGCTCGCCGCGGCTCGACTGCTCGATCACCATCGGCACCAGATTGGCAAAACCGGTCATCGTCTCTCTCCGTTTTTCATGTGTCGGCCACTCAAGCGGCGCGCTGCAGAAGGCAAAATGAATTGGCTGCGGGGCGGCGGCCGGAGGCACGCGCAGCGAATGAAAGCCGGCAGCCGGCGCCTGCCATGGTCACCATGGGCCTGGCGGCGGATGTCGCCGCACGGGCAAAGCCTTCATGGATAATATGCAGATGCGTGCCGCCCGAAACGGTGCGGGCGAGCGTGAAGGTGACGATGCTGTCGAGCGGGTTCCGTTCCTCGTCGGGCCGCGGCTGTTCCCGCCAGGAATAGCGAAGCCTTTTTCCGGGCTCGGCATCGAGGATCTCGCATTCGATCGGCGCATCCGCCCCGGCAAAGGCGAAATTGCTGCCGATCTCAGGATTGATGTCGTTGGGCATCATCCAGGCCGCAAGCAATTCGGGCACGGTCAGCGCCCGCCATACCTTTTCCGGCGGCTCGGGGAGATCGCACTCGAACTCGATCGCGTCGGGGGCGGTCCGCGCAGGGCTTTCGTCGGTCACTGGTGCGTGCGTCATTGGTCCATGTCCTTGAGAACCGTCCTCAGTTTTTCGATGCGCTCGGGCCAGAACGTCCGGTAGCGTTCGATCCAGCCAAGCAGCGGGTCGAGCCCTTGCGGATCGGCGCGGTAATAGGCGTTGCGGCCCGCCCGCCGCTCGACCACCAGGCCTGCGCTGCGCAGCACCGCCAGGTGCTGCGACACAGCCGGCTGCGATACCGTCATGCCGGTGCGCAGCTGCGACACCGTCATCTCGCTGGTGGCGAGGCGTTCATAGACGGCGCGTCGGGTGGGGTCGGCCAGCGCCCGGAAAATTTCCGCTTCGATCATGGCGAAAGCATAAGTCGATACTTATCGATTTGGCAAGCGATGTTTTACGGCCCATATGAAGGGAAGCTGGCGGCTCCGGCATTACTGCCATTCCTTGACAATGAGCGGCGATGCGTATAGGAACGAAAAGAGAACAAAAACCTTGTGGGAAAAGGCAGCCACGGCAGGCAACGGGTGTGCGCAACCTGTAAGGTGCTGCGACAAAAATTTGTTTCGGACGAGCGCGGAGAAGTATCATGGCGGGTAGCGTCAACAAGGTCATTCTGGTCGGCAATCTCGGAGCGGACCCGGAGATCCGCCGCCTGAATTCTGGCGAGCCGGTCGTCAACATCCGCATCGCAACATCGGAAAGCTGGCGCGACAAGAATTCCGGCGAGCGCAAGGAAAAGACCGAGTGGCATAATGTCGTCATCTTCAATGAGGGCATCGCCAAGGTTGCCGAGCAGTATCTGAAGAAGGGCATGAAGGTTTATGTCGAGGGCCAGTTGCAGACACGCAAATGGCAAGACCAGACCGGTGCCGACAAATACACGACGGAAGTCGTGCTGCAGAGGTTCCGCGGCGAGCTGCAGATGCTCGACGCGCGCGGCCAGGGCGAGGGCGGCCAGGTCGGCGGTTATTCCGGCGGCGGCAGCCGTGGTTCCGATTTTGGCCAGTCCGGCCCGAACGAAGGCTTCAATCGTGGCGGCGGCGCTCCCAAGGGCGGCGGCGGTTCGTCGCGCGAGCTGGACGACGAAATTCCGTTCTGAGCATCGACACGGCGTGACGGGCATTTGAGGAGAGGGCGCGATGTCGCTCGGACCGCTCCTATCGGCACGTCCTCCGATCCCATGGCATGCGCTCGCGGCCTTTGCCGCGCTAGCGATAGGCGGCGTGCAGCTGGCGCTGCCGAAAGGCACGCTGCGCCACCGCGCGATGGGCTATCTCTGGGCGGCGCTGATGCTGGCCGTCGCCATCTCGAGTTTCTGGATCCAGCAGATACGGCTCATTGGCCCTTTCAGCCCGATCCATCTCTTGTCGATCCTGGTGCTGGTCACGGTGCCGCTGGCGGTCTGGCATGCACGCAATCACCGCGTCGCCAAGCACCGCAAGGCGATGATTGCGTTGTATATCTTTGCACTGGTGGGTGCCGGTGTCTTTACGCTGGTGCCCGGCAGAATCTTGCACGACGTGGTCTTCGGCGTCGCGCAAGCCAGACCGTGATCCCGAGTGGAAGGAATATCAGTTGAAAGCACGCATCAAATGGGTCGAGGAACGCACCTTCGTCGGCGAGTCCGGCACAGGCCATAAGGTCGTACTGGGGACCGCGTTCGGCCCTGAAGGGAGAACGCCGGGGCCGAGCCCGATGGAACTGGTGCTGATCGGCACCGGCGGCTGCTCGGCCTATGATGTCGTCCATATCCTCGAAAAGGGGCGCGAGGCGATCGAGGACTGTGTGGTCGAGCTCGATTCCGACCGAGCCGAGACCGATCCCAAGGTGTTCACCCGCATTCATATGCATTTCATCGTCAAGGGCAGGGCGCTGTCGCCCGACAAGGTGAAGCGGGCGATCGATCTCTCGATCGAAAAATACTGTTCGGCTTCGGCCATGATGTCCAAGACCGCCGCCATTACCCACGATTTCGAAATTATCGACACGACGGCAAAATAAGCGGCCTATGAGGCCATCAGCGCCTTGATGCCGTCAGCCACGAACTGGACGGCAAGTGCCGCCAGGATAACGCCGAGCAGGCGGGTCAGGATCGAACGGCCGGTCTGGCCGAGGATGCGGTCGATGCGCTCCGAGAGCACGAACACGAGATAGGTGATGGCGAGGCAGACGAAGATGATGCCGACCAGTGCCGCCTGGGCGCCAAAACCCTGAAACGAGCCGGAGAGCAGCACAGTCGCCGAAATCGCGCCAGGGCCGGCGATCAGCGGGATCGCCAGCGGGAAAGCGGCGATGTTGTGGATCATGTCCTTGGTGATGGCGACGTCGCCGATCTTCTCCTTGCGGTCTTGCCGGCGCTCGAACACCATTTCGAAAGCGATGAAGAACAGAAGGAACCCGCCGGCGACGCGGAATGCCGGCAGCGTGATGCCGAACACCGACAGGATCGACGCGCCGGCAACCGCGAACAGCGCCATCACAAGGAAGCCAATGACCGAGGCGCGGACCGAGACCTGCTGGCGCTCCTCGCGGTTCATGCCGCGCGTTATCGCCAGAAACAGCGGCGCCAGCCCGGGCGGGTCGATGGTCACCAGAATGGTGACGAAGGCGTTGAACAGGCTGTCGAAACTCGGCATCTCTCACCCCTCCCGCCGGGCCGAGCCCGCATCCCGACATTGGTAGAGCAAAGCAGGGACGGAGGAAACCGGCTGGGGAGAGGCGGCTCGCGAACTCTGCGAAAGCCGGCTGGGCCGAGGGAGACGCGAAAGAACGCAGGGAATGCCTGAGTTTGCGTCGCGGGCTTGCTTGATCAGGTACGGCCAGAGCGCCGCGCCAGGAACTCCACTTCGAGCCGCCATGTCGCGCCATTGTCGTGCGAGCGCTCGCCGAGCCAGCGGAAGGAATTTTCCGTGATCCGTGAAAAGCTCCAACGTACGGAGGAACCGGTGCCGTCGGCGCCCACTTGGACAATCGTTTCGCCCTCGGCGCGGCCGAGTTGGCGGCTGTAGTATTGGTTTCGGGGATCGCTCCAAAAGATATGCCAGGCGTTTGCGCCGGGATCGTAGACGCGCAAGGTCGTGCCATAAAAGGTCCATTTGCCGAGAGAAGGCGAGGGGCCGGCATCGCGCGCGGGCAGGATCCAGACGTCCTGGATCGCGCGGCCTTCCAGCACCCAGCCGAAATGCACCTCGCCGCGTCCGGTCAGCACGGTGCCGTCCTCGAGATGACGGCTGGCATCGAAAGTCCAGGCGCCGACGAAGCGACCGTAGAGATCCAAATTCTCGGCAAAGCCGGGGGCTGGCCCGTCGCTGTGCAGGGCTTCGGTAAAAGTGGGCTGGTTGGTCATGGCTGGTGCCTTCATGCTGTCAGGAGGCCGCAAGCGATAGGCCGGGGCAGGGTTCTGCGCTTGGGAAAAATTGCTATCTTTCAGGCTATGACGACGAGCGACAGGATCATTGCCTCGGGGCCAGGCTGGCAGGTGTCGGACGTGGTGTGCACGGCCGGCGCCGGCGACCGGCCGTTCGAGGAGGAGCACCGGACGTTCTGCGTCGCCGCGGTGACCAGCGGCACCTTCCGCTATCGCGCCAGCCAGGGCACCGCGATGCTCGCGCCAGGCGCGGTGCTGCTCGGTAATCCCGGCACATGCTACGAATGCGGCCACGAGCACGGCGCCGGTGACCGCTGCCTCTCCTTCCATTTTGCTCCGGCCTATATGGAACGGATCGTGGAGGACGTACCGGGCGCCAGAATGCTGGCCTTCAAGACGCCGCGCTTGCCGCCCCTGCCGGCGCTGATGCCGCTGCTGGCCGAAGCGGAGGCCGCGCGCGATGTGGGCGAAACCGCTGCTTTCGAGGAACTCGGCTTGCGCATTGCCAGCGCAGCAGTCGCCGCAAGCTCAGGGCGCACCAAGATGGCGCGGACACCCAGCGGCCGCGACCAGAAACGGGTCGCGGAGGCGGTTCGGCGTATCGAGATCGATGCCGATCAGCCGCTTTCGCTGGCCGTGCTGGCGCGGGAGACGGCGACCAGTCCGTATCATTTCCTGCGCACATTCCGGCAGATTGCCGGAATGACCCCCTACCGGTTTCTGCTGAGGACCAGGCTGCACCGGGCAGCAGTGCGGCTCCACGCTTCGGACAAGGCGATCTCGACGATCGCCTTCGAGGCGGGCTTCAACGACCTGTCAACTTTCAATCGCCGCTTCCGGCGCGAAATGGGCGAGACGCCCGGCAGCTATCGCGCCCGCCGCGCGGGCCGCCGCTAACACGAGATGGCGGGCCTTTGCGTCGACGGCTCCGAAAAGCACATCGGCCATATCGTCGCAATCACCGGTATCCTTTTGAAATCACCGCCAAAATCGACACGGGAAAAGTGCCGTCGACATTGGAGTTTCGGCCCGGCTTCCTATATATACGGCAAGTGATTCCTGTTTAGATTGTGATCCGATTTGACCGACCAAAAAACACCGCGCGGCGCCGACGGCGGCCCCACCGGCATCGAGCCGATTTCGATCATCGAGGAGATGCAGCGATCCTATCTCGATTACGCCATGAGCGTGATCGTCAGCCGCGCGCTGCCCGACGTGCGCGACGGCCTGAAGCCGGTGCATCGCCGCATTCTCTTCGCCGCGCATGAGAGCGGCTATCACTGGAACCGCAAATATGTGAAGTCGGCGCGCCCGGTCGCCGACGTGATGGGTAAATACCATCCGCATGGCGACGCCTCTATCTATGACGCCCTGGTGCGCATGGCGCAGGACTGGTCGCTGCGCGTGCCGCTCATCGACGGGCAAGGCAATTTCGGCTCGATCGATGGCGATCCGCCGGCGGCTATGCGCTACACCGAGTCGCGGCTGACCAAGGTCGCGCATGAGCTGCTGGAGGATATCGACAAGGATACGGTCGATTTCCAGGACACTTACGATGCTTCCGGCAGCGAGCCGAAGGTTCTGCCGGCGCGCTTTCCCAATCTGCTGGTCAATGGCTCGGGCGGCATCGCCGTCGGCATGGCCACCAACATCCCGCCGCACAATCTGGGCGAAGTCTGCAACGCCGCGATCGCCATCATCGACAACCCGGCCATCGACCTGCCGGCGCTGATGGAAATCATTCCGGGGCCGGATTTCCCGACCGGCGGCATCGTGCTCGGCCGCTCCGGCATCTACAGCGCCTATTCGACCGGCCGCGGCTCCGTCGTCATGCGCGGGAAGGTCAACATCGAGGCCCGCGGCAATGACCGCGAATCGATCATCATCACCGAGGTTCCCTACCAGGTGAACAAATCGTCGATGATCGAGAAGATGGCCGAACTGGTGCGCGACAAGCGCATCGAGGGCATTTCCGACATTCGCGACGAGAGCGACCGCCAGGGCTATCGGGTCGTCGTCGAGCTGAAGCGCGACGCCGTGGCCGACGTCATCCTCAACCAGCTCTATCGCTTCACGCCGCTGCAAACCTCTTTCGGCGCCAACATGGTGGCGCTGAATGGCGGCAAGCCCGAACTGCTGACGCTGACCGACATGCTGAGAGCATTCGTGTCCTTCCGCGAGGAGGTGGTCACCCGGCGCACGAAGTTCCTGCTGCGCAAGGCGCGCGACCGGGCCCACGTGCTGGTCGGCCTCGCAATCGCCGTCGCCAACATCGATGAAGTGATAAAACTGATCCGCACAGCGCCCGACCCGCAGACGGCGCGCGAGCAGTTGATGGAGCGGCGCTGGCCGTCCGGCGACGTCGAATCGCTGATCCTCCTGATCGACGACCCGCGCCACCGCATCAACGAGGACGGCACCTACAATCTGTCCGAGGAACAGGCGCGCGCGATCCTGGAGTTGCGCCTGCAGCGCCTGACGGCACTCGGCCGCGACGAAATCGCCGACGAGTTGAACACGATTGGCGCCGAGATCGTCGATTATCTCGATATCCTGTCGTCCCGCGCCCGCGTCCAGCAGATCGTCAAGGACGAGCTCGCGGCCGTGCGCGACGAATTCGGCACGCCGCGCCGCACCGAACTGAGCGAAGGCGGCGCGGACATGGAAGACGAGGACCTGATCCAGCGCGAGGACATGGTCGTGACGGTGAGCCATTCCGGCTACATCAAGCGCGTGCCATTGTCGCTCTACCGGGCGCAACGCCGCGGCGGCAAGGGTCGCTCGGGCATGTCGACCAAGGAAGAGGATTTCGTCACCCGCCTGTTCGTGGCCAATACGCACACGCCGGTGCTGTTCTTCTCCTCGCGCGGCATCGTCTACAAGGAGAAGGTCTGGCGCCTGCCGATCGGCAATCCGCAGTCACGCGGCAAGGCGCTGATCAACATGCTGCCGCTGGAGCAGGGCGAGCGCATCACCACAATCATGCCGTTGCCGGAAGATGAGACGAGCTGGGGCGAGCTCGACGTGATGTTCGCCACCACGCGCGGCACGGTGCGCCGCAACAAGCTCTCTGACTTCGTCCAAGTCAACCGTAATGGCAAGATCGCCATGAAGCTGGAGGAGGAGGGCGACGAGATCCTCGGCGTCGAGACCTGCACCGACAATGACGACGTGCTTCTGACCGCCAGCTCCGGCCAGTGCATCCGCTTTTCCGTCGGCGATGTGCGCGTCTTCCAGAGCCGCAACTCGGTCGGTGTGCGCGGCATCGCCATGGCCGAAACGGACCGCGTCATTTCGATGGCCGTCATCGAGCATGTCGATGCGCCGCCGGCCGAACGCGCCGCCTATCTGAAGCGCGTGGTGGCCGAACGGCGCCTGGCCGCCGGCATCCCGGCAGGTGAGGAGGAAGAGATCGCGTTGACCAACGAAGAGGTCGGCGAGGAGGCGGAGCTGTCGGACGAGCGCTATGAGTTCCTCAAGGCGCATGAGCAGTTCGTGCTGACGGTGACGGAATACGGCTACGGCAAGCGCTCATCGTCCTATGATTTCCGTCTGACCGGACGCGGCGGCAAGGGCATTCGGGCCACCGACGTGTCGAAGACGGCCGAGATCGGCAGGCTGGTGGCAACCTTCCCGGTCGGCAATGACGACCAGATCATGCTGGTGTCCGACGGCGGTACCGTTATCCGGGTGCCGGTCAATGGCATCCGCTTCGCCAGCCGCGCCACCAAGGGCGTGACCATTTTCAACACGGCGGAAGGCGAGAAGGTGGTTTCGGTCGAGCGGATTTCCGAGCCGCAATCGGACGAGGAAGAAATCGTCGAGGTTGGTGCCGAGATCGATCCGGCGGCCGATGCCGGCCTGGATGATGCGCAATAAGTCTGGCTTGGACAGACATGGCAACGCCGGCCAATCGGCCGGCGCGTCGCAACAAATTCAGGCTAACTCAATAGTGACGGTGAGGCTTGCGGGGCCCGAACCCTTCGAAGCGTTTGGCGTTGGTCTTGATGCGGACGCGCTGGGCCTCCTGATGCAGCCCGAATACAGTGGCGATCAGCATGGCGACGGTCATTGCAGTGGCGAGCATGTAGATCAGCATGTGCGTGTTCTCCTGCGCTCTACAACGCTTACATGGGACTTTGGTTTCATCTTCTTAAAGGGGCAAGGTAGTGAACGCTGCGTGAAGCGTTCGTGATCGGCGCATTCATCTGTCGTTCATCCCTGCAAAAAGGTTCAAGGGGATCGCATCAATGAGATTTGCCTTCCGTCCGCGCGCCCGTTAGAAGCACCGGCATGACCGAGCGCATCGCCCTTTATGCCGGCTCCTTCGACCCGTTGACCAACGGCCATCTCGACGTGCTGAAGGCGTCGCTGGCCGTGGCGGACATCGTCTATGCGGCGATCGGTATCCATCCCGGCAAGAAGCCGCTGTTTTCCTTCGAGGAGCGGGTCGAACTCATCGAGGCCGCGACCAAGGCCGAATTCGGCCGCGACGGCACACGCATCAAGGTGGTCGCCTTCGACGGGCTGGTCATCGATGCGGCCAGGAAACAGGGAGCCTCGATCATGATCCGCGGCCTGCGCGACGGCACCGATCTCGACTACGAGATGCAGATGGCCGGCATGAACGAAACGATGGCGCCTGAGCTGCAAACGGTTTTTCTGCCCGCCAGCCCCTCGGTTAGAACCATTACCGCCACACTTGTCCGCCAGATTGCCTCGATGGGCGGCGACATCCGCCCCTTCGTGCCGGCCGCGGTCGCCGGTGCGCTCACCGCTAAATTCGCAAAATAGGTTTCTCGGAGAAGACCATGCAGCTGAAAAAGCTCGCCTCGTTCCTCGTCGTGCTTGCCGGTCTCGTGACCGCATCGGTCTCAGCCTATGCCGCCGACCCGGAAAACACCATGATCATAACGTTGAAGGACGGCGACGTGACCATTGCACTGCGTCCCGATCTCGCGCCCAAGCATGTCGCGCAGATCAAGAAGCTGGTGCGCGAGCATGCCTATGACAACGTCGCCTTCCACCGCGTCATCGACGGCTTCATGGCGCAGACAGGCGACGTCAAATTCGGCAACATGAACAAGGGCTTCAACGCCCAGGCTGTCGGTACCGGCGGCTCCGACCTGCCGGACCTGCCGGCGGAATTCTCGCAGACCGAGCACTACAAGCGCGGCGTGGTCGGCATGGCACGCTCGCAGGATCCGAACTCGGCAAACTCGCAGTTCTTTATCATGTTCGCGCCGGCGCCGCCGCTCGACGGCCAGTACACCATCGTGGGCAATGTCGTCAGCGGCATGGAACTCGTGGACCACATCAAGAAGGGCGACGAGGCCGACAACGGCACGGTCACCGATCCCGACCGGATGATCAAGGTGCGCATCGCCGCCGACAAATAGTTCTGTTTTTTGAAAAGGATATCAGACATGGCCGACATCAAGGATCGCGAAAACGCGCTCATCATGGAAACGACCAAGGGCAAGGTCGTCATCGAAATGCTTCCCGACCTGGCGCCCGGCCATGTCGCCCGCATCAAGGAACTGGCCCGCGAAGGCGCCTATGACGGCGTGGTCTTCCACCGCGTCATCGAGGGCTTCATGGCGCAGACCGGCGACGTCAAGTTCGGCAATTCGAGCAAGCCCTCTTTCGCGCCTTCCCGCGCTGGCATGGGCGGTTCCGACAAGCCGGATCTCAAGGCCGAATTCTCCAATGCCAACCACAGCCGCGGCACCTGCTCGATGGCGCGCTCGCAGAATCCGAACTCGGCCAATTCGCAGTTCTTCATCTGCTTCGACGATGCAGCCTTCCTCAATCGCCAGTACACGGTCTGGGGCCAGGTCATCGAAGGCATGGACAATGTCGACAAGATCAAGCGCGGCGAGCCGGTGCAGGATCCCGACAAGATCGTGTCGCTGAAGGTCGCGGCCGACGTCAAGTAAGGCGGCAGGACAATGATGGGCGTCGTCTGGTCGCTTCTCGGCATCTTGTCCGGCGCCTTCATTGCCATTCAGGCGCCGATCAATTCGCAGTTGGCGCGCGGCCTGGGGCTCCCGGTCGCGGCTGCCGCGTTTTCGTTCCTGTCGGGCGCCATCGTGCTCGGCATCATTGCCGTCGCGGTGGTGAGGCTGCAAGGCATCTCGCTCGACTGGAAGGCGCCCGCGCCGTGGCTGTTCATCGCCGGCGGCATGCTGGGCGGCTTCTACGTCACACTGTCCACCATCCTGACGCCACGCATCGGCGCCGCCGCGCTGATGGCGTTCCTGGTGGCGGGCCAGTTGCTGGCGGGCATGCTGATCGACCGCGTCGGATTCCTCGGCGTCGCGGTTCGCGAAATCTCGCTCGGCCGCGTGGCCGGCGCGGTGCTGCTTCTGGCCGGGGCGCTGCTTATCAGGCTCTTCTGATGCGTGTCGATCTGTTCGATTTCGACCTGCCGGAAGAGCGTATCGCGCTTCGCCCGGCAGAGCCGCGCGACAGCGCAAAGATGCTGGTGGTCAGGCCCGGCGAGGGGGTTTCGAACCGGGCGGTCAGCGACCTGCCTTCCCTGCTCCAGGCCGGCGACGTGCTGGTCTTCAACGACACCAAGGTTATCCCGGCGCAACTCAAAGGTATCAGGCGGCGCGGCGAGGCGGCGGCGCAGGTCGAAGCCACATTGCACATGCGGATGGCGCCGGACCGTTGGCTGGCCTTCATGCGGCCGGGCAAGCGCGTTGCCGTCGGCGACCGCATCCATTTCGGCCATGACGGCAATTCCTGCTTCCTCGGCCAGCTTGACGCCACGGTGATCGAAAAGGGCGAGGCGGGCGAGGCGCTGCTCGGCTTCGACCTGTCGGGCCCTTTCCTCGATGAGGCGCTGCATGCGGTCGGCCACATCCCACTGCCGCCCTACATCGCCTCGAAGCGGGATGACGACGAGCGCGATCGGGCCGATTATCAGACCATCTATGCCCGGGAGGAAGGTGCCGTAGCGGCGCCGACGGCCGGTCTGCATTTCACGCCGGAGCTGTTTGCCGCACTCGACGCAAAGGGGATCGAACGCCGCTTCGTCACGCTCCACGTCGGCGCCGGCACGTTCCTGCCAGTGAAGGTGGACGACACCGCCGACCACAAGATGCATGCGGAGATCGGCTCAGTCAGCGAGGCAACAGCCGACGCGTTGAATGCGGCAAAGGCGAGGGGCGGGCGCGTCATTGCCGTCGGTACGACCTCGCTGCGCCTGCTGGAAAGCGCCGCGCGAGAGGATGGCGTGCTGGCTGCATGGTCCGGCCCGACCGACATCTTTATCACGCCCGGCTACCGTTTTCGCACCGCCGACATGCTGATGACCAATTTCCATCTGCCGCGTTCGACGCTGTTCATGCTGGTTTCGGCCTTCAGCGGCCTCGATACGATGCGCGCCGCCTATGCACACGCCATTGAGCACGATTACAGATTTTACTCCTACGGAGATGCAAGCCTGCTGTATCGAGCGGAGATGAGCGATGGACGATGACCTCGACAGGCTGGACCGGAGCAGTTTGATCGCCGAAGTCAAAAAATTGCGCGCCGGCATTCGCCAGCATCGCGATGCATCGGGGCACGATCTTTGCTGGCATCATCCCGATTTGTGGGACCTGCTGCCCGAGAAGATCGATCCGGCAATCGCCGTGCCGCCCTGGCCAAAATTCATGCGCGGCTGCATCCATTATCGCCAGTCGCTGGACGAACAGGCTCCGGGCGCACCGGCACACGACAAGGAATTCAATGGCTGAGACGTTCACCTTCAAGGTGCTGGCGACCGAAGGTAAGGCGCGGCGCGGTTTGATCAGCATGCCGCGCGGCGAAATCCGCACGCCGGCCTTCATGCCGGTCGGCACCGGCGGCACGGTCAAGACGATGTACATGGATCAGGTGCGCGGCGTCGGCGCCGATATCATCCTGGGCAATACCTACCATTTGATGCTGCGGCCCGGCGCCGAACGCGTGGCGAAGCTTGGCGGCCTGCACGAATTCGCCCGCTGGCCGCATCCGATCCTGACCGACAGCGGTGGCTTCCAGGTGATGTCGCTGTCAAAGCTTCGGAAATTGACCGAGAAGGGCGTCACATTTCGCTCCCATATCGATGGCGCTGCATACGAAATGTCGCCGGAACGTTCGATCGAGATCCAGGGCCTGCTCGATTCAGACATCCAGATGCAACTCGACGAATGCACGGCGCTACCGGCCGCGCTCAAGGAGATCGAGCGCGCCATGGAATTGTCGCTGCGCTGGGCTGAGCGCTGCAAGACGGCGTTCGGCGACCAGCCCGGCAAGGCGATGTTCGGCATCGTGCAAGGCGGCGACAATGCGGATTTGCGCGTGCGTTCGGCGCAGGCGCTGAGCGCGATGGATCTGAAAGGCTATGCGGTTGGCGGTCTTGCCGTCGGTGAACCGCAGGCGGTCATGCTCGACATGCTCGACATCACCTGCCCGGAACTGCCCGATGACAAACCCCGCTATCTCATGGGGGTCGGCACGCCGGACGACATCTTGAAATCGGTGGCGCGCGGCATCGACATGTTCGACTGCGTGATGCCGACGCGGGCCGGCCGGCATGGGCTTGCCTATACAAGGCGCGGCAAGGTCAATCTGCGCAACGCCCGCCATGCCGACGATCCGCGCCCCCTCGACGAGGAAAGCGACTGCCCGGCGGCACGCGATTATTCCCGCGCCTATCTGCACCATCTCGTGCGCTCGCAAGAGGCGCTCGGTGCGATGCTTCTGACCTGGAACAATCTGTCCTATTATCAGAAGCTGATGCAGGACATACGCGCCGCGATAGAGACCGGCACTTTCGAGGCACGCGCTGCCGAAATTACCGAGGGCTGGGCGAGGGGCGATATCCCAGCGCTGTAACGGTTCAGGTGCTCAGCGAATTCGACGCGCGCAGGCTGCAGCCGGTGATTTGGAACTTGCCGTCGGGCTGTCGCTCCAACGTGTAGACAGCTTCGTAGTCCTTGCCGTCAGGGCCGACGATCAGCACCTGCTGGATGATCGAGGTCGGACCCGTCTCCTCGACCTTGCCGAACGAGTAGCTCCGTGGGTTGCGCACCGGCGCGTAGCCGTTGGTCACCATGTTCATGAAGGTGTCGACGGTCGGGAAGATCCGCTTCACGTTCGGTGCGGCGAAGCTGTAGGCCGTGACGCCGTCATCGGCCAGGAACGCTCTCAGCTGGCCGTCAATGGCCGCTTGCGCCGCCTTGATCTCGGCCTCGCCGGCAAACGCCGACAAGGGCAGGAGGAGAGGAAGGAATGCGAATGCGAAAAGCGTGCGGCGCATTGCCTGTTTCCCTTGTCTTTCGAGAACTTGCCTTTCGAAAAATCCTGCCCGTGCAGGCATCCTAACATACGTTTGGTGGCGCTTCAGGGTTTCACCGGCGGCGAATATTCAGTGTTGTCGCGCGACGAAGTCCAGGCAGCCTTGGCGGAATTGCGGGAGGCGTGGCCAACGCTCGAACCGGCTAAGTACCGTTCCAGCGCTTGAAAGCCCGCCTCCAGTCTGCCAGAAGGGCCGCTTGGATTGGACGTTTAGCAGGGCGGAGCCATGAAGGCGTTTTTCGTGCAGATCAAATGCGAACTGGGCAAGTCGTATGAGGTTGCCAGCGCGCTCGCCGACGCCGAGATCGCCTCGGAAATCTACTCCACTGCCGGCAATTACGATCTGCTCGCCAAGTTCTATGTCGACGACGAGGAGGATGTCGGCCACTTCGTCAACGAGAAGGTGCAGATTCTCCCCGGCATCAAGGACACGTTCACCGTCGTCACCTTTCGCGCCTTCTAGCGTCGGAGCCCATTGCCCGAGCATGAGGCAAAGCGTGACCAAGCTCATATTTCCGCTGCCTCAATTTTAGGCAGGGGCGACATACTGATCGCCCGCATCCCTCAAATCACCGATTGCGCTTGATTTTCTCCGGCGGCGCCAGTGAAATGGCGTCACAGGGGAGTATGCGATTGGCAGCGTTCGATGAAATGCTTCCGGAGGTCTCCGGACTTAGAAGACCGTATTCGGCTTACGATCGCTGGCTGAAAGAGCAGGACCCGGCCAGGCTTACCGAGAAAATGCAGGATGCCGAACGCGTCTTCCGCAAGACCGGCATCACCTTCGCCGTCTATGGCGAGCAGGAAGCCTCCGAGCGGCTTATCCCCTTCGACATCGTTCCGCGCATCATTTCTGGCAATGAGTGGCGCCGCCTCACGCAAGGCATCGAGCAGCGCGTGCAGGCGCTGAACGCCTTTCTCGACGATATCTATCACCGCCAGGAAATCCTGCGGGCCGGACGCGTTCCCCGTGACCTGATCGCCAGGAACGAAGCCTTCCTGCCCGAGATGATCGGGGTCAGGCCGCCCGCCGGCGTCTACACCCACATCATCGGCGTCGACATCGTGCGCATCAGCGAAAACGAGTTCTACGTGCTGGAGGACAATGCGCGCACCCCATCGGGCGTTTCCTACATGCTGGAAAACCGCGAGACGATGATGCAGCTCTTCCCCGAGTTGTTCCAACAAATCAAGGTGCGGCCGGTGGAGAACTATCCGCAGCTTTTGCGCCAGTCGCTGGCGGCGGTGCGGCCGCAGAACGCCAAGGGCACGCCGACCATCGCCGTGCTGACGCCCGGCAGCTACAACTCCGCCTATTTCGAACATGCCTTCCTGGCCGATCAGATGGGGGTGCAATTGGTCGAGGGGCAGGATTTGCGCGTGGTGGATGGTCATGTCGCGATGCGCACGACCGAAGGCTACAAGCAGATCGACGTGCTCTATCGCCGGGTGGACGATGCCTTCCTCGATCCGCTGACTTTCCGGCCGGACTCCGCGCTCGGCGTGCCTGGCATCATGGATGTCTACCGGGCCGGCAACATTACGATCGCCAATGCGCCGGGAACCGGTATCGCCGACGACAAGGCGATCTATTCCTACATGCCCGAGATCGTCGAATTCTACACCGGCCGCAAGGCGATCCTCGGCAATATTCCGACCTGGCGCTGTTCGGAGCCGGACAGCCTGAAATATGTACTCGAACACATCGATGAGCTGGTGATCAAGGAAGTGCACGGTTCAGGCGGCTATGGCATGCTGGTCGGACCGGCGGCGACCAAGAACGAATGCCAGGATTTCGCCAAGAAGCTGCAGGCCAAGCCGTCCAATTACATCGCCCAGCCGACGTTGGCGCTCTCGACCTGTCCGATCCTGACCGAAAAGGGCCTGTCGCCGCGCCATGTCGATCTGAGACCCTATGTGCTGGTCTCCGACCGCATCCAGATCGTGCCGGGCGGGCTCACGCGTGTCGCGCTTAAGGAGGGCTCTCTGGTGGTCAATTCCTCGCAAGGCGGCGGCACGAAGGATACCTGGGTGCTGGATGATTGAGATGAGTAGTCAGTAGGCAGTAGGCAGTAGTTGGTATCAGAGGGGACAGAACGATGCCGTATCCAATCGAAATTCGAACATTCCCTACTCGCTACTCACTATTCCCTGCTCACTAGCCCGAAGGGCCACTCCATGCTTCTCGGCCGCACCGCCAACGGGCTCTACTGGATGAACCGCTATATCGAGCGGGCGGAAAACATGGCGCGTCTGGTCGATGCGGGCCTGCGCATGGCGCTGACGCGCACGCAGAGCGCGTCGGAAGAGTGGAATTCGGTGCTGCTCAGCGCCGGCTCCGACGTCGCCTACACGCAGAAGTATCAGGACTATACGGCGGCCGATGTAGCCGACTTCTTGTTGCGCGACACGTCGAACCCGTCGAGCACGATGTCGTCGATCGAGACGGCACGCAACAATGCCCGCATGGTGCGTACCGCGCTGACGCGGGAGACCTGGGAAAGCATCAACGAGGCCTGGATGGCGCTGAAGCGCATGCTGGCAAGGCCGATCGACGAGCGTGACCTGCCAAACGTGCTCGATGCGATCAAGCGCGAAACGGCGCTGATCCGCGGCTCGTTCTACGGCACCATGCTGCGCAACGAGATCTTCGATTTTTCGCAGCTCGGCACCTATGTCGAGCGCGCCGACAATACGGCGCGCATCCTCGACGTGAAGTACTACGTGCTCTTGCCGTCGATCTCCTGGGTCGGCTCGACGCTCGACAATTACCAGTGGGAATCGATCCTGCGCTCGGTATCGGCGCACCGCTCCTACCGCTGGGTCTACGACGCCGACTACAAGCCGACCAACATCGCCGACTATCTGATCCTCAATGTGCGCATGCCGCGATCGCTGACCTTCTGCTATCGCTTCCTGGCCGAGCACCTGAGGTTCCTCGGCGACGACTATGGCGGGCGCCATCCCTGCCATGCGACGGCGGAAAAGACCCAGGCCATGCTGCAGGCAGGCTCGATCAAGGATATTTTCGACGCCGGCCTGCATGAATTCCTTGCCGGCTTCATTCGCGACAACACCAGGCTCGGCGACGAGATCGCGCAGGATTACAGGTTCTATTGAGGAGGCCATGCGGCTCAAGATCACCCATCGGACCGAATACCGTTACGACGCACCGGTGCAGTACCTGCTGCAGCGGCTGCGGCTGCTTCCGGTGAGCGGGCGCACGCAGACCGTGCTGTCCTGGGCCCTGAAGGTAGAAGGCGCGCGCGAGGAAGTGCGATTTGCCGACCACTACGGCAATGACACCCGATTGTTGAGCGTCGAGGGTGACCATGATTTCATTACGGTCGAGGCGTCAGGCGAGGTGGTGACGCGCGATACATCGGGGGTTTGTGGGCCGCATCAGGGATTCGCGCCGCTCTGGCTGTTCGCACAGGAGACGCCTTTGACCATGATCGGCGATGGCATTCGCGCACTCGCCGAGGCAGCCGGCAAGGGCACCGATATCGAAAGACTGCACCGTCTGATGGCTATCATCTCCGAGCGGGTCGCCTATGCGCCGGGCACCACCAATGCGACGACCCCGGCTGAAGAGGCTCTCGCGCTGAAAACCGGGGTCTGCCAGGATCATAGCCATATCTTTGCCGCCACCGCCCGCGCCATGGGTTTCCCGGCACGCTATGTCAGCGGCTATCTGATGATGGACGCGGCCATCGAGCAGGCGGCAAGCCATGCCTGGGCCGAAGCGCATGTTCAGGGCCTCGGCTGGGTTGCCTTCGACCCCTCCAACGGTATCTCTCCTGATGAGCGCTATGTGAGAGTGGCGACGGGGCGCGACTATCGCGATGCGTCGCCGGTTTCGGGGATTCTGCTGGGAGAGGCGCAAGAGCGGCTTGCCGTCACCGTCACGGTGGAGCAGTAGTCACCCGATGCAGGTCGTCCAACGCCACCTTGGTTTGGGTGACGACATGCATGAAAACAAGGACCTGAGCGCGCCGCATGGATCCGTTCCGACGCGACGCGGTTTTTACGGTTCGCTGCCGGAAGAGTAAACCATGACCTATTGCGTCGGCCTCAAGATCGATCGCGGGCTCGTGTTCATGTCGGACACGCGCACCAATGCCGGCATGGACTCGATCTCCACCTTCAAGAAGATGCATGTCTGGGAAGATCCCGGTGAGCGCGTCATCGTGCTGATGTCGGCCGGCAATCTGGCGACGACGCAAGCCGTGATCAGCGTGCTCGACGAGCGCACCAAGGCGGTTGGCGACCGGCACGCGGCAGTGCTCGAAACGCCGTCCATGTACCAGACGGTGCGGCTGGTCGGCGAAACCGTCAAGGACGTCATCGCCCATTCCTCGCCCGCCGGCGACAAGGCCGATTCCTACTTCAACGCCTCCTTCATCCTGGGCGGCCAGATAAAGGGCAGCGCACCGCGCCTGTTCATGATCTATCCCGAGGGCAATTTCATCGAATCGACCGATGACACGCCCTTTTTCCAGATCGGCGAGACCAAATACGGCAAGCCGATCATCATTCGCGCTTATGACCGGTCGATGAGTCTCGCGGAGACCGTGAAGCTGCTTCTGGTATCGTTCGATTCCACGCTGAAGTCGAACCTGTCGGTCGGGCTGCCGCTGGATCTGCTTTTCCTGGAAAAGGATGCCTTCCAGGTCGGGTTGAAGAAACGGATCGGTCATGACGACCCGTACTACCGCACGATCTCCGAGGGATGGTCGAGCGCCTTGAAGACGGCGTTTGCCAGTCTGCCGGATTTCCCGGGATAAGGACGCGCCGGATTTCTCCGGTGGTTGCAAATGTTTAACAGTCGTTTTGAAAACCGGGCGAAGGGCGCCGGTGAAGCGATCATGTCGGGAGGACAGGATGAACAGTGATGATTTCCGGCAATGGTCGCGGCGGGCCGCTGACTGGGGCGCCGACTACCGCGAAACGCTGCGCCAGCGCCCGGTACGGCCGCGGATCGAGTCCGGCGACATATTCAGGAGCATAGAAGCCTCGCCGCCCGAAGACGCGGAGCCGATGGACAGGATCTTCGCCGACTTCGAGGAGAAGATCGTGCCGGGCATGACGCATTGGCAGCATCCTCGCTTCTTCGCCTATTTTCCGGCCAACGCGGCACCAGTTTCTGTGGTGGCTGAGTATCTGGTCTCGGCAATGGCCGCGCAGTGCATGCTGTGGCAGACCTCGCCGGCGGCGACAGAACTCGAAACTCGGACTGTCGATTGGATGCGCCAGGCGCTCGGCCTGCCGGAAGGTTTTTCCGGCGTCATCCAGGATTCTGCCTCCTCGGCGACGCTGGCGGCGGTGCTGACGATGCGCGAACGCGCGCTCGACTGGCAAGGCAACAAAAGGGGCCTGACGGGGCAGGCGCGGTTGCGCATCTATTCGTCGGATCAGGTGCATACTTCGATCGACCGGGCGATCTGGGTGGCCGGCATCGGCGAGGACAATCTCGTGCGCATTCCGGTCGCCGGCCGCTTTCGCGCCATGGACATAGCGGCCCTCGAGGCGGCGATCGTCGCCGACAAGAAGGCAGGCTTGCTGCCCGCGGGTATCATCGCCTGCGTCGGTGGCACCAGCACCGGTGGCACCGACGACATCGCCGGCGTCGCCGCGATCGCCAAACGCCACGGGGTCTATCTTCACGTGGATGCCGCCTGGGCGGGATCGGCGATGATCTGCCCGGAATACCGGCATTTCTGGGCCGGCGTGGAGCAGGCGGATTCTATCGTCTTCAACCCGCATAAATGGCTGGGCGCGCAGTTCGACTGCTCGATCCAGTTCCTGCGCGACCCCGAAAGCCATGTCAGGACGCTCGCCATCAAGCCGGATTATCTGAAGACGCACGGTCATGACGGCATCATCAACTATTCCGAATGGTCGGTGCCGCTCGGCCGCCGCTTCCGCGCGCTGAAACTGTGGTTCCTGCTGCGTGCCTATGGACTGGAAGGCCTGCGCACGATGATCCGCAACCACGTCGCCTGGAGCGAAGGCCTGGCAGCGCGCCTGGCCGACGAGCCGGACTTCGAGATCGTCACCGAGCCGATGCTGTCGCTGTTTTCGTTCCGGCACAAGGCGGAGGGAGCCGATGCCGACGAGCACAATCTCCGGCTGGTCAATGCGATCAATGATGACGGACGCATCTACCTGACACAGACCAGGGTGAACGGGCGCGTCGCCATCCGCTTCCAGGTCGGCCAGTTCGAGGCGACCGCGGCGGATGTCGATTCGGCTTTTGCCGCCATCACCGAAATCGCGCGCGGATTAAGCTGAGGCTGCTGAGTCGGGACTGCGACGAAGTTTGCCTTTGCTATCATGTAGTTTCCATTAGCCGGCTTACGCCTTTTCATTGCTTTCGTTTTCGTCTATGGTCAAGAAAAACGAAAGCAGAAGGTTTTCAGATGTATCTGTCGCCGCGCCATGCCGAAATCGTCCAAATGGCCAAGGATCATGGCCGCGTTCTGGTCGACGATCTGGCCACCCACTTCAACGTCACGCCGCAGACCATCCGCAAGGACCTCAACGATCTTTGCGACCAGCGGTTGCTGTCGCGCATCCATGGCGGCGCCTTGTTTCCTTCCGGCATCGAGAACATGGAGTACGAAGCCAGGCGCAAGATCGCCGCCGAGGAGAAGGAGGCGATCGGCAGCGCGGCCGCCAGGCTGATTCCGGACAACGCCTCGTTGTTCATCAATATCGGCACCACGACGGAGTCGGTCAGCAAGGCGCTGCTGGATCACAGCGGCCTCATGGTCATCACCAATAACATCAATGTTGCCAACAGGATGCGCATCTATCCTTCGATCGAGGTGGTGATCGCGGGCGGGGTGGTTCGCGGCTCGGATGGCGGCGTCGTCGGCGAGGCGGCGGTGGATTTCATCAGGCAGTTCAAAGTCGACTACGCCGTCATCGGCGCCTCGGCGATCGACCATGACGGCGCCTTGCTCGATTTCGATTTCCGCGAGGTCAAGGTCGCGCAAGCCATTATCGCCAATGCCAGGCACGTCATCCTAGTGTCCGACCGGACCAAATTCGAGCGCACGGCGCCGGTTCGCATCGGCCATCTGTCGCAGGTCAACACCTTCATCACCGACCGCTGCGATATCCCCTCGGTGCGCAAGATCTGCCAGGAGGCCGAGGTTCAACTGATCGAAACCTCGCTCGATTGAGGACGTTGCAGCGCTTTCACGAGCTTGTGATATTTCGTTTGACATTCGTTATGAGTTCGAAATAATTCCGCCACGGTTTCGCAAAAGAGCCAAATGGTGCAATGCGAAATCGCTGGAGGAATTGGTGGACGCATCTTCGATCCGTGACATTTTCGTCATAGGCGGTGGCATCAATGGCTGCGGCATTGCCCGTGATGCCGCCGGCCGCGGGTTTTCGGTATTTCTGGCCGAGATGGACGATCTCGCCAGCGGAACCTCCTCAGGCTCGACCAAGCTGATCCATGGTGGCCTGCGTTATCTCGAATTCTACGAATTCCGCCTGGTGCGCGAAGCGCTGATGGAACGGGAGGTACTGTGGAAGAACGCGCCGCACATCATCTGGCCGATGCGCTTCGTGCTGCCCTATGCCAAGGGCCTGCGTCCGGCCTGGCTGATCAGGCTCGGCCTTTTCCTTTACGATCATATTGGCGGGCGCAAATTGCTGCCGGCGACCAGGACCCTGGACATGGCCACCGACCCTGCCGGCAAGCCATTGAAACCATTGTTCAAGAAGGCCTTCGAATATTCCGACGGCTGGGTCAACGATGCGCGGCTGGTGACGCTGAACGCGCGTGACGCCGCCGACCGGGGCGCGACCATCCGCACCCGCACCAAGGTGGTCGGGGCGCGCCGCGAAGGCGGGCTGTGGACGATCAGGATCGAAAATCTGCGGACCGGCGAGACCGAAGAGGTCAAGGCGCGGCTGCTGGTCAATGCCGCCGGCCCCTGGGTCGATCATGTGCTTTCCGGCGTCGTCGGCCTCAACGATGTGCACAATGTCCGTCTCGTGCAGGGCAGTCACATCGTCATCGCGAAGAAATTCGACGATCCACGCGCCTATTTCTTCCAGAACAAGGATGGCCGCATCATCTTCGCCATTCCTTACGAGGACGAGTTCACGCTGATCGGCACCACCGACCAGGACTACCCCGGCGATCCGCACGACGTGAAGATCAGCGACACCGAGATCGACTATCTCTGCGCGGCGGCAAGCGAGTATTTCGCCCAACCCGTCAAGCGCTCGGATATCGTCTGGACCTATTCGGCCGTGCGTCCGCTCTATGACGATGGCGCTTCCAAGGCGCAGGAGGCGACACGCGACTATGTGCTGAAGGCCGATGGCGGCGAGGGCACAGCCCCGATCGTCAACACGTTCGGCGGCAAGATCACCACTTATCGCCGGCTGTCGGAATCTATGCTGGAGAAGATCGAAGGCTTTCTCGGCAGGCGCGGCAAGCCGTGGACGGCAAATGCGCCGCTGCCGGGCGGCGATTTCGCGGCGACCGGTTTTGATGCGCAAGTGGCGAGGCTGAAGAGCGCCTATCCCTTTCTCGACCAGCGTTTGGCACGTCGGCTCACGCGGCTCTACGGCACGCGCGCGCAGATGTTGCTTGGCCTTGCCAAATCAAATGCCGATCTCGGCCGCAATTTCGGCGCCGACCTTTACGAGGCCGAGGTGCGCTACCTCGTCGAGAACGAATGGGCCGTCACATCGCAAGATGTGCTGTGGCGCCGGACCAAGCGCGGCCTGCATTTCAGCCGCGAGCAGACGGCGGCGTTGGATGAATTCATGCGCGGCATAAGCCGCCGCCACGTCGCGGCCGCGGAATGAAGGGCTGCTGATGCACACGGCCTGGGAGGAGGCATCATGCTGGAACTGAGGAACGTCACCAAGACGGTCGGCGCGGTGGAGCATATCCGCGACGTGTCGCTGACGCTCCAGCATGGCTCGCTGAACGTGCTGCTCGGGCCGACGCTGTCCGGCAAGACCAGCCTGATGCGGCTGATGGCGGGCCTCGACGCGCCGACTTCCGGCTCGGTCTGGTTCGACGGCAAGGACGTCACCGGCCAGCCTGTTCAAAAGCGCAAGATCGCCATGGTCTACCAGCAGTTCATCAACTACCCCGCGATGAGCGTCTACGAAAACATCGCTTCGCCACTGCGGGTGGCGGGAGTCGAGAAGGCCAAGATCGACAGCCAGGTACGTGAAGCCGCTGCCCTGCTCAAGCTGACGCCCTATCTCGACCGCACGCCGCTCAGCCTGTCCGGTGGCCAGCAACAGCGCACCGCACTGGCGCGCGCCATCGTCAAGAACGCAAGCCTGGTGCTGCTCGACGAGCCGCTCGCCAATCTCGACTACAAGCTGCGCGAGGAACTGCGCGCCGAACTGCCGAGGATTTTCGCCGCCGCCGGCACCATCTTCGTCTATGCCACGACCGAACCGCACGAGGCGCTGCTGCTCGGTGGCAATACGGCGACGCTGTCGCAAGGCCGCATCACCCAGTTCGGCCCGACCATCGAGGTGTTCCGCAAACCGGTCGACCTGGTGACGGCCAGGACCTTCGCCGATCCGCCGCTCAACACGATCGTGCTGGCCAAGAACGGGCCCGATTTCCTCCTGGAGGGCGGCGTCAAGCTGCCGGTGCCGCCTGAACTTGTCGGCATCGCCGACGGCAATTACACGATCGGCTTCCAGCCGCACCATCTGTCGCTCGAGCGGCCGGATGCGAGTGCCGTGCCGGTGCGGGCAAAGGTCACCATCACCGAGATCACCGGCTCGGAAAGTTTCATCCATCTTGATTTCGCCGACGCGCGCTGGGTGATGCTGACCCATGGCATCCGCGATTTCGAGACCGACGAAGTGGTCGAAGTGTTCATCGACCCGCGTCACATCATGGTTTTCGACCAACACGGCGTCGCCGTGGCCGCGGCAAAGCTGGCGGCCTGAGGAGAAAACGATGGCGCGCATCGACGTCAACCATGTCAGGCACTCATATCTGCCGAACCCGCGTACCGATGCGGATTTCGCACTGCGGGAGGTGCACCACACTTTCGAGGACGGTGGCGCCTATGCGCTGCTAGGCCCATCCGGCTGCGGCAAGACCACGCTGCTCAACATCATTTCCGGCCTGCTCCACCCCTCGCACGGCCAATTGCTGTTCAACGGCAGGGATGTCACGAGACTGTCGACGCAGGAGCGCAACATCGCGCAGGTGTTCCAGTTCCCTGTCATCTACGACACGATGACCGTCTACGACAACCTGGCTTTCCCGCTGCGCAACCGCGGCGTTCCGGAGGCCGACGTCGACCGCAAGGTGCGCGAGACGCTCGACATGATCGACCTGGCAGACTGGGCCAGGAAGAAGGCGAGGGGCCTGACCGCCGACCAGAAGCAGAAGATCTCGCTCGGCCGCGGACTGGTGCGCTCGGATGTCAATGCGATCCTGTTCGACGAGCCGCTGACCGTCATCGACCCGCACATGAAGTGGGTGCTGCGCTCGCAGTT
Organism: Mesorhizobium sp. B2-3-7; assembly: GCF_006442695.1. Classification (NCBI taxonomy): domain Bacteria; kingdom Pseudomonadati; phylum Pseudomonadota; class Alphaproteobacteria; order Hyphomicrobiales; family Phyllobacteriaceae; genus Mesorhizobium; species Mesorhizobium sp. B2-3-7. The sequence goes on along the minus strand of NZ_VFVV01000004.1, from coordinate 22,881 downwards.
GAAGCAGCTTCACCGCCGCTTCGGCTACACCATGGTCTATGTTACGCATGACCAGACAGAGGCGCTGACCTTCGCCGACCAGGTGGTGGTCATGTATGATGGCGGCATCGTGCAGATCGGCACGCCGGCCGAGCTGTTCGAGCGGCCGCGCCACACCTTCGTCGGCTACTTCATCGGCTCGCCCGGCATGAACGTCATGCCGGTAGCGATCGATGGCAAGACAGCGACGCTTGGTTCCCAGCGCATCCAATTGCCAGGCGCGCCGAAGGCCGGAAGCGGCGTCGTCGAACTCGGCATCCGTCCCGAATATGTCAGGCTCGGCCGCGATGGCATGGCCGTCCACGTCAGCAAGGTCGAGGATGTGGGCCGCCACAAGGTCGTGCGCGCCAGTCTGGAAGGCCGCGAGATCGCCGCCGTCGTCGGCGAGGACGAAACCGTTCCCGCCGATCCAAAAGTGCGGTTCGATCCAGCCGGCATCAACATCTATGCCGATTCCTGGCGTGTCGAGATGGGGGCGTAAATGGAAAAGCCCTGGAACAACAAGGCCTGGTTCCTCGTGCTGCCGATGCTCGTGCTGGTGGCGTTCTCGGCCGTTATCCCGCTGATGACCGTCGTCAACTACTCGGTACAGGACACGTTCGGCAATAACGTCTTCTTCTGGGCGGGGACCGAATGGTTCGAGGAGTTGCTGCATTCCGATCGCTTCTGGGAAGCCATGGTGCGCAACCTGATCTTCTCCTTCATCATCCTGGCGATCGAAGTGCCGCTCGGCATCTTCATTGCCCTCAACATGCCCAAAAAGGGCTGGGGCGTGCCGGTCTGCCTGGTGCTGATGGCGCTGCCGCTCTTGATCCCGTGGAATGTCGTCGGCACGATCTGGCAGGTGTTCGGCCGCAACGATATCGGCCTGCTCGGCTATTACGTCAACGCGCTCGGCATCGACTACAATTACGTGCAGGATCCGTTCGACGCCTGGGTCACCGTCATCATCATGGACGTCTGGCACTGGACCAGCCTCGTCGTGCTGCTCTGCTATGCCGGCCTGGTCTCGATCCCCGACGCCTTCTACCAGGCGGCCAAGATCGATGGCGCCTCGCGCTGGGCGGTGTTCCGCTACATCCAGTTGCCGAAGATGAAGCGCGTGCTTCTGATCGCGGTGCTGCTGCGTTTCATGGACAGTTTCATGATCTACACCGAGCCCTTCGTCGTCACCGGCGGCGGTCCGGGCAATTCGACGACCTTCCTGTCGATCGACCTCGTCAAGACCGCGCTCGGACAGTTCGACCTCGGTCCGGCGGCGGCGATGTCGCTGGTCTACTTCCTGATCATCCTGTTGTTGTCGTGGGTGTTCTACACCGTGATGACCAACTACGACGCGGAACGCTGATATGGCCGGCGCCAACGAACGTACCGAGCGCAACCTGGTGAACGGGACCGCCGCTTCGGAAAGACTCGCCAGTTCGCTGTCGCAGAGCGAGCTGGACAGGCGCATGCGCCGCCGTGGCGAGGAATCGCGCTGGTGGTGGATCGTGCCGACGCTCTACATCATCGTCCTGCTGCTGCCGATCTACTGGCTCATCAATATGAGCTTCAAGACCAATGCGGAGATCGTCAATTCGCTGACGCTCTATCCGCATGCGCCGACGCTGCGCAACTACACCATCATCTTCACCGATGCGTCGTGGTATTCGGGCTACATCAATTCGATCACCTATGTGGTGATGAACATGGTGATCTCGGTCGCCGTGGCGCTTCCGGCGGCTTACGCCTTCTCACGCTACCGCTTCCTCGGCGACAAGCATCTGTTCTTCTGGTTGTTGACCAACCGCATGGCGCCGCCGGCGGTATTCGCGCTGCCGTTCTTCCAGCTTTATTCGGCATTCGGCCTCATCGATACGCATATCGCGGTGGCGCTGGCGCACTGCCTGTTCAACGTGCCGCTGGCGGTGTGGATCCTTGAGGGCTTCATGTCCGGAGTGCCGAAGGAGATCGACGAAACGGCCTACATAGACGGCTATTCGTTTCCGCGTTTCTTCGTGAAGATATTCATGCCGCTGATCGCCAGCGGCATCGGCGTCGCCTGCTTCTTCTGCTTCATGTTCTCATGGGTGGAACTGCTCATCGCCCGCACGCTGACCACCACCGATGCCAAGCCGATCGCCGCTACCATGACCCGCACCGTGTCGGCGTCGGGAATGGACTGGGGGCTGCTGGCAGCCGCCGGGGTGCTGACGCTGATCCCCGGGGCGCTCGTCATCTGGTTCGTTCGCAACTACATCGCCAAGGGCTTCGCCCTGGGGAGGGTGTGACCATGAACCTCGACTTCTCCTGGATGGCGTGGACCTGGCCGACGGCCGCCTTCTTCGCCGTCATAGCGCTGCTGCTGGTCGGCATGGGTGTCTGGGAATATGCCTCGCCCGGCGGCGATCCGCGCATCGGCGTGCTGCGTTTCAAGACGACGCGCGGCGATCGTCTCTTCGTTTCGCTGCTTGGCAGCGCCTTCATCCATCTCGCTTGGCTGGGTCTTGTCGGACCCAGCCTGTGGTGGGCTCTCGCTCTCTCCGTGGTCTACGCCATCGGCGTCTTCCGCTACGTATAGAGGGGGAAACTGTTGGAGCGGCCGCTTGTTGGCGGCCTCTCCAGATCGCACTTGAAGTCTTTTCAAACGTGGAGGAAACACAATGCGACGGCAATTATTGACATCTACGACCGCCCTTGTCCTCTTGCTCGGCGTGGGCAACGCCTATGCCGGCATGGACGAGGCAAAAGCCTTTCTTGACAAGGAGATAGGCGATCTGTCGACGCTTTCGCGCGCCGATCAGGAAAAGGAAATGCAGTGGTTCGTCGACGCCGCCAAGCCGTTCGCCGGCATGGATATCAAGGTCGTGTCGGAAACGCTGACGACGCATCAATACGAGTCGCAGGTTCTGGCTCCGGCCTTCACCGCCATCACCGGCATCAAGGTCACGCACGACGTCATCCAGGAAGGCGACGTCGTTGAAAAGATCCAGACCCAGATGCAGACTGGCCAGAACCTCTATGACGGCTGGGTCAACGATTCCGACCTGATCGGCACCCACTGGCGTTACCAGCAGGTGCGCAACCTGACCGACTGGATGGCGGGCGAAGGCAAGGATGTCACCAATCCGAACCTCGATGTGAAGGATTTCATCGGCACCTCCTTCACCACCGCTCCGGACAAGAAGCTCTATCAGCTTCCCGACCAGCAGTTCGCCAACCTCTACTGGTTCCGCTACGACTGGTTCAACGACGAGAAGAACAAGGCCGACTTCAAGGCCAAGTACGGCTACGATCTCGGCGTTCCCGTCAATTGGTCGGCCTATGAGGACATTGCCGAGTTCTTCACCGGCCGCGACGTCGACGGCAAGAAGGTCTACGGCCATATGGACTATGGCAAGAAGGACCCGTCGCTCGGCTGGCGCTTTACCGATGCCTGGCTATCGATGGCCGGCAATGGCGACAAGGGTATCCCGAACGGCCTGCCGGTCGACGAATGGGGCATCAAGGTCAACGAGAAATCGCAGCCGGTCGGCTCCTGCACGGCGCGGGGCGGCGACACCAACGGCCCGGCCGCCGTCTACTCGATCCAGAAATATCTCGATTGGCTGAAGGCCTACGCACCACAGGAAGCGCAGGGCATGACCTTCTCGGAATCCGGTCCGGTTCCCGCGCAGGGCAATGTTGCCCAGCAGATCTTCTGGTACACGGCCTTCACCGCCGACATGGTCAAGCCCGGCCTGCCCGTCATGAACGACGACGGCACGCCGAAATGGCGCATGGCTCCGTCGCCGCACGGTGTCTACTGGAAGGACGGCATGAAGCTCGGCTACCAGGATGTCGGTTCGTGGACGCTGATGAAGTCGACCCCGACCGACCGTGCCAAGGCCGCCTGGCTCTACGCCCAGTTCGTCACCTCGAAGACGGTGGACGTGAAGAAGAGCCATGTCGGCCTCACCTTCATCCGCGACTCCACCATTCACGACAAGAGCTTCACGGAGCGCGCGCCGAAGCTCGGCGGCCTGATCGAGTTCTATCGCTCGCCGGCCCGCGTGCAATGGTCGCCGACCGGCACAAACGTGCCGGACTATCCGAAGCTGGCACAGCTGTGGTGGCAGGCGATCGGCGATGCCTCGTCGGGCGCAAAGAGTGCGCAGGAAGCGATGGATTCGCTTTGCGCCGAGCAGGAGAAGGTCATGGGCCGCATCGAGAGGTCCGGCGTCCAGGGCGATATCGGGCCGAAGCTCGCCGAGGAACATGATCTCGCCTACTGGAATGCCGACGCGGTCAAGGCCGGCAATCTCGCTCCCCAGCTCAAGATCGAGAACGAGAAGGAGAAGCCCCAGACCATCAACTATGACGAGCTGGTCAAGAGCTGGCAGAAGTAGGACTGACCTATGCGGGCGTTCGCGCCCGTGTAAAATTCAGGGAGGCGGCACGTTGCCGTCTCCCTTCTTTGTGTCGTGACGGAGGAAGTGCGAATGAATGGCTTTGTCCTGGCAATCGACCAAGGCACCACGTCGAGCCGGTCGATTCTGTTCGACGGCGACATGAAAGTCGTCGGCAGCAGCCAGCAAGAATTCACCCAGCACTATCCTGCTTCCGGCTGGGTCGAGCATGACCCGGAAGATATCTGGGCCAGCGTCGTGGCGACCGTGAAGGGCGCATTGAAGAATGCCGGGCGGGAGGCATCGGACGTCGCCGCGGTCGGCATAACCAACCAGCGCGAGACCGTCGTCATTTGGGACAGGGCGACCGGCAAGCCGATCCACAACGCCATCGTCTGGCAGGACCGGCGCACCGCGCCGCTATGCCGGAAGCTGAAGAAGCAGGGATTGGAAAAGACCTTCACCAGGAAGACCGGCCTGCTGCTCGATCCGTATTTCTCCGGCACGAAGATAGCCTGGATGCTGGACAAGGTGAAAGGCGCCAGGAGACGCGCCGAGAAAGGCGAATTGCTGGCCGGCACCATCGACAGTTTCCTGATCTGGCGCCTGACCGGCGGCAGGGTGCATGCCACCGACGCCACAAACGCCTCCCGCACGCTAGTCTACAACATCGAGAAGAATGCCTGGGACGACGAGCTGCTGGCCATCCTGAACATTCCGGCAAGGATGCTCCCCGAGGTGAAGGACTGCGCCGATGATTTTGGAATCACGCAGAAAAATCTCTTTGGCGCCGAGATAAGGATCCTCGGCGTTGCCGGCGATCAGCATGCCGCGACCATCGGCCAGGCCTGTTTCGAGCCCGGCATGATGAAATCGACCTACGGCACCGGCTGTTTCGCGCTGCTCAACACCGGCACCGACCTGGTGCGCTCGAAGAACCGGCTGTTGACCACGATTGCCTATCGGCTGAACGGCAAGACCACCTATGCGCTGGAAGGATCGATCTTCATCGCCGGCGCCGCCGTGCAGTGGTTGCGCGACGGCATCAAGGTGATCGGCAAGGCCGAACAGAGCGGCAAGCTGGCGGCCGAGGCCGATCCGACCCAGGACGTGTATCTGGTGCCGGCCTTTGTCGGGCTCGGCGCGCCCCACTGGGATGCCGAGGCGCGGGGCGCGATCTTTGGCCTGACCCGCAATTCGGGGCCGGCGGAGTTTGCCCGCGCCGCGCTCGAATCCGTGGCCTACCAGACGCGCGACCTGCTCGATGCCATGCGCAAGGATTGGAAAGGTACGGCGGCCAAGACGGTGCTTCGGGTCGACGGCGGCATGGTGGCGTCCGACTGGACCATGCAACGGCTGGCCGACATTCTCGACGCCCCGGTCGACCGTCCGACCATTCTTGAGACGACCGCGCTTGGTGCCGCCTGGCTCGCCGGCTCGAAGGCGGGCGTGTGGCCTAAGGCGCGGGAGTTCGCCAAGACATGGGCGCTCGACCGCCGCTTCAGACCAGACATGGAGCCTGCGGCGCGCTCGGCCAAGCTGGCGGGGTGGCGCGATGCTGTTCGCAGGACGCTGAGCGTATCATAATCAACAGTCAGATTGGGCGAGGGGGAAATGAAGCCAAACTGGTACTCTGCTTGGCGCGCCGAGGCTATCAAACAACTGAAGGCCAAGAATAAGCGCTTGGAGGAAGAATTCCGCATCGGCCACTGGTCGCGCTATGACTTGAGCAACGGAAAGCTCTTGTTTTCCAAGGACGGGGCGATCGAGGTGATCACCGAAATCCAGATCGCCGGTTCCACGAATGCCAAGGCACAGAACTGGCTCTGGGCGTGGGCAAATTCAAATTTGCCCGATAGTCTTCTCAGAGACGCAAAGCTGGTTCGGTCCTTCGGCGAGAAGAACGGCATTGACGAACTGGCTCAGGCTTACGTGATAGATGGGGATCAGCTGGAAGTGCTGGGTTGGGAATTGGCGGCCGTCACGGTCCGAATTTGCGATGCCGTCGGAGCGTACCGATCACCCCGTGGTGAAGGTGGCGCGCTTTATTATATCTTCAAGACCATTAATTGGGCCAGCTGATCACAGCCTGCCCGGGGACCGTCCTCGCACGACAGAAAGCCCGCGCCATTTCCGGCACGGGCTTTGACTTTCTATCCCTCTGACGAACACTGTCGCCCATCAGTAGGGTGAAATGCACTGCTGGCGCGGGCCGTTATACGGCTGGAACGTGTTGTCGGATGCGCGGTAGGAACGGTAACGGTCATAGCACCACTGCACATGCGAATTGCCTTCATAGACGCGGTTCCGGTTGTTGGCGATCGCGCCGGTTATCAGCGCGCCAGTGGCGAAAGCAGCAAGCGGGAACCAGAAATCGCCGTGACGGCGATAGCCCGGGCGATATTCACGGTAGCCGCGATGGCCGTTCCAGTAGGCTCCGCGGTTGTCGCGGTAGAAGTTGCGGTTGCCGCGAAACTCGCCGCGGAAGTTACGGCGCCGCTCCCAGGGCCTGTACTGCACGGTCTGGACATCGGACGAGACCGATGCAGGCTGCGGTACATAGGCCGGTGCGGCTTCGACCGGCATGGCAGCCGCCACTGCGAAGGAAGCTGACAGTGTGGTCGCCAGCAAACCCGACAGGACTTTGTTCATGATCTTCTCCTTGAGAGGTTGACGTCCCTTGTGGCGGAGGAAACGGGCACGCTCGCGAATTGTTCCTGGAAAAAAAGGCAAGTTGCTGATTTGTAATGTTTCTCCGGTTTGGGATCGACGGAGGCCACAGGGTCTTTCGCCTGCCTGGCAAAGGTTCGGCATGTCCTTGCGGAAACGGCCGGCCGGGAGAGCCGGCACGGCGGGAACGCATGGCTTGGTGGCCCGTTTTTTCCGGTTGACCGGTCGAGGCACTCTCCCTATGTTCCGCGCAATTTCGAGGGCGCCGTTTCCAGCCCACGGGAGCGCGTAGCTCAGCCGGTAGAGCAACTGACTTTTAATCAGTAGGTCTCGGGTTCGAACCCCGACGCGCTCACCACTCAGTCCCGTGACAAATGCACGTTCAGGACAGCGGCTTTTTTGGCGATCAGTCCTTCCAGATCCGCGTCCGATCGGGTGGTGCCGGTGCGTTGGCGCAGCAGGGAGATCATCGCGCTCATCGAAAGCGGGGCGGTTTTTTGCTGAATCAGGATCGCGTCCACCGCGCCGGCAACGTCGGGGCCTTCCGCTGGTGCTCTCATGGTCGGATCCTTTCTGTCCAGCTCCGCCTCGGTGCCGCCGACCGATCCTCTGATGCCGCGGTCAAAGACGACGGCCAACCCGTTCTTGACGGCGAGGGCCGCGACCATGTCGTCGAGTTCGTGGTCCGAAAAGCTGGGGTCGGAAGGCGTGGGTTTCAGGATTCTGTGAATCACCCTGGCGGCCTGGTCCGTCGAAACATAGCCGAAGCGCTGTTTTCTAGCTTCGACATATTGTTCGATGATCATGTCAAGCCGGCGGGCTGCAATGTCCTTTGATTGCTGCATCGGAACCTCCTCGGGTCGTCATGGCGCGCAGGAGCAGCACCTAAAGAGATAGGGCCGCCCGGAAGAACATCAAACATGAGAAATGACGCATCTGCCGATAGCGGAGGAACGATCGCGCCGCTGATGCATTTTTGCCTTTGACCAGCTTATTGAGGGAACGCAGGCCAATGAAGATCGCCCATATCGCGCCGCTGTATGAATCCGTGCCGCCAAGGCTCTATGGAGGCACCGAACGCATCATCTCCTATCTCACCGAAGCTCTGGTCGGGCTCGGCCACGATGTAACGTTGTTTGCCAGCGGCGATACCAGGACCTCCGCCCGGCTGGTCGCGTGCCGGGAACGGGCGCTGCGCCTCGATCCCCGGCCGTTGAAGTCGGAGATCGCGGCGCATCTTTCGATGCTCGAGGAAGTCAGGAGACAGGCCGACGATTTCGACATTCTTCACTTCCATCTCAGCCACTTCCTGCATTTCCCGTTTTTCCGCCATATGCCGGAGCGCACGGTGACGACGCCGCATGGCAGGCTGGACTATGTGGATCTGGCACAGGCCTATGAGCGGTTCCCGCGTTTTCCGATGATTTCCATTTCACGCAGCCAGAGGACGAGGCTCGCGTCCGCCAACTGGTTGGCGACCATCCATCATGGGCTGCCGCTCGATCTCTATAGGCCGGATTTTGAAGCCGGCTCCGACGGCACATATCTGGCGTTCCTCGGCAGGATGTCGCGCGACAAGCGGCCGGACCGGGCGATCGAGATTGCCAGGCGCACGGGCCTGAGGCTCAAGCTCGCGGCCAAGGTGGGCGACGGCGACCGGGCCTATTTCGAGGAGGTCGTCCAGCCGCTGATCGATGGCGATCGCGTCGAATATGTCGGCGAGATCAGCGAGGACCAGAAGAGCAGGTTTCTCGGCAATGCCGCTGCCTTGCTGTTCCCCATCGACTGGCCCGAGCCTTTTGGTCTGGCGGTAATCGAGGCGATGGCCTGCGGAACCCCTGTCATGGCTTGGAGCTGCGGCGCCATGCCCGAGATCATCGATCACGGTGTGACCGGCTTCGTCGTCGAAACCCTCGAGGATGCCGTCGCCACCATGCCGGCCCTGCTTCAGCTCGACAGGCGCCGGATAAGGGCCGTTTTCGAAGGACGGTTCTCGGCCGACCGCATGGCGCGCGACTATGTCGCCACCTATTCACAGGCGATCGACACTCAACAAATCAGGGCTTCCTAGTACAGTGCCCCGTTCAGAAACAAGCACGGGACAGTCTTCTTGACCATCACCCAACTTGACGAGCGCAAGCTTGATCCCGCAATAGCCCTGGCCTCCCTGGACGAAACCGCGCCGAGGGAACCGCACCGGCTCTTCGCACTCAAGCATGGCGACTGCTTCGCCGTCGCCGATTCCTATGGCGACATACGCGGTGTGGGCGACGGCTTCTTCCGCGACGACACGCGCGTGCTTTCCGAATTCCGCCTCGCGGTGGGCGGTCGTTCGACGTCGTTGCTGGGCGCATCGCTGAGCCAGGACAATGTCCTGTTCACCTCCAACCTGACCAATCTGCCTATAGAGAGTGCCGGCGGCCGTCCCATCCCGCAAGGAGCGATCCACATCGAGCGTGTCAGGCTGCTGTGGGAGGACCGGCTGTATGAGCGCCTGACCCTTTCCAACTACAGCCAGGAACATTCGACCGTCCTGCTTTCGCTGCGCTTCGCCGCCGATTTCCGCGACATGTTCGAAGTTCGTGGCTCGACACGCGCCAAACGAGGCACCGCCCATACCGCCGAGATGGACCAGAACTCGGTTCTGCTTCGCTATGAAGGCCTGGACAAGGTGGTGCGTACGTCGACGATATCGTTTTCGCAGAAACCCGACGAATTGACCTCCGACCGGGCGGATTTCTTCATTGCAGTCACCAAACGCAGCCGCAAGACACTGTATGTCGAGGTCGGCAGCGAGATGGCCGATGTGCCCGACCGCGACCGGTTTCGCGCCGCAGCGGCGCGCGCGCGTTTCGGCATGCGCGCCAAGCGCCGCCATGGCGCGACGCTGCACAGTTCGGGCAGGGTGTTCAACGACTGGATGGAGCGCGCCCGTGCCGATGTGGCGCTGCTCACCACCGAACTTGCGACCGGCCCTTATCCCTATGCCGGCATTCCGTGGTTCTCGACGGCCTTCGGCAGAGACGGCGTGATCTCGGCGTTGCAGATGCTCTGGCTCAATCCCGGCCTGGCGCGCGGCGTGCTTGCCTTTCTCGCGCAACATCAGGCGACCGAAACCTCGCCCTTCAGCGACTCTCAGCCCGGCAAGATCATGCATGAAACGCGCAAAGGTGAAATGACGGCGCTGAGCGAGTTGCCGTTCGGCCGCTACTATGGCGGCGTCGACACCACCCCGCTCTACGTTCATCTCGCCTGCGCTTACGCGGACCGCACCGGCGACATGGTCTTTATCGACGGCCTGTGGCAGTCGCTATGTGCAGCCGCCGAATGGATCGAGGCGGCAAGCGCTTCGACCGGATTCGTCACCTACCGGCGTGCGGCGGAGTCAGGCCTCGCCAACCAGGGATGGAAGGACAGCTTTGATTCGGTCTTTCATGCAGACGGTCGTATCCCGAAGGGGCCGATCGCGCTGGTCGAGGTGCAGGGCTACGTCTTCGCGGCGTTCCAGGGGCTGGCGAGACTGGCTCGCCGGCGAGGCGAGACAGAAAAGGCGGAAGGCTGGGAAAGGCGGGCCGAAGAGATCCGCCGGCGGGTTGAAAGTCATTTCTGGATCGAAGAGCTGGGTTACTACGCGCTGGCGCTCGATGGCGACGGCCGACCATGCGAGGTGCGCACGTCCAATGCTGGACATCTGCTCTATGTGGGGCTTCCGGATCCGGATCGGGCGCGGATCGTCGCCGATCAGTTGCTGTCGGCTTCTTTTCACTCCGGCTGGGGATTGAGGACGCTCGCCGACGACGCAATATTCTTCAATCCCATGTCGTATCACAATGGCTCCATCTGGCCGCACGACACGGCGATATGCGCGGCAGGCCTTGCGCGGTACGGCATTCGCGACAATGTGGTGCGGCTGATGAGCGGGACGTTCGAATCCGCCGTCCATTTCAACATGCGCCTGCCCGAACTCTTCTGCGGCTTCACCCGCGCACCGGGCGAGGCGCCGATCGCGTATCCAGTCGCTTGCCTGCCGCAGGCCTGGTCGGCAGGTTCCGCCTTCATGCTGATGCAGGCCTGTCTGGGCCTCCATATCGACGGCTGGGCCGGCGAAATCCATGTCACAAGGCCACGCCTGCCAATCGGCATCGACAGCTTGGTGATCCGCCATCTCGCGGTGGCGGGCACGGCAGTCGACCTGACGTTCCAGCGGGTAGGAGACCGTGTGGGCGCGTTTCTGGCCGACCGCCATGAAGGGTTGGCGCCTTTGATCGTGCGCAGCTAAAAACCGGAACCATCACCGGCGACGTGCGTTGCACCATCTCCCCCGCGGAGAGGCGCGACCTAGGCCGGAGCAATTCACATCGATGCCAGACAACAATTTTGACTTCCTCCACTCTGCCTCCGCTCTATGGTTCGTCATTCTTGCCAGCCTCTGCGTTTCCCTTGTTGCCTTGGTGATTTCCGCGCTGCGATCCCGCCGGACCCCGCCGGAACCGGCGAATGTCGAGCCTCCACCGGCTCGTGTCGTATTGCGGGAGTTCGAAAAGAATGGCCATTCCGCCGACGCGGCGCTCGTCAACTGGTCGCCCTCGACACTGCGCGAAATCCTGGCGAAGGAACTGCCGGATGCGCAAGTGATCGTCGTCTCCAACCGCGAGCCCTACATTCACAATCTCAGGGATGACAATGTCGACCTGGTTGTGCCGGCCAGTGGACTTGTCTCGGCGCTGGAGCCGATCACCCGTGCCTGCGCGGGAACCTGGATAGCCTATGGCGGCGGTTCGGCGGATCATCTCGTCGTCGACCAGAACGACCGCATCGAGGTCCCACCTGAGAACCCATCCTACACGTTGCGCCGTGTCTGGCTGACCGACGAGGAACAGCAAGGCTATTATCTGGGCTTTGCCAATGAGGGTCTCTGGCCCCTGTGCCACATAGCCTTTACGCGGCCCGTCTTCCGCACGTCCGACTGGGAAACGTACGAAGCCGTCAATCGCAAATTCGCCGATACCGTCGTTGCCGAAGCGCGGAACGAACGCCCGATCGTCCTCGTCCAGGACTATCATTTCGCGCTGCTGCCGCGAATGATCCGGGAACGCCTGCCCGATGCGATCATCATCACCTTCTGGCACATTCCGTGGCCAAATTCGGAAGTCTTCAGCATCTGCCCCTGGCGGGAAAAGATCCTGGACGGCCTGCTGGGGAGCTCTATCATCGGCTTTCATACGCAGTTCCACTGCAACAACTTCATCGAGAGCGTCGACCGCTTCCTGGAAAGCAGGATCGAGCGCGAGGATTCGGCGATCTCCTATGGCGGCCAGACCAGCCTGGTCCACGCCTATCCGATCTCGATAGAGTGGCCGCCGGCTCAACTCGGGAAATTGCCCGCCATCGCGCAGTGCCGCGCGCGAATTCGCGAAAAATTCGGGCTGGCGGACAATGTCAGCCTCTGTGTCGGCGTCGAGCGCCTCGATTATACGAAAGGCATTCTCGACCGGTTTCATGCATTGGACGAACTGTTCAAGCAACACCCGGAGTGGATCGGCCAGGTGGCCTTCCTGCAGATCGCGGCGCCAAGCCGTGGAACCTTGCCGGCCTACCAGCAACTGCACGAGGAATGCCTGCGTTGCGCGGCGGAGCTCAACGAGCGTTATGGCCGGGACGGCTACACGCCTGTCTTGATGGTGGCTGAACACCATTCCCAGGAGCAGGTCTACGAAATCTACCGAGCCGCCGATGTCTGCATGGTGACCAGCCTGCACGACGGAATGAACCTGGTCGCCAAGGAATTTGTCGCCGCACGCGACGACGAGCAGGGCGTGCTGATGCTCAGCATGTTTGCCGGCGCTTCCAAGGAGCTTCTCGAGGCACTGATCGTCAATCCTTACGACGCGACGATGATGGCCGAGGCGTTGCTGCAGGCATTGACCATGGTGCCCGCCGAGCAGCGCCAGCGCATGCAGCGCATGCGCGAGATCGTCCGCGACAACAATGTCTATCGCTGGGCGGGCAGCATGCTTCTCGACGCCGCCCGCTTGCGCAAGCGAATCGCGATCGACCCCGCCGGGCCGGGCTCCGTTGCCGCGGCCAATGTGATATCGCTGCTTGATCGCAAACGGGTCGCGGCGCTGTGATGTCGGGATCGGCAAATCTGTCCGTGCCGACCGTCCCGCAAGGCCGATGGGCACTCTTCCTGGACATTGACGGTACGCTTCTGGAACATGCCGCGCATCCCGACGCGGTGGTCGTCGGTGATGCGTTGCGAAGCATGCTGACAAGGCTGGACGGGCGTCTGGCTGGCGCTCTGGCTTTCATTACAGGAAGATCCGTTTCCGCCGTCGACCGGCTCTTCCAGCCGTTGCGCCTGCCGGCTGCGGGTCTATACGGCCTGGAGCACCGGCTTGTCCGTGACGGGCCCGTCGAGGCGGCCGACGAGCCCGCCGACATTGCCGCGCTTGCCGAGGAAATCGAGGCGGAACTGGACAATGTGGATGTCTATATCGAGCGCAAGGGCCCGATCCTGGCCATTCATACGCGTGCGGCGCCGCAGTTGCTGCAACGGGCGACGCAACTGGTCGAACAGGCCCTGGAGCGGCTTCCGCGAGGATATCGGGTTCTTGCCGGCAATGCCGGGGTGGAACTGATGCCGCTCGAGGCGGCCAAGGGAGCGGCAATCAGGCGTTTCTGCGAGTTGCCGGCTTTCCGGGGGCGGATTCCCGTATTCCTCGGAGACGACACGTCGGATGAGAACGGCTTCGAAGCCGTCAATGAAATGGATGGCATTTCGGTCCGCATCAAACCGCAAGGGAAAACCGTGGCGCGCCACGCGCTGGCCGATGTCGCCGAGACCCTGGCCTGGCTCGAATCCCTATGCCACGACCGATCCGGCACGGGCCGGTTTGAGGAGGCGGTCCAGTCCCCTGTCCGGAGTTGAGGCCGCAACGCATTTTGCGTCTTTTAAGAACGGGTTTCAGGAGTTGATCAATGGTCCAGTTCACCAGCCTCATTCACGAGATCATGCCCGCATGGCTCTGGCGGCGTTCGCGCCGGCGTATGCAGGACACCGAGACAACTTTCGATCCATCACGTCCCGAAGATGCCGACGCCGTCTGGCGAAAGGCCGTCGAGAGGGACCTGTTCGGCGCAAACACGCCCGACTATACCGAGACCGAACAGAAGAAGCGCGATCACCACTGACGGAGGCTGTCAGCCTTCCGCGAAGACCAGCGAGACATTGCCGCCGGCATGCCGTTCGAGCCGGCCGGCGAGGTCGAGCTCCAGGAGCACCATGAACACCTGGGCCGGATGCAGGCCGGTGTGGCGGATGATCTCGTCGATCGCCACCGGCGTCGGGCCGAGCGCTTCGGTCACCCTGGCGCGGTCGTTTTCGCCGGGTGGCGGCGTGGCCGAGAAATCGGGGGGATCTTCAAAGGGCGGCAGTTCGGGGGCCCGCAAACCGGTCAGCGGCGCGATTGCCCTGTGAATGTCGGCGGCTTCGGTGACCAAGGTGGCACCGTCCTTGAGCAGGCCATTGGTGCCGGCGGCGCGTGGATCAAGCGGCGAGCCGGGTACGGCGAAGACCAGCCGGCCCATTTCGCCTGCGAGCCTGGCGCTGATCAGGGACCCGGAACGCTGCGCCGCCTCGACCACCACCAGACCGACTGCCGCGCCCGCGACGAGGCGGTTGCGGCGCGGAAAATCCTGGGCACGCGGCTGCCAGCCGAACGGCATCTCCGAAATGATGGCGCCGCCGCGCTCGACGATCTCGTCGCACAGGCCGGCATTCTCAGGCGGGTAGGGCAGATCGAGGCCTCCGGCCAGCACGCCGATCGTGCCGGTCGAGAGGCTGCCCTGATGTGCTGAAGTGTCGATGCCGCGCGCGAGGCCGGAGATGATGGCGTAACCGTCGCGGCCAAGGTCGGTCGCCAGCATGCGCGCCATCTTGATGCCGGCGAGCGAGGCGTTGCGGGCGCCGACGATAGCCACCGCGGGCAGCCGAAACACCGCGCCTTCGCCTTTCACCGCCAGCAGCGGCGGCGGATGGTCCATGTTTTTCAACAGGGCGGGATAGTCCGGCTCGCCGATACCGACAAAGCGGGCGCCTGCCAGCCTTGCGGCCTCCAGTTCCGCTTCGGCCTCGGCGATCGAGGGAATGCGGGCGATCCTGCTGGCGCCGCCCGAAACCATCAGTTCCGGCAGCATTTCCAGCGCGACTTCGGCCGAACCGAAGCGGTTGATCAGGTCGCGAAAGGAGGCAGGACCTACATTCTGGGTGCGGATCAGCCGCAGCCAGCTCAACCGCTGCCGGTCGCTGAGGCGCGGTCCGGCGAGCGGCTTGCTCACTCCTTCGCCCCGATTTTGCCCTCGGTGCCGGCAAGCAGGCGTGAAATGTTGGCCCGGTGCTTGATGAAGACGATCAGGCTCATCACGACGAACAATGCGGCAATCTGCGGTGTGCTCAGGAAATAGAGGGCGATCGGCACGGCGACCGCGGCCGTCAGCGCTGCAAGCGAGGAGTAGCGGAACAGGAATGCCATGGCCAGCCAGACGATGGCGAAGATCAGCGCCACCTGCCAGGCAAGGCCGATCAGCACGCCGAGATAGGTGGCCACGCCCTTGCCTCCCTTGAATCCGAGCCAGATCGGGAAGAGATGGCCGAGGAAGGCGCCAAGGCCGGCCCAAGCGCCGAGTTCGGGCGCGAAATGGCCCGCGATCAGCACCGCGGCCGTGCCCTTCAGCGCGTCGAGCAGCAGCGTGGCCGCGGCAAGGCCCTTGTTGCCGGTGCGTAGCACATTTGTCGCGCCGATGTTGCCGGAGCCGATCTGGCGCACGTCGCCAAGCCCTGCCGCACGGGTCAGCAGAAGCCCGAACGGAATCGAGCCCAAGAAATAGCCGAGCACCAGCGCCGGGATCAGGTTGTAAGTCATTGTTCCCCCCGCATTTCCCCCTGACGGGCTGAATCCGGCGCGATGCGCCGCCGCCCGCTCAGACCGAGAACACTGTGCGGCCCGCCACCAGCGTTTGCAAGACCTTGCCTTGCAGGCGCGCGCCTTCGAAACAGGTGTTCTTCGAGCGCGAGCGGATGCCGCTTTCGCTGACGATCCAGGGTTCATCCAGATCAACAAGCGCAAGGTCCGCGAGAGCGCCGGGCTTGAGCGTGCCGCCAGGCAGGCCGAACAGCCGTGCCGGCGCCGTGGACAAGGTCTCGATCAGCCGCGGCAGCGACACGTCGCCATTGTGGTAGAGCCGCAAGGCGGCGCCCAGCAACGTTTCCAGCCCGATGGCGCCGGCTGCGGCGTCGGCGAAGGGCAGGCGCTTGGTATCGACGTCCTGCGGATCGTGCGAGGAGACGATGATGTCGATCGTGCCGTCCCTGATCGCTTCGATCATGGCCAGGCGGTCTTCCTCGGCACGCAGCGGCGGCGTCAGGCGGAAGAAGGTCCGGTATTCCCCGACATCGTTTTCGTTGAGTGACAGATTGTGGATCGATACGCCCGATGTGACGGTCGCGCCGTCGGCCTTCGCGCGCCCCACCGATGCCGCCGCCATCGCCGTCGATATCTTTGCCGCGTGGTAGGAACCTCGCGTCAGGCGCGCCAGGGCAAGGTCGCGCTCCAGCGGGATGGTTTCGGCTTCACGCGGAATGCCGGAAAGCCCCAGCCAGCTTGCGTAAAGTCCCTCGTTCATCACACCCGACGATGCGAGATCGGCATCCTGGGTTTCGTGCACGATGGTTGCGCCGAAATCGCGGGCATAAGTCAGGGCGCGGCGCATCACCAGCGCGCTTGATATGGTGTGGCGGCCGTCGGTGAAGGCGGCGGCGCCGGCCTCGCGCAGCAGGCCGAATTCGGTCATCTCGCGGCCGTCGAGGCCCTTGGTGATGGCGGCGGCCGGGAAAATATTCACGATGGCCGTGTCCTTGGCGGTGCGCAGCACGAATTCGACCAGGGCCACATTGTCGATGACCGGATCGGTATCGGGCATCATGACGATCGAGGTGACGCCGCCGGCAGCCGCGGCGACACTTGCCGACGCGATCGTTTCGCGATGTTCGCCGCCCGGTTCGCCGATGAAGACGCGGCCGTCGATCAGGCCGGGAATCACCGCCTTGCCGGCGCAGTCGACGATGGTGGCGCCCTCGGGCGCCCCCTGGTTCAGCGCAGCCTTGCCGGCGGCGGCTATCTTCTTCCCGTCGACGATGACCGTCCCGGTCTCGTCTACGCCGCGCGAGGGGTCGATGATGCGGGCGCGCTCGAACACCGTGATGGTCATGCGCCACGGCCCTCGTGGTTGCGGCGCGGATCGAGCAGCGCTTCCATCACCGCCATGCGCACGGCGACACCCATCTCGACCTGTTCCTGGATGACGCTCTGCGGGCCGTCGGCGATTTCCGAAGCGATCTCGACGCCACGGTTCATCGGGCCCGGATGCATCACCAGCGCATCGTCTTTCGCGGCCTTCAGCTTCTCGGCGTCGAGGCCGAAATAGCGGAAATATTCGCGCACCGAAGGCACGAAGGCCCCTTCCATCCGCTCGCGCTGCAGGCGCAGCATCATCACCACGTCGGCATCTTTCAGGCCCTCGGCCATTGAGCCGGTGACGATCACGCCCATCCTGTCGATTCCCGAGGGAAGCAATGTCGAGGGCGCGACGACGCGGACCTGCGCGCCGAGCGCGTTGAGCAGCATGATATTGGAGCGGGCGACACGCGAATGCAGGATGTCGCCGCAGATCGCCACGATGAGTTTCGACAGCGGACCCTTGGCGCGACGGATGGTCAGCGCGTCGAGCAGCGCCTGTGTGGGATGCTCGTGCGCGCCGTCCCCCGCATTGACCACGGAGCAGCCGACCTTCTGCGCCAGAAGGGCGGCCGCTCCCGCCGACTGGTGGCGGATGATCAATATGTCGGGCCGCATGGCGTTCAGCGTCATGGCCGTGTCGATGAGCGTCTCGCCCTTCTTCACCGAGGAACTCGCCACCGACATGTTCATGACGTCGGCGCCGAGACGCTTTCCGGCCAGTTCGAACGACGACTGCGTCCGCGTCGAGGCTTCGTAGAAAAGGTTGATCTGGGTGCGGCCGCGCAGTGTCGAGGTTTTCTTCTCGGATTGCCGCGAGATCGCGACAGCCCGGTCCGCCCTGTCGAGCAGAAGCTCGATGTCGGCGGGGGAAAGATCGCGGATGCCCAGAAGATGGCGGTGGGGATAGAGTGGCAGGGACGAAGCGTCGGTCATCTCAAGGGGCTGCTATAGGGTGGACGTTCCATGGCTGCAAGCGCCAGCTTTGGATTGCGGCTGTTCTCCCCGGTATTTTCGTCGCGCGCCTTGGGCTATATCTAGCCGATGGCTCCGGATTCGTAGCCGCCTGGCAGTAAGGATGAAGCGTGACCGACGACGTGACGAACCAGCCGCCGCCGCTGACAGGCGGCAACGCCTGGCGGGGCGATCCGTTGCTGATCCAGCTTGCCGAGCGCTTTTCCGATCCGGTGCGCAAGGATCTCGACGGGCTCGGCCGCTTCGTGCTGACGCAGGAGGCCCAGGAACTGGCCCGCCTCGCCAATGTCGAAACGCCGAGGCTCAGGACGTATGATCGCCAGGGCCGGCGCATCGATCTGGTCGAGTTTCACCCCGCCTATCACGCTTTGATGCGCCGTTCCGTCGCCAACGGGCTGCACTCCTCGGTCTGGGAGAACGGCGATGCCGAGATCGGCCGCCGCCATCAGGTGCGCGCGGCCCGGTTCTACCTGACGGCCGAACTCGAGACCGGACATCTGTGTCCCATCACCATGACCAGCGCTTCGCTGGCAGCGCTGATGGCGAGCCCGAAACTGTTCCGCGAGTGGGCGCCGCGCGTGACGACGCGCAAATACGATCAGAGCCAAAAGCCGCCGGTCGAGAAGACCGGGCTTACGCTTGGCATGGGCATGACAGAGAAACAGGGCGGCACGGACGTGCGCGCCAATGTAACGAGGGCCGAGCGCGTCGGCAGCGGCTTCTATCGCCTGACCGGCCATAAATGGTTCATGTCGGCGCCGATGTCGGATGCATTCCTGGTACTGGCGCAGGCGCCGGAGGGATTGTCGTGCTTCCTCGTGCCGCGCGTCCTTGGCGACGGCTCGGGCAACGGCTTCCGTTTCCAGCGCCTGAAGGACAAGCTCGGCAACCGGTCGAATGCGTCTTCCGAGGTGGAGTTCGTCAACGCGATCGGTGAGATGGTCGGCGAGCCGGGCGCCGGCGTGAAGACGATCATGGACATGGTGACCTTGACCCGGCTCGACTGCGCCGTGGCGTCTTCGGCGATCATGCGGGCGGGTCTGGCCGAAGCCGTTCATCACGCCCGCCATCGCCAGGTGTTCGGCACCAACCTGATCGAGCAGCCGCTGATGCAGCGCGTGCTGGCGGACATGGCGCTCGACGTCGCCGCTGCCACGGCGCTGTCGTTCCGTCTGGCGCGTTCCTTCGACGAGGCGGCGAGCGATCGCGGCGAGGCGGCCTTTGCCCGTGCCATGACGCCGGTCGTCAAATATTGGGTCTGCAAAATCGCGCCGCCGCTGCTCTACGAGGCGATGGAATGCCTCGGCGGCAACGGCTATGTCGAGGAGGCGCCGCTCGCTCGCTACTATCGCGAAGCTCCGGTCAACGCTATCTGGGAAGGATCGGGCAATGTCATGGCGCTGGATGTGCTGCGCGTGCTTGGCCGCGCGCCGGGCCTATTCGAGGAGGTGCTTGCCGGCATCGATCGCGACCTGGGCGCGGGCGGACGCGGCACCATCGGTGTGCTGAAGGCGGCGATGCAAGTCGCCGCGACCGACGAAGGCTCGGCCCGCCTGCTGACGGAGCAACTGGCGCTGTCGGCGGCGGCGGCGGAATTGCGCCGGTTGGGGGCAGGGCGGATCGCCGATGCCTTCGTCGAGACGCGGCTGGCGGGCCAGTGGCGCAACACCTACGGCATGCTCGATTCGCGCCATGATGCGCGCATGATCATCGACACGCTCTATCCGCCAACCACCTGAGCAGCAGCCATGGACCACGCCTTGGTCATTCCCCCGCGCCGTTAACCTTAACAAATGGTTTCCGTTGCGAGGGCTGGCGGCAAAGCCCACTGTCATTCCTGTCGAAGCAGGAATCACGATGCGACAGGTATTGACCTCTTTTCTCGCCTTGCACTGGACGATCGTTTTCGCCCTGCTGGCGATCATCTGCATCGATGGAAACCGCGGCGTGGCCGGGGCGCTTGGGGTGCTGGGCGTGACAATCGAGAGCGCCCGCTTCGTCGATCTCGAAAATGTCGTCGTGGTTGCGCCTCTGGCAACGGCCCTGCTTGTCGTGGCGGTGCTGTTCTTCTGGGCTTTTGTCGAGGCGCTGATCAACAATGCCAGCAATCCGGGCGCCGACAGCGTTGCCCGCATCGCCTTCATCAGCGCTTCCGGCGTGCTGTCGCTGATCCTGGTCGGAGGCGCGGCGCAAGGCATCAACGGGCTGTTCCTGGTCGTCGCCGTGCAATTGGCCGCACTTCTGGCCTCCTATGTCGCCATGCTTGCCGAGCGCCGCACCCTGGCCACATCGGATGAGGTTGAAATCCACGCCACGGCGCACAGCATGGCCAGGGCCGCAGCCCACAATTCGCTGCTTTCGCTGATATCGGGCCGACCCCAGCCGACCCGGAAGGGAGGCCGCTGATGCGTTACATCTTCGCATTGTGGGCGGCTCCGATGGCGCTTTTCTGGGGCTGGTTCTACCTGTCGCTCAACGACATGAATTTCGGCTACGTCATGCTGAGCCGGCAGTTGCATGATTTCGTCTTCCAACTCTACGGCCAGATGCTCGGCATCGACCCGACAATCATTCCCGGCATGGTGGGAAGAGCCTGCATATTCGACGGCCTGCTGCTGCTGGCGATCTGGGCGTTTCGCCGCCGTCGTGAAATCATCGGCTGGATCAGGGGGCGGGCGGCGGTTCCGGTGCAGTTCGAGCGGCTGCACCGAGCGAGCGAAGCCGGTCCAAAACTCCCTGCAGAATAAAGGCGGCTGCGGCCGAATCGATCTTGCCGGCGCGCTTGGCGCGCGAAAAATCCATCTCGATCAGCGTCCGTTCGGCGGCTACCGTCGACAGCCTCTCGTCCCATGGCAGGAAGGGAAGGTCGCTCAAGGCGGCCATGTTGCGTACGAAGGCGCGCGATTTCTGCGCGCGCGGACCTTCCGAGCCGTCCATGTTGACCGGCAGTCCAATCACCACCGCGCCGGCATTCTCCTTTTGCAGCAGATCCAGCAGCACGGCCGCGTCGAGCGAGAATTTTCGTCGCATGATGACCGGGCGCGGATGCGCGAAGGAAAAGCCACGGTCCGAAACGGCGACGCCGATGGTCTTGTCGCCGAGATCGAGCCCGGCAAGCGTCCTGCCGCCGGCCAGCCGCGCCGGCAATTCCTCGATGGTAATGATAGCCAACGGTTTTCCTTTGACCCGACAGCGCCGTCGCGGCGTTTTGAACACGCGAGGACGCCGTAACACTTTGCTCTTGAGCTGACGCCGTTCTATCCTCCGACGGAGCAAAAATCGAGGAACTCGCTGATGAAACTCACTTGGTACGGACAATCCGCCTTCAAGATCGAGGTGGCGGGCGCAAGCATCCTGATGGACCCGTTCCTGAGCGGCAACCCGCTTTGGAAGAAAAGTTGGGAGGGCCCGGCCGAAGGTGTCACCCACGTGCTTTTGACGCATGGTCACGGAGACCATGTCGGCGATGCGCTCGAGATCCTCAAGAAGACCGGAGCGATGCTGGTCGCCAACCCCGAGGTCTGCGGCTATCTCGGCGGCCAGGGCGTCGACCAGAACAATGTCAACCAGGGCAACACCGGTGGCACGGTGGACTGCGGCCCGTTCACGACGACTTTTGTCCAGGCATTGCATTCCTCGTCCTATGGGGACGGCATCTATATGGGCAATCCCTGCGGGCTGGTCCTGCATTTCCAGGACGACAAGACGCTCTATCACATGGGCGATACCGACATCTTCTCGGACATGGCGCTGGTCAACGAGCTGCATGAGCCGAAGATCGGCCTGGTGCCGGTCGGCGACCGCTTTACCATGGGAGGTGCTGTCGCGGCTCTCGCCTGCCGCCGCTATTTCAAGTTCGATGTCGCCGTGCCATGCCACTATGCGACTTTCGGCCTGCTCGACCAGACGCCCGACAAATTCGTCGCCGGAATGGAGGGTTCGGGCGTGAATGTCGTCGTGCCTGGGATCGGCGAGGCGGTCACACTATAAATTGAAAACGGAATTAAACCATGGGCTTGAGGAACTCTCTTTGCGTTTCGATGCTGTTTGCGGCGTCGCCGGCGCTTGCCGCGGACGATTTCATTGAAGGAGTATACCTCAAGTCCGAGGAGCTCTGCGCACAGGCCAGGAAAGATACCCTGCAGACGCTGATCGATGCCGGCAACATCGTGCTGTCGGCCCATGGCCTGCAAGGGGTCGAATACAATTGCGAGTTCTTGCAGATCAGCAAGGCGACACGCTCGCCGAGCTGGGCGGTGACGGCCATTTGCCAGGAGCCGGGCTACGTTTTTCCCGACGTGCTCTCGGTGACGCAGATGAGCCCGACTCAGATCGATCTCGTCTCCGTCCGGCCCATCGAAGACGAGAGCGAGGCGAGCGGCAACAGCGGCAGCTACTATCTGTGCGAGGGCATGGCCCCGCCGTGAGGTCATTTGCCCGATTGTGGGCATGCACATGTGTCGGTAGCTAATCAAGTTGTCCGGTTTGGTAGCACATGATCTGTCCGCTTCTGTTTTGGCGTCGAAGCGGTTCAC